>CAZHRH010000056.1:0-2507 GCA_964534475.1 uncultured Wenzhouxiangellaceae bacterium
CTACGTTGTGTTCGGGCGTGCAGGAGCATTTCCATCGCGCATAGTGCTGGCCCGACTGGATGGCAGCGACGGTTTCCGCTTGGTTGGTGCCGCTGAACTGGATGGCTCCGGCTGGTCGGTGAGCGAAGCCGGTGATTTCAATGGTGATGGCCTGGACGACCTGCTGGTCAGCGCCATTGGCGGCGATGTGGGCAGCAATATCGACGCCGGCAAAGTCTACGTGCTGTTTGGCACCACGGCCGGCTTTGCCGCCGTCAACTCACTCAGTGGGCTCACAGGCGACAGCGGCATGCGCATCGATGGAGCCGCCTTTGCCGAGCGCGCCGGGCGTCAGGTCAGCGCCGCCGGCGACATCAATGGCGACGGCATCGACGACATCATCATCGGTGCCGACGGTGCCGATCCCGGCGGTCGCAGCTACGCCGGTTCCAGCTACATCGTGTATGGTCAAGCCGCCAGCGTTGTTCCACCGCCGCCGCCATCGCCGCCCGAAGCCATCGCCGTGCCGACCATGAGCACCTGGGGCAAGGTAATCATGCTGTTGGCCTTGCTGCTGCCGCTGGCGTGGTGGCGACGATGGTTCGACAACATCAGCGGCGGCTGATGCTGCCGAGCACGCCGCGCACGATCTGGCGGCCGAGGTTGGAGCCGATGGTGCGCACCACGGTTTTGCTGAATGCCTCCCAGGTCGATTGCCGGTTGCCGCGGCCGCTGCTTTTGCTTTGCTTTTGTTCAGCTTTTTGGGCGGCTGCCTGCTCGGCTGCGGCCTCGGCTTCAGCCGCCGCCTGCTCGGCGCGTCGGGTGAGGATTTCATGCGCTGATTCGCGATCCACGGCGTTGTCGTACTGGCTGCCCACCGGGCTGCGCTGGATGGCGGCGGTGCGCTCTTGCGTGGTGGCCGGGCCGATGCGTGATTCCGGCGGCCGGATCAACACACGCTGCACCATGCCCGGCACGCCCTTGTCTTGCAATGTGGAGACCAGCGCTTCGCCGACGCCGAGTTCGGTGATGGCGGTTTCGGTGTCGATGTCCGGATTCTGGCGGAACGTGGTGGCGGCCGCGCGCACGGCTTTCTGATCGCGCGGGGTGAAGGCGCGCAGGGCGTGCTGGATGCGGTTGCCGAGCTGGCCGAGCACGCTGTCGGGTACGTCCAGCGGATTCTGTGTGATGAAGTACACGCCGACGCCCTTGGAGCGGATCAGCCGCACCACCTGCTCGACTTTATCCAGCAGGGCTTTAGGCGCGCGGTCAAACAGCAGATGCGCCTCGTCAAAAAAGAACACCAGTTTCGGCTGGTCCGGGTCGCCGACTTCCGGCAATTCCTCAAACAGCTCCGACAACAGCCACAGCAGCAGCGTGTTGTACAGCCGCGGGCTTTGCATCAGGCGATCGGCGGCGAGAATGTTGATGATGCCGCGGCCGGACAGATCGGTGCGCATCAGATCTGCGAGTTTCAGCGCCGGTTCGCCGAAGAAATGATTGGCGCCTTGTTGTTCCAGCACCAGCAGGCGCCGCTGGATGGCCGCCACCGAGGCGCCGCTGACATTGCCGTAGAGACTGGATAATTCCTTTTTCTGTTCGGCGACAAAATTCAGCAGCGTGCGCAGATCGGGTAAATCCAGCAGCAGCAGCCCCTGCTCGTCGGCGACCTTGAAGGCGATATTGAGCACGCCTTCCTGGGTGTCATTGAGCTCCAGCAGATTGGCCAGCAGCAGCGGGCCGATTTCGGAGATGGTGGCGCGGATCGGATGCCCCTGCTGCGCGAACAGGTCCCAGAAGATGCACGGATAGGCCTGCGGCTGATGATCGTCGATGCCGATGATCTTTAGCCGCTCATCGATTTTCGGGTGCGGCGCGATCGGCTGGCACATGCCGGACACATCGCCCTTGATATCAGACAAAAACACCGGCACGCCGATGCGTGAAAAGGCTTCGGCAAGAATCTGCAGCGTCACCGTCTTGCCGGTGCCGGTGGCACCAGTGATGAGACCGTGACGGTTGGCGAAACGCGCTTGCAGTGCAACGCGCTCGGTACCGTCGCCGATGAGCAGCTTGTGGCTGGTGGTTTCATTCATGTTGAAAAAGTCCGTGGATTATGAGCTGTTCGTGGCATGGCAAGACAATGCCGCTATACTAACGCACACATCTAACAGCAGGAGTGGTGTCAATGTCTTTACTACAGATTTTACAACAGCAACTGGATGATCAGGCGCTCGGTGCGCTGCAGCAACAAACCGGTGCCGACAGCAGCCAGGTGCAAAATGCTGTGCAGGCGGCGTTGCCAATGCTGCTGGGCGGTCTGGCCGGCAACGCCAGCAAACCCGAAGGTGCCCAGGGCCTGTGGTCGGCGCTGGCAAAAGACCATGACGGCGGCCTGTTGAGTAATCTGGGCGGCTTCCTCGGCTCCGCCGAGGCACCGCAGCAGGGTCAGGCCATTCTCAAGCACGTGCTCGGCGGCAAGCAGCCGCAGGCCGAACAGGCGCTGGCCGGTGCCGCCGGGCTGGACA
>CAZHRH010000056.1:2607-12649 GCA_964534475.1 uncultured Wenzhouxiangellaceae bacterium
AGATGCAGGACGACCAGCAGATCGGTGATCAGCAGCAGTTGCAGTCGTTGCTGGCACAGGAAAAACAGCAGCTCAGGCAACAACCGCAGACCGGCGGCCTGCTCAATATGCTGCTGGACGAGGACGGTGATGGTCAGATCGGCATGGACGAAGTCATGCGTCGCGGTGGCGGTCTACTGAGCAAGTTTTTCGGCAAGCGCTGAGCTTGCCGGCGGCCGGCCTTGCCCCAGCTCGGCAGCGCATTTACTGCCGAGCTGGGGCTCGGCGCTCCCAGGTGAACCTGCAGCAAGCTGTTGCTCCTCAATTGCCACGTTTTACGCCAGCAGTTCACCTGTCCGATTGATTACAATGGTCTATTTGCAGACAGCCGGTAGGTTGCTGCAGGTAACCTGAATTATATGCCAGGCGGGGCAGCAAGCAACCTATGCAAGCCACTTACAACCCCAAACTGATCGAGGCCGAGGTTCAGCAGCGCTGGACGCAGACCAGGCAATTCGAAGCCACCGAACAGCCCGGTGTGGAAAAATATTACTGCCTGTCGATGCTGCCGTATCCCAGCGGTGCGCTGCATATCGGCCATGTGCGCAATTATTCCATCGGCGATGTTATCAGCCGCTACCAGCGCCTGCAGGGCAAAAACGTGCTGCAGCCGATGGGTTGGGATGCGTTTGGCCTGCCGGCGGAAAACGCCGCCATCAAGCACGGCGTGCCGCCGGCAAAATGGACCCGCGACAACATCGAGCAGATGCGCGAACAACTGCAGCAACTGGGTTTTGCGCTGGACTGGTCGCGCGAGTTTGCCACCTGTGACCCGGAGTATTACCGCTGGGAACAGTTGATGTTTACACGGCTGATGAAAAAGGGCCTGGTGTATAACAAACTGGCCGAAGTGAACTGGGATCCGGTGGATCAGACCGTGCTCGCCAACGAGCAGGTGGTGGAAGGCCGTGGCTGGCGCTCCGGGGCGCTGGTCGAGCGACGTGAAATTCCGCAGTGGTTTCTCAAGATCAGTGCTTACGCTGATGAACTGCTGGATGGTCTGGATGATCTGCCGGGCTGGCCGGAAGCGGTCAAGACCATGCAGCGCAATTGGATCGGCCGTTCGCACGGTGCCGAGATCAGGTTCCAGGTGGTCGATCATGACGAGGTGCTGGAAGTCTACAGTACGCGCCCGGACACGCTGCTGGGTGCGACCTATATGGCGCTGGCACCGCAGCATCCGCTGGCGCAGCAGGCGGCGGCAGGCAATCCCGAAATCGCTGCATTCATCGAGCAGTGTCAGCGCAGCGGCACCGCGCAGGCAGATCTGGATCGGGCGGAAAAACTCGGTATGGACAGTGGCTATGAGGCCATTCACCCGCTCAGTGGCGCGACCATACCGATCTGGATCGCCAACTTTGTGCTCATGAGCTACGGCACCGGCGCGGTGATGTCGGTGCCGGCGCACGACGAGCGCGATCACGCTTTCGCCAGTAAATACGGTCTGCCGATCGTAGCGGTGATTGCGCCGCCGACAGATGTTGCAGAAGCCGAAAATGCGCCTTACACCGGCTACGGCACGGTGATTAATTCAGGTGAGTTTGATGGCCTGAGCAGTGCCGAGGCGTTCGATGCCATTGTCGAGCGACTGGCACAACAGGGCATGGGCAAGGCCAGCACGCAATATCGCTTGCGTGACTGGGGCGTATCGCGGCAGCGTTACTGGGGTTGTCCGATTCCGGTGATTTACTGCCCCGATTGTGGCGCCGTGCCGGTGCCGGAAGATCAGTTGCCGGTGCTGCTGCCGGAAGACGTTGCCTTCAGCGGCGTCAGCTCGCCATTGAAAACCGATTCGACCTGGCGCCAGACAACATGCCCGCTATGCGGTGGACCGGCCGAGCGTGAAACCGACACCTTCGACACGTTCATGGAATCGTCCTGGTATTACGCCCGCTATTGCAGTCCCGGTGCGCAGGATATGGTTGATGCGCGGGCCGATTACTGGCTGCCGGTAAACCAGTACATCGGCGGCATCGAGCATGCCATTTTGCACCTGTTGTATTTTCGTTTCTACCACAAGCTGCTGCGCGATTGCGGCCTGGTGCACTCGGATGAACCGGCCACGCGTTTGCTGTGCCAGGGCATGGTGGTGGCCGAAACCTATTATCGCAAGCAGCCCGATGGCAGCACGCTGTGGTATGGGCCGACCGAAGTGGATGTCAGCAGCGACAGCCAAGGTCAGCGCCAGGCCGTGCTGCTGGCCGACGGCGAGCCGGTGCAGATCGGTGCCACCGAGAAAATGTCCAAATCACGCAACAACGGCGTCAACCCGCAGGATCTGGTGGAACAATACGGCGCCGACACGGTGCGCCTGTTCGTGCTGTTTGCGGCCCCGCCGGAGCAATCGCTGGAGTGGTCAGAAACTGGCGTGGAAGGTGCCTGGCGTTTTCTGCGCCGCATCTGGTCAGGCATACATCAGCACCTGCAGGCGGGTGCGCCGGCAGCGCTGGATAGCACGGCGTTGAACGCTGAGCAGCGTGACCTGCGCCGCAAGCTGCACGACACCATCGCCAAGGTCAGCGACGACATTGAACGCCGCTATACTTTCAATACCGCGATTGCTGCACTGATGGAATTGTCCAATCAATTACAGCGCTTTGACGACAGCAGCGCGCAGGGCCTGGCGGTGGCGCGCGAAGCCTGGAGCGCGCTGGTGCAGATGCTGCATCCGGTGACGCCACATCTGTGCACCCATTTGTGGCCGCAGTTGGGCGGTATCGGTGACATCGAACAGGCCGGCTGGCCGCAGGTGGATGCATCAGCGCGCGTGCGCGATGCCATCACCGTGGTGGTGCAGGTCAATGGCAAGGTGCGCAGCAAACTGGAACTGGCGCCGGGCCTGGATCAGGCGGCCACGCTGGCAGCGGCGCGTGAGGATGAAAACGTGCAGCGTTATCTGGCCGGTGTTGATTTGCGCAAGGTGATCCATGTGCCGGACAAGCTGCTCAATCTGGTGGTGGGCTGAAGCATGTCGGCTGCTGTGGCAGGTGGCATAATGCATGCCATGAATAACATTGCCGCAATGCTGCGGGCAAAATCAGAGTTATCCACCGGTTTGCTGCTGACTGCTTGCTGCTTGCTGCTGGGCGCTTGTGGCTTTCAATTGCGTGGCGTGGCTGACCTGCCGCCGGTCATGCAGCGCACCTATGTGCAGATCGGCGATCGCTACGGTGAGTTTGGTCGCAGCCTGGAGCGCAAATTGCGTACCAACAACGTGCAGGTGGTGGAACAGCGACAGCAGGCCAGTGCCATTCTGGACATCGTCGAAAACCGCTTCGTGCGCGAGGCGGCATCGTTTTCCGGCGACGCCCTGATCAGCGAGTTGCGCTTGACCTACCGGGTGGCGTTTCGGCTGCTGGATGCCGACGGCCAGCCGCTGTCAGGGCGCAACGAGGTGGTGCTGTTTCGCGATTATACTTTTGACAGCAGTGCGGTACTCGCCAGCCAGAGCGAAGAGGAGTTCTTGCGCAAGGATCTGGAATCCAGCATGTCCAGCGAAGTCATCATCCGGCTGGAGGCGCTGGAGCTGAGCACGACATAAGGTCATGATTCCCCGCTTCGGCGTGCCCGATTGCCATGAAACTCTATCCCGATAAACTCAATAACGCATTGCAGCAACTCAAGCCGGTGTACCTGGTCGCCGGTCCGGAAATCCTGCTGCGCGAGGAAGCCGTTGACAGCATCCGCGCGGCAGCAAAAAAACACGGCATCGGTCAGCGCGAACTAATGACCGCGGAACGCAATTTCGACTGGCAGCAATTGTCCGCCAGCGGTAATACCTTGTCGCTGTTTGCTGAACGTCGCCTGCTGGAGCTGCGTTTGCCCACCGGCAAGCCCGGCGTGGCCGGTGCCAAGGCGATCGGTGAGTGGCTGCAACAGGCGCAGCCGGATGGCGACGTACTGTTACTGATTGCCGAACAGTGGGTGTTCGCCAGCGAAAAATCCGCCTGGGTGAAAAAGATTGATCAGGCCGGCATCTATGTGCCGGCATGGAACATCAAATCAGCGCAACTGCCGGACTGGATACAGCAGCGCATGCGTGCGCGCGACCTGCACCCCGAGCCGGATGTGGTGCGCTGGCTGGCGGCGCGCGTGGATGGCAGCCTGCTGGCGGCAGCACAGGAAATCGACAAGCTGTTGCTGGCCAATGGTGCCGGTGCGGTGACGCTGGAGCAGGTGCGTGCTGCGGTCAGTGACAGCAGCGCTTACGATGCCTACAAGCTGTGCGCGGCGGTGTGGATCGGCAACCTGGGCTTGAGCATGCGTATTGCCGCCCGGCTCAAACTGCAAGGTGTGGTGCCGCAGGTGCTGGTGGCGACGCTGCATAACGAGCTGCAAACCCTGCATCAATTCATGCAGATGACGCGCACGGTGTCAATGCCTGAAGCGTGCCGGAAACTGCACATCTGGCAAAGCAAACAGCAGGTGATCACGCGTGCCGCCAGGCGTCTTTCTGCACAGCAGGTGGCCACAGCGATGATTGAGCTGGCGGCGCTGGATCGGGTCGCCAAAGGCCAGCAATACGGTGATTTCTGGGTGCTGCTGGAACAATTGCTGCTGCAACTGGCGAAACCACCGCAGAAGCAGCAAGCCGCTTGACATGCATGCGGCCACGCTGATTCTCGGCGGTACCTTTGATCCGGTGCATTTTGGTCACTTGCGTGCCGCCGCCGAGTTGCATGAACAACTGCAAGTTGACGATTTCAGAATGCTGCCGGCGGGTCAACCACCGCATCGCGACCGCACCCAGGCCAGCGCTTCCGATCGTCTGCGCATGCTGCAGCTGGCGCTGCAGGAGCATCCCGGTATCCGCCTGGACGATTGTGAAATCCACCGTGACGGACCATCCTACATGGTCGATACGCTGACCCAGATACGCGCTGCCATCGGAGCCAGGCGAGCTTTGTTGCTGGCGCTGGGTCAGGATGCCGCCAACAAGCTGAATCAATGGCATCGCTGGCAGCAGTTACCACAGTTGGCGCATCTGGTGATCATGACGCGGCCGGACAACACGCCCGGGTACAGCGGTGATCTGGCTACGCTGCTGCAGCCGCGCTGCATTGAGCACAGCGATCAATTGTGGTCCGCAGCAGCCGGTCATGTGCTGCATCTGCCCATCACCGAACTGGCGATTTCATCCACCGATATCCGTCAGCAAATCGCTGCCGGTCGCGATCCCGCTTTTCTGCTGCCGGCGAGTGTGCTGGGCTACATTCGCGAACAAGGCTTGTATGCATCATGATCCGCCTCGGGGACGCCGAGGCCCAGCTTGGCATAAGCGACAATACCGGTGCCGGAATCAGGTTGTTTGTTCGGCCTTGCCGTCCAGCGGGCTTTTCAGTTCGCCCAGGATGTAGCGTGATTTCTTGTTCGGCAGCAGTCGGTGCAGATCGAGCAGGATCAGACCGTCAACCGAGTTGTTGAAATCCGGGTCCACGCCGAAGGCGAGGAAGCGGGCACCGCCGGGTTCGCACAGCTCGGTATACTGCTTGTACAAAGTGGGGATGCGTGAGCCCATCTGGCGCAGGTTCTGCTTCAGAATCTGGAAGCTGGTGTCGGCATCCAGACCTTCAAAACTGGGCGCGACACCGTTGAAGCTGAACGGTTGGCGCGCTTCGGCCAGAGTCTGCTCGCTGCCGAAGAAGCGGTCGTAGTAGGCCACCAGCCAGTCGCGCGCGGCGGCCGGCTCCTGTGCTGAAATGGTCACCGGACCCAGCAGATAGCGCACATCGGGATATTTGCGCAGGTAGGCACCGATGCCGTGCCACAGATAATCCAGGCTGCGCGAGCCCCAGTAATGCGGTTGCACAAAGCTGCGGCCCAGCTCCAGGCCGTGCTTAAGATAGGTTTGCATGGCCGGTGAATAGTTGAACAGCTCGGCGGTGTAGAGTGCGTTGAGGCCGTGTTTTGCGACCAGTGGTGCGGTGCGCACCATGCGGTAGGCGCCGGCAACTTCCAGGTTGTCGTCATCCCACAGCACCAGATGCTCGTAGTAGCGATCGTAGTGATCCAGATCGCGATGCAGACCGGTGCCTTCGCCGACGGCGCGGAAGGTGTATTCGCGCAGACGGCCGATCTCGCGCATCAGCACGCTGCCGGTGTCCGGACGCGCCAGATAAATGGCCTTGCCGTCCTGGGTCTGGCCGATGCGCTCGCACTGCTGCAGTTCGGCATGCAGCAGACGCGGGTTTTCTGCCTTCGGTATCACCTGCATGCGCTCACTGTGGCGGCGCTTTTTGCTCAGGCTGTAGACCTTGTTGCGGATGGTGCGGGAGTGTTTGCGCAGGGCCTCGCGTGAGCTGTCCTCGGGCGCGCAGATCGGTGTGCCGATGCGGATCGGCATGCGCGTATGCTGTTTGCGCAGAAACAGTTGTCGCGGCAGCATCAGCGTGCCCAGTGGCCGCGCCAGCGCCGCGATCGCGTAAAACCACGGTGAATTGTAGGCCTTGAGATGCACTGGCAACACCGGCGCACCGGTGTGGGCGGCGAAGCGCAGAAAGCCGGTTTCCCATTGCCGGTCGCGTATACCCAGCGGGCTGAGCCGGGACACTTCTCCAGCCGGAAACACGATCACTGCCTGATCCTGCTCCAGCGCGTTGATGATGTTGCGATAGGTGCTGGCGCTGGGCTTGCCGCCCATGATCCTGACCCCCAGCAGCAACTCCTTGATCGGCTCGACGCGCAGCAGAATGTCGTTGGCGAGAATCTTTACGTCGGGGCGGATGTCGCCGATCAGCTTCAGCAGCACGAAAGAATCCAATCCGCCGAGCGGATGGTTGGCGGCAATGATGACGCGCCCGCGCGGTGGTATCTGTGCCAGTTCAACGTCATCCACCAGATAGCGAAAATCGAACTGACGCAGCACCGCCTCAATGAACGACAGACCTTGCAAGTGGTTATAGTCGCGCAGGATCTGGTTGGCAACGTCCATGCCCAGCCAGCGATGCATGCCGCGGCTTATAGGGCGGGCCAGTTTGTTTTTGCGGCCATTGAACCAATCGGGAAACTGTTTTTCCAGCGTGGTTTCCAGGTTCAGATTGACGGCAGGGCGGTGGCGATCCTGATGTTCCTGCTGAGCATCCATAGACATTGACCGATCTACCTCAAATGATCATGTTTACCATTTTAATGACAGTCTAGTGTTGCTGCATGACAATGCTGTGACAGCGGCTGCGTGTTGCTCTCAGACGGCCGCGGTCGACAAGACCCGGCTGGTGTAATATTGCTGACAATCGCATGGACGTTGAGCTTGTATGCGAGCCGCTGGTTCAACGCTTTCAGTTGTCGCTGGCGCGGGCGCGGATGCGCACTGCCGCATACAACAGCGCCAGCCCGACCAGCACACCGAGCCACAGATCCAGTCGGCCCAGGCGCGCTAGATTGTTGCTGAAAGTGAAGGCTTCCAGCACACCAGCTAAGATCCTATCGTCGCTGAGTTCGCCCTCAAAGCTGAAGTTCATCGGCAGTACGCCCTCGACAAATCTTTGTACGAAGATGATCCACAGATTGTTGTCGGCCAGCTTGAAACGATCCAGCAGGCTGAAGTAATTCTGAAACAGTCCGATCAGACCCGGCACCGCCAGAGCAATCAGCCACGGCAATCTGGGGGCAAATGCGGATACCAGCAAAAACCAGCCAAACAGCGGCAATGCCCACAACATTTGTATCGGTATCGCCACCAGCACGCTGGCCCACAGGCCGGGCAATCCCGCCGGTGCCCAGATGGTGGCCCACAATGGCACATCGGCGGCCAGCGCGTAGCCTGAGCCGATCAACATGAAGATGATCTGCAAGGCTGCTGCTGTGAGCATGTACACCAGCGGCACGGCAATACCGGCGGTGAGCAGCTTGCTGACGATGGTGGTGGTATCGGACATCGGCAGCGATTTCCAGAACAGGATGCTGCGATCCTTGCGCTCGTCATATAAGGCACCGACCAGATAGAAAAACAGCACGATCTGCATGATGCCGGTGAAGTTGATGATCAGACCAAGTAGCGGTACGCGCATCAGCTTTTGCTTGTCGCTGGCGCTGTTGGCGGCGAACTCGCGCATGGCCGATTCGGTGAACAGTCGCGTGTTGTCGATTTCCATGGCAAAAAACATGCCCATGACCAGCAGCAACAGGGTTAGTGCGGCGATGATCAGCGGTGCATAAACAAATGCCCAGCGGTGCTCCCAGAACTCGCGCCGGATCAGCATCGGCAGTTGCGCAACATTAATCATGCCAAATCTCCGCTAGCGTTAGAGGCGGCCGCTGCATTGTCATTGCTCATCACCGCCACGAACAGATCCGCCACCGATGGTGTGTGCAGCTCGCCCAGTTCTGCGAGCCGTTCACGATCGACGTTTTCAAACAACAACACATGGCGGCCGAACACATTGCGCTCATGCAGCGGGCCAAGTTGCCGTGCTGCTGCGAGCTGGTCAGCATTGACCATGAGTTCGGCATAGCGCTCATGCACGCTGTCCATATCGCTGTGCAAAACGATCTCGCCGTCGCGAATAAAGATCAGGTCGCTGAGAATGTGTTCAACTTCCTCGATCTGGTGAGTGGTGATGATGATGGTGCGTTCGCCATCGAAATATTCTTCCAGCAGATGCTGGTAGAAGCGTTTGCGAAACATGATGTCCAGCCCCAGCGTGGGCTCATCCAGCACCAGCACCTTGGCGTCAATGGCCATGACCAGCGCCAGATGCAGTTGCACGATCATGCCCTTGGACAGCGACTTGACCTTGTCGCCGGGTTGTATTTTGGTCGCCGCCAGATATTGCTGGCACTCGGCCTGGGAGAACATCGGGTGGATGTCTGCCATCAGTCGCGTCAGCTCACGCACGCGGATCCACTTCGGCAGCGTAGCCACATCAGCAATGAAGGCGATGTTTTTCATCAGCTCATCACGCTCGCGCAGCGGGTGCAGCCCCAGCACGCTGAGTTCGCCGGAGAAGTTGGCCAGCCCGAGCAGGGCCTTCAGTGCCGAGGTCTTGCCGGCACCATTGGGACCGACCAGGCCAACGATGCGGCCTTTGGGAATGTCAAAGCTGATATCACGCACCGCCACCTTGCGGCCATACTGCTTGCGCAGCTTGCGGGCACGGATCACCACATCGTTGCTGCTGCAGCTTGTGCTTGTATTCATGTCTGATCCTCTATCGGGTCATTGTGGTCGGCTGCATCAAGCAGGGTTTTCATTTGTTGCAGATCGATACCCAGAGTGCGCATGCGCTGCAGCATGTGTGGCCATTCATGCTGCAGAAAGTGTTCGCGTTCCCGCGCCAGCAGGCGCTGGCGAGCACCGCTGATAACAAACATGCCCAGCCCGCGGCGTTTTTCCACCAGGCCATCATCAACCAGCATCTGATAGGCTTTGGAGACGGTAATCGGATTGATCTGCAGGTCCACGGCGATCTGCCGCACTGATGGTAATGCTTCGCCCTCAGCCAGTTCACCCGCCAGTATTCTGGCAATGGTGCGTTCGCGCAATTGCTGGTAAATCGGCTGGCTGTCGTCCCAGATATTGCTCATAAGCTTGCGCCGTGCAGGCGGTGAAAGATGATCACCGATTGAGAAACAGCAGCAGCCCGAGATCCAGCATGAGATCGGAAAAGCTGATTGCAGCGGCCGGCTTATCTGCTGGTAGCGGTTCTGGCGCGGCCACTGCAACTGTCAACGGCGTGTTTTCTGCCTCAAGCATGATCGGTTTTGGTGCCAGCCATTGTGCCAAAATCAACATAACGGCAGCGGTGATGGCAGCGCTGTCGCTGACAATGCGGTAACGTCGATGCTTGATAAGCATGATCGGGCTCCTGCGTATTTGTAGACTAGTGATGTATATTAGTATAACACCAGATCACCAGAACGCAAGCCCGATGCTGAATTGTCTTCGTTAACCTTTAACTGTGCTTATGCAGTGTCTGTCTCGCGCTATACTATCTAGACGGGAGTCCTATCACTGACATGGAGTTCGAGTGCTCGACGATCCTGCGTTCAAACCAGCAGCGGA
>CAZHRH010000057.1:0-2649 GCA_964534475.1 uncultured Wenzhouxiangellaceae bacterium
TGAAACTGAGGAAACTGGGGTCAGGTCGTGCATCGCGAAACTGGGTCGTGCATCGTGCATATCTCTTCAGTAGTCTTTGTCCACGTCGTTGCGCCAAAGACAGGGAAGTTAATGCGCTGTACTGCTGCCCCCACCCCGGCCCTCCACTGCTGCGCAGGGGAGGGGGTGTCAACCACGAAGTGTTGCCTTGCCTGATAAGCAGACCGTGAAAGTATTAACTCTTTATCACCTCATTCCTGCAAGCGGGGAAAGCGTTAAACCCGGATTATTCACCACCCGATCTACTGCGGTGGCCCCAGTGCCCGCGCCTGCAGCGTTTCGATCGGTCGCGCATCCTCACCGTACAGCAGAGTACGTTTCCGGTGCGCTCGGTCACGAAAACACTGCACTCACGAGGCCTGGAACCCCCTCGCGACGATCTGGTGATGAATAAGCCGGGTTAAAACGAAGTACTCCTTCCCCCGCGGGCGGGGGAAGGTCGGGATGGGGGGTTAACAAGATCCAGGACAGAGATTCAAGATACCGCTTCCATCACAAGCGGGGAAAGCGTAAAACCTCGAGCTCCTTCCCCCGCGAGCGGGGGAAGGTCGGGATGGGGGCATCAATCAAACCCCGGGCACGCCATATAACAACCAGCAACCCAACGCCAAATAAAACCCCTCAACACCAGCAGCTCAAACTCAGCAATCCCCGCCGCCAGACTCCTCTTGCCGGGCATGTAAACGCTTCTGCGAGCGCGTTCACGCAGACCCGCTTCCCGTTCCGGCGTCAGTTGATTAACGCAATGCGGACAACAGATATCCACCCGGTAGTGCGGCGAGGCCATCGTGCGTATCTCGTCAGAAGTCTTCGTCATTTGTCGTTGCGACAAAGACAGGGAAGTTAAAGCGCTGTACTGCTGCCCCCACCCCGGCCCTCCCCCGCTGCGCAGGGGAGGGAGATGAGCGATGATTGGCTTTAGTGGTTAACCTGCTGCGCAGGGGAGGGAGGTTGGCGATGTTCGGCTTCAGTGCTGAATGTACTCGGTCGGGATAATGTGCCCCCACCCAGGCTTCCCCCGCTGCGCAGGGGAGGGAGATGAGCGATGATTGGCTTTAGTGGTTAACCTGCTGCGCAGGGGAGGGAGATGGGCGTTGTTCGGCTTCAGTGCTGATTGCAATCGGTCGGGATGGTTTATCTTGCGATAGCGAAAGAATATAAGCCAGCTACCACGGCCAGCGCGGCATGCGAAACGGCAGCATCAGTTGCGTGCTGGTTTTGCTCAGGCGCTGACAGTCGAGGTTTTCATGCATGGCCACGCGCTGCTGCCCGGCCAGGGTCGTGCGGATCAATGAGCGGGCGTAAAACGGTGCGCTTTCCAGCGTGCGCAGTAACTCGGCTTGACCATCATCTGCGCCGGTGGATCGTGGCAGCCGCCAGAGCGTGGTGGGCAGGCTGGCTGCTGGCGGCGGCGGCAGTTCGCTGAGACCGCCGTCGGCAGCAAACTGCAGGGCCAGTCGCCGCGCGCTGCCGTCGCGCAATACCCGGTTGTATAAAATCATGGCATGGTCATGGTCGCTGTGCGCATCGGCGGTGCGGCACCAGTCCCAGTGCGCAAACGCCTGTTCCAGCGGCTCGTTGCCGGCATTGCTGTCGACATAAGCGCGGCCGTGCCAGTGTTGTCGTGGCTGACTGAGATCAACTTCAATGCTGGCCAGCGGTGCCAGCGGCCACCAGGCGTGGTTGCCGGCGGGATCCAGCTCGAAGTGCTGTGACTGTGCCGGCCCCAGGCGAATGCGCAACTGTCCGCGCAGTGCCTGTGGTATCGGCGCACAGCGCTCATTGATGTCCACGATCAACTCATCGTCTAGCCAGCGCAACTGGCTTTTGCCGATGCGCAGCAGTTGAGCCTGACATTGCAGCGCTTTGCGGCCGCGTTCGGTCATCGCCCAGCGCTGGCTGTTGCGCCCGTACACGGCGACATTAAGCGCGACGTGGTTGTCGGCATCGGCGCTGTGCTTTCTGGCGCGGCGATAATAGGGCGAGAACACGCTGCCGCGGAACGCAATGACGGTGATCGCCTGGCGGTGATCGGCACTGGCAGCGTCGATGTACCACCAGCGGTAGCCGGGTGCTTGCAGCGGCAGGTCAAAACGCGGGAAGCGTTGCGATTCAGCGGGAAAAAGCTGCATGCTCAGTGATTTTATCCAACATCGGCGAGGCCACAGTCACGCGCCACCGCCGCCGCCGCCAGACGGCCGGAAATCGCCGCCATGGGGATGCCGGGGCCGGGGTGCACGCTGCCGCCGCACAGATAAAGTCCGGGGATTCTGGTAGCACAGCCCGGGCGCGTGAATGCGGCACGCCAGCCATGCACGGCACTGCCGTAGAGCGCACCGCCGGAGCCGGGAAAGCGCAGCGCAAAGTCGGCCGGCGTGGTGATGCGCATGCAGTCCGGCTCTGGTCGCAGCAGCAGATCACAGTCGGCCAGGTGGGCCAGCACTTGCTCAGTCAGTTTCGACTGCTGCTGACGGCATTGCTCCATGCTCATGCCGGCCGGTGCATTGAGCAGACAGAACAGCCGCTCGCGTTCGTCATCCGGCGCGGCCGGGTTGTTGTGATCTGCGCGCTGTTGGTGAGTCCGATTCTGGCTGCGATTCTGGCTACGAT
>CAZHRH010000057.1:2749-12633 GCA_964534475.1 uncultured Wenzhouxiangellaceae bacterium
CGATTCTGGCTACGATCTTGGGCACAGACGTAGACAGTGGCCGGGTTGGCAATCTGCTGGCGATGAAAAATGGCGCGAAATTCCTCGGCATAGTCGTTATTGAAAAACACATTGTGATGCGACAGGGGAAAACCACGCGGCCTGGCCAGCATCGACCAGGTAAAGGCCGACAGCGAGGGCTTGCCGGTGTGCAGCGAGGCGCTGCCGGGAATGCCCAGCGGCCCGCGCAGGCGACGCTGGACCTGCTTGCCGAGCTGGCCATCAAGCAACGCGCGGGTATCGCAATTGGCAATCACGTGGCGTGCGTGAATGGTTTCGCCGCTGCTTAACCTGACTGCGCTGATGCCATTGCGATTGATCAGCACATCATCCACTTCGGCGCGAAACTGGAACTCGACACTCAGCGCCGCGGCCAGCGCATGCATCGCCCTGGCCAGTTGCTGCATGCCGGCGGGCAGGTACCAGACCCCGCTTTGCTCGACGTGTGCGATCAGCATCAGCGTGGCCGGTGCCTGCCACGGTGAGGAGCCGGAATAGGTGGCGTAGCGACCGAACAACTGGCGCAGGCGCGGATCGCGGAAATACTCGCCCAGCAGTTGCCACAGCGAGCGGAACGGGTTGACCCGCAGCAGGCGCAGTTGATCAGACAGGCTCAGCCTGGTCAATAAACCGCCCAGCCCGGGTTGGGGGCGCTGCATGAACGGTCGATCAAGCATTTGATGCAAGCCCTCGGCGGCGTTACAAAAGCGCAGATAACCGCTGGCTTCGCGCTGGTCAGAAAATTCGCGAATGGCGCGCGCGCTGCGCTCGCGGCTGGCATGCAAATCCAGCCGCGTGCCGTCGCGCCAGGCATGGCGCGCAAGAATCTGCGCCGGTTGCGTCTCGACATGTTCATCCAGACTGCTGCCGGCAGCTTGGAACATTTGGTCAAATATATGGCGCATGGTCAGTACGGTGGGGCCGGAATCGATGGCCTGACCGCTGATGCTCACGCTGCGCAGCTTGCCGCCGGGTTCGGCCTGGCGCTCCAGTACCAGCACCGGCAGGCCGCGACTGGCCAGGCTGATGGCCGCACTGAGACCGCCAATGCCGGCACCGATGATGATGATAGGGAGCTGTGTTTCTGCCATCTTGCAGTCAGTTTGCGTCCATGCCGGGAACGATCAATTAATGAACATCTAGTGGATATCACTAAGTGACTTTATATGATAGAGCATTGACTTGCATGTCTACAGTGTCTATTGTAACTTACACTATCTGTGACAATCCAAGTTAACACCTGACTGTGCCACATGTGCACAGCTCATCGGAAGCTAAGCCATGACCGATCCAGCCCAACGCATTGAACTTGCCATACAAAACACCCTGGATCGGGGTCAGCATCGACACTGTCCACCGTTATTGACACAAGCCATTGCACATGCCGTGATGCCGGGCGGTGCCCGCGTCAGGCCGCGTTTGTGTCTGGCTGTGGCTGCAGCCTGCGCTAATGATCACGCCACCGCCGCAGCCGAAGCCGAGGTGGCCGATGCGGCGGCGGTGTCCATCGAACTGCTGCACTGCGCTTCGCTGATCCACGATGATCTGCCCTGTTTCGATGATGCCAGCACCCGGCGCGGCAAGCCCGCCGTGCATGTGGCCTATGGTGAACCGCTGGCGGTGCTCAGTGGCGATGCCCTCATTGTGATGGCGTTTCAGAGCCTGGGTGTTGGTGCCGCAGCGCATCCACTGCGCCTGGTGGCATTGCTGGATATCCTCGGTCGTGCTGTCGGTGCCCCCGATGGCATTGTTGCCGGGCAGGCCTGGGAATGCGAGCAGGATGTTGATCTGGCACGCTACCAGGATGCCAAAACCGGTTCTCTGTTTGCGGCTGCAACCATGATGGGTGCTGCTGCCGCCGGTGCCGATCATCAGGCCTGGGCGGCGCTCGGCGACTGCATCGGCAGCGCCTATCAGATCGCCGATGACATTCTTGATGTCAGCGCTGATCCCAGCGAACTCGGCAAGCCGGTCGGTCGCGATGAATCACTGGGTCGGCCCAACGCCGTGGCCGAATATGGCATGCAGGGTTCCACCCGCAAGCTGCGCGAGTTGATCGACGGCGCCATTGCCACCATTCCCGATTGTCCCGGCCGTGATCAGTTGTGCCAGATCATAGCGGTGGAGTCGCAACGCTTCATGGCGCACGCGCTGGATCGTGCCAGCGCTGCCTGATCAGCGCCAGCATTTCCGCAACAGCCTCGCGCTGTGCTGACCACTGTCAATGCCTGGATCAAGGATCGGCGCAACCGCCTGCTGGCTGATGCGCGCTTTCAGCGTATCGCCGCCCGCTACTGGCCCTTGCGCAGCATTGCGCGCCGCCGCGCGGTCGATCTGTTTGATCTGTGTGCCGGCTTTGTCTATTCCCAAGTACTGTATGCCTGCGTCGAACTGGATTTGTTGACGCAGTTGCAGGCGGGGCCTAAATCAGTCGCTCAGTTGCAGCCGGGTAGCGGACTGTCGTGGCAGGCATTGCAGCGGCTGATGCTGGCTGCGGCCGCACTGGACCTGCTGGAGCAGCGCGGCGACGATCAGTTTGCGCTGGGTGCTCAAGGTGCCGCCATGCTGGCTAATCCCGGCATTGCCGCGATGGTTCGCCATCACCGGCATTTGTATCAGGATCTGACCGATCCACTGGCCATGTTGCAGCGGCAACAGCAGCCCACCCATCTGCAGCGCTTCTGGCGCTATGCGCTGGACAACGCCGGCAGTGATCAGACGTCAGCGCAGGCCGTCGGCGACTATCAGCTATACAGCGAGTTGATGGCCAGCTCCCAGCACATGGTCGCCGATCAGGTGCTGAGCGCCTATGACTTTTCCAGTCATCGCCGGCTGCTGGATGTCGGTGGCGGTGTCGGCGAGTTTCTGCAGCGTGTCGGGCAACGCTATCCGCAGCTTGATCTGGGCTTGTTTGATCTGCCGCCGGTGATTGCCCAGGCGCGCCAGCGCGCACAGGCTGGCAGCAGTGAAATCAGCGATTTTTTCTCCGGCGATTTCCAGCGTGATGAGCTGCCGACAGGGTTTGATCTGATCACGCTGGTGCGCGTTCTGCACGATCATGATGATGCGCCGGTGCAGCAGTTGCTGGCCAGGTGCGCGCAAGTTTTGCCTGCCGACGGATGTCTGCTGATTGCCGAACCGCTGGCGCAAACACCGGGTGCCAAAGCCATGGGCGATGCCTACTTTGGTCTCTACCTGTACGCCATGGGCCAGGGCAGACCGAGGAGTTTCAAGGAATATCAGGGGTTTCTGCAGCAGGCAGGTTTTCAGCGCGTGCGCTTGCTGCAAACATCGATTCCGATGTTGTGCAGTCTGGTTGTTGCAACGGTCAAAAAAAAAGTGTAAATTGAACTTGACAATTAAAACAGTAAGCGTAGACTGACACTCGATGAAAATGAAAGCCCCGCAGCCAGGTACTTACCGAGCCGACGCGCACGACCTCAAGTGCACGGCCGTGGTGATGCAGCAGCCCGGTGAATTGTCCTTGCAGAATCTTGATCTGTCCCAGCCCGGCGCTGAAGATGTGGTGGTGGACATCGAGTGGAGCGGTATCAGCACCGGCACCGAACGTCTGCTGTGGGAAGGCACCATGCAACAGTTTCCCGGCATGGGTTATCCGCTGGTGCCGGGTTATGAATCAGTGGGTATTGTGACCCAGGCCGGCAGCAACGTCGGTATGCCCATCGGTACCCGAGTGTTTGTCTCCGGCGCGCGCTGCTATGGCGACATTCGCGGCCTGTTTGGCGGGGCTTCATCCAGAGTGGTGGTGCCGGCCAGCAAAGTGATCTCCCTGCCTGAATCCATTCAACATCAAGGCGTCATGCTGGCGCTGGCAGCAACAGCCTGTCATGCCCTGCGCCTGCCTGGCCAAAGACCGGCCGAACTGATCATTGGTCATGGCGTGCTGGGACGGCTGCTGGCGCGGCTCAGTATCGCTTTTGGACACGCTGCACCAGTGGTGTGGGAAATTGACCCGGCGCGCCGCCAGGGTGATCACGACTACCAGGTGGTTGACCCGGAGCAGGACAGCGACAGCAAGTATCTGTCCATCATTGATGCCAGCGGTGCCGGCAAACTGCTCGATACCATGATCTCCCGCCTCAAGCCCGGCGGTGAAGTGATCCTGGCCGGTTTCTATCACGATCGACTGAGCTTTGATTTTGCGCCCGCCTTCATGCGCGAGGCGAGCATTCGCACCGCCGCAGAATGGCGTCCGGATGATCTGACACTGGTGCGCGATCTGCTCGACTCCGGCGATCTGGTCGTGGATGACCTGCTAACCCACCGACTCCCTGCTCAACAAGCGACCGAGGCCTACGCCACCGCGTTTGGCGATCCGGCCTGCCTGAAAATGATTTTAGATTGGAGAAGCTGAATATGTCTGTATCTGCCGCAACCGCGAAAAAAGCCAATGGCAAGCCGCTGAATATCCAGGTCAAAATGACCGAGGATTTACGCGCCGAGGCTGCTCAGGAACCGGATGCTCCGCCGGCAGCGGGGTCAGAAACCAAGGAAACCCAGATTATTGCCATTTACGGCAAGGGTGGTATCGGTAAAAGTTTCACCTTGTCCAATCTCTCCTACATGATGGCGCAGCAGGGCAAGAAGGTTCTGCTGATCGGCTGCGATCCGAAAAGTGACACCACGTCACTGCTGTTTGGCGGCCGCAGTTGCCCGACCATCATCGATACCTCTTCTAAAAAGAAAGAGGCCGGTGAAGAGGTCGAGATCGGCGATGTCTGTTTCGTCCGCGATGGCGTCTACGCCATGGAGCTGGGTGGCCCGGAAGTCGGTCGCGGTTGCGGCGGACGCGGCATCATTCATGGCTTCGAGCTGATGGAAAAACTCGGCTTCCACGAATGGGATTTTGATTACGTGCTGCTTGATTTCCTCGGCGATGTGGTCTGCGGCGGCTTCGGTCTGCCGATTGCCCGCGACATGTGCCAGAAGGTAATCGTGGTGGCTTCCAACGACCTGCAGTCACTTTATGTGGCCAACAACGTTTGTTCGGCGGTGCAGTATTTCCGCAAGCTTGGCGGCAACGTCGGCGTTGCCGGCATGGTCATCAACAAGGATGATGGTACCGGTGAAGCGCAGGCTTTCGCCAAGACGGTGGGTATTCCGGTGTTGTCAGCGATCCCGCAGCATGAGGACATTCGTCGCAAGAGCGCCAATTACGAAATCATCGGCCGCCCGGACACGGCATGGGCCTCACTGTTCGAGGAATTGGCCACCAATGTCGGCTCAGCGCCGCCGGTGTTACCAAATCCGCTGGATCAGGATGGCCTGCTGGGGCTGTTCGACAGTGATGAAAGCGGCCGCGAAGTGCCGCTGACCCCGGCCACACCGGCGGATATGTGCGGCGTTAACAACATACAGAAGCCTTCTCTGGAAGTGGTTTACGACAACGTTTGATCAGCCATGACGATGACTAGCGACAATCTGACCGACAACACAACCGAAGTGGTCTATGACGACAGCGCTGCGGTGTCGATGGACAACGACGGGCAAACCGATGCCGAGCTGCACACCATCAATGTGCAGCCGCCGCAGCCGGCGGTAGCGAAGGCTGCTGGCAATGCCGCCGATGGTGGCAGTGAAAGCGGTTGTCATGGCGGCAAGGCAACGCTGCAGGAAGCGGCACGCCAGGCCGGCAAGAGTGAAATCCTTGATCGTTATGCCGAAGACTATCCCATGGGTCCGCACGACCAGCCGCAAAGCATGTGTCCGGCGTTTGGATCTCTGCGCGTGGGTTTGCGCATGCGTCGCACGGCGACCATTTTGTCCGGTTCCGCTTGCTGTGTTTATGGACTGACCTTTACCTCACATTTTTATGGTGCCAAGCGCACCGTCGGCTACGTACCTTTCAATTCCGAAACCCTGGTCACCGGCAAGCTGTATGAAGACATCCGCGAGGCCGTGCACAAAATGGCCGACCCGGAAAAATACGATGCCATCGTGGTGACCAATCTGTGCGTACCAACGGCTTCGGGTGTGCCATTGCGCATGCTGCCGAAAGAGATTGACGGCGTGCGCATCATCGGCATCGACGTGCCGGGTTTTGGTGTGCCCACCCATGCCGAAGCGAAAGACATCCTGGCCGGTGCCATGCTCAACTATGCCCGCAACGAAGCTGAGCAGGGTCCGGTGGCAGCGCCCCGTGAAGGTGTTTCCGAGCAACCCACGGTGACTTTGCTGGGTGAAATGTTCCCGGTGGATCCGATGATCATTGGTGGCATGCTGGAGCATCTCGGGCTGAAAGCAGGCCCAGTAGTGCCGACCCGTGAGTGGCGCGAACTCTACGCTGCCCTGGACGGTGCTGCAGTCGCTGCCATACACCCCTTCTATACTGCAGCCATACGTGAGTTTGAAGCTGCTGGACGACCGGTGATCGGTTCTGCGCCGGTGGGTTATGACGGCACAGCCGCCTGGCTGGAGAGCCTGGCCGAGGTGTGCAGCATCCCCGCCGCCAAGCTGGAGCAGGCCAAGCAGCAGATTCTGCCCGGCATCCGCGAGGCATTGCAGGGCATGCCGATCAATGGCCGCATCACATTATCTGGCTACGAAGGCTCCGAACTGCTGGTGGCGCGGCTGCTGGTGGAAAGCGGTGCCGATCTGCGTTACGTCGGTACTGCCTGCCCGAAAACGCGCTGGTCCGAAGCCGATCGCGACTGGCTGCAGGCGCATGGCGTGGAAGTTACGTATCGCGCCTCGCTGGAGCAGGATCTGGCTGCGATGCGTGAATTCAAGCCGGATCTGGCCATTGGTACCACACCGGTGGTGCAAAAAGCCAAGGAACTGGCCATCCCCGGTCTGTATTTCACCAACCTGATTTCAGCGCGACCATTGATGGGCGCCGCCGGCGCTGGTTCGCTGGCCACCGTGATCAATGGCGCCATGCAGAACAAGAATCGCTTTGACATCATGCATGACTTCTTCGGTGAAGTCGGCAAAGGTGACAATGCCGGTATCTGGGAAGACATCCCGCAAACGCGCAAACAGTTCAAGGCGGCCAAAGGCAAAAATGTCATCGCCGGCTCCACTGCCGAGGAGGGCGTCTGATGCTGGTACTCGATCACGATCGCGCCGGCGGCTACTGGGGCGCAGTGTATGTGTTCTCTGCGGTCAAGGGACTGCAGGTGATCATTGATGGCCCGGTCGGTTGTGAAAACCTGCCGGTGACGTCGGTACTGCATTACACCGATGGCCTGCCGCCGCACGAGTTGCCGATTGTGGTGACCGGCCTGAGCGAGCACGAAATGGGCCATGGTACTGAAGATTCCATGAAGCGCGCGCATGAAGTTCTCAACAGTGACCAACCGAGTGTGGTGGTGACCGGCTCCATTGCCGAAATGATCGGTGGCGGTGTCACCCCGGAAGGCACCAGCATCAAGCGATTTCTGCCGCGTACCATTGATGAAGACCAGTGGCAGAGCGCCAATCGCGCCATGTACTGGTTGTGGACCGAGTTTGGTCTCAAGCGCGGCAAGATGCCGCGTGAGAAAAAGCGCAAGGAAGGTGACAAGCCGCGTGTCAATATCATCGGCCCGTCCTACGGTTACTTCAATTCGCCTTCTGATCTGGCTGAAATCCGTCGCCTGGTTGAAGGTATCGGCGCTGAAATCAACATGGTCTTTCCGCTCGGCGCCGATCTTGCCGATATCGCCAAACTGGTGAATGCCGATGCCAATATCTGCATGTACCGCGAGTACGGTCGCATGCTCTGTGAGGCACTCGACAAGCCTTATCTGCAGGCGCCGATCGGTCTGCACAGCACGACCAGCTTCCTGCGCTCTTTGGGCGAGATCCTGGAGCTGGATCCGGAACCATTCATCGAGCGGGAAAAGCACACCACGATCAAGCCATTGTGGGATCTGTGGCGTTCGGTGACGCAGGATTTCTTTGCCACCGCCAATTTCGGCATTGTCGCCAATGATACCCATGCCCGTGGTATCCGCCACTTCCTGGAAAACGATCTGGGTCTGCCCTGCGCCTTCGCCTTCTCGCGGCGGGCCGGGGTCAAGCCGGACAATGAAGCGGTGATGGCAGCGATCGATGAGCACAAGCCGCTGATCGTGTTTGGCAGCTACAACGAGCGTATGTATCTGGCCGAATCCAAGGCCGGTTCCATTTACATCCCGGCCTCTTTCCCCGGCGCGATCATTCGGCGTCATACCGGTACCCCGTTCATGGGTTACTGCGGTGCCACCTATCTGGTGCAGGAAGTCTGCAACGCATTGTTTGATGCGCTGTTCAACATCCTGCCGCTGGCCGGAGAAATGGATCAGGTGGATCAGACGCCGACCCGGCTTGGCCGCTCGCTGCCATGGGATGCCGATGCCAGAGCAGCGATGGACGAAGTGGTCGAGGCGCAGCCGGTCCTGGTGCGTATATCCGCGGCCAAGCGCATGCGCGATGCCATTGAGCGCATGACCGAAAGTGAAGACGGCGAGCGGGTCACGCTGGCCATGGTGGAAAAATACCTGGCGCAGAGCAAGGCAGCATGAACATGTCTGTCGGTCACTTGCGCAATACATTATCAACTCCTTGCGATGGAGAGTAAGTCTATGAACGTCAAAAGCAATTCAACTTCCATGACCATGCTGCATCAGCATCATTCTGATCGTGGATATCAGGTTCTTTACTGGTGCTGTATGACGGTTTGCGTGCCACTGGTGCTGCTGGCGAGACTGATCGGCTGGCGCAGTGAGTCCCGGTCGGCGCAGTCATCACGCAAGACATCGGTATTGCGCGATGCCAGACGCATGGCCAGCACGATTTCGGCTTATGTGTTCACGGTATGAACAAACAACAGCTTAATTTTAGCCATGACGGTTGGCGTCATGGTGATCCCCGCCATACGGGATTGTTGGTGTGGCAAAACGGCCGCAAGGCCATTTGGATGAGGAAAAGTGTATGTCTGAGTTAGATCGTTCAGGCGGATCCCTGTCGGGGCTGTCCGAGAATGAAGCTCAAGAGTTTCATAAACTCTTTATGACAAGCTTCATCATATTCACGGTTATTGCCATTATTGCGCACTTCCTGGTGTGGCAGTGGCGTCCGTGGTTACCAGGTGAAGGCGGATACGCCGCGGTAATCGATACCGCACAAGCTGTCTTGTCTCCCATTTCACAACTACTGTCATAGGAGTAAGATTATGTGGCGTGTATGGATGATATTCGATCCGAGAAGAACCTTGATCGCTTTGTTTTCGTTCCTGTTTGTACTGGCACTGGTGATTCATTTCATTCTGCTCAGTACCGACCGGTTCAACTGGCTGGAAGGTTCATCAAAAGCAGGCGGCATGGCTACAACCATCAGCCTGGATGCAGAAAAGTCTCAATCACTGGCTCCCCTGGAGCCCCTGGTATAACTGAGGCGACCTGGTGATGCTGGCAACGGACAGCTTGCAACCACGGGATGTTTCATCCCGTGCTGCAGCCTGCCGTTGTCAGCATTATTTTTTTTATAAATTTTCAGAAGCCTCTGGTCTGCTCCACGCATTCTGGCCGTACCGTTTTACGGACCAGCTTGTTGCGAGTGGAACAAACCAGAGGTTTCTTTTAGGCCCAGTCTGGAGGGTGTAAACATGTCCATGCTCAGTTTTGAGAGGAAGTACCGGGTGCGTGGAGGGACTCTGATCGGAGGCGATTTATTCGACTTCTGGGTGGGTCCATTCTACGTGGGTTTTTTTGGTGTCACGACACTGGTGTTTACCTTGCTAGGTGTCGGTATGATCCTGTGGGGAGCATCCCAGGGACCGACCTGGAACATCTGGCAAATCAGCATTGCGCCACCGGACCTGTCCTACGGGCTGGCCATGGCACCGCTGATGGAAGGTGGGC
>CAZHRH010000058.1:0-12572 GCA_964534475.1 uncultured Wenzhouxiangellaceae bacterium
ATCACTGACATGGAGTTCGAGTGCTCGACGATCCTGCGTTCAAACCAGCAGCGGAACTGACACCGGCAGATCTGGTGCACAACATTGCCAGTGGCGATCAGGCAGCGGAAACCGAGCTGGTGCGTCGCTACAGCGGCAAGATCGAGTTCATCCTCAGACGCCGCTGCCGCGACTTCTCCATGGCGGCAGACCTGCGCCAGGAAACTTTCATCGTCGTCTTGCAGCGGCTGCGTGAGCGTGGCATTGATGATCCGGAGCGACTGGCGGCATTCATCTACCAGACCGCGATCAATCTGGCCATTGGCGAGGCGCGAACTTATCACCGGCGCAACACGCACCCCGACTGGGAGCTTGTTGCCAATGTTGCCGACCAACAGCCGCTGCTAAGTGACCAGATCGAGCAGGAGCAGCGTGGCGCTATGATCCGTAAAACTCTGGGGCAACTGCGTCAGCCGCGTGATCGGCAAATACTGCGCCGTTTTTACCTTACCGAGGAACCCAAGCAAAGCATATGCGCCGCCTTGAACGTATCAGCAGAGCACTTTGACCGCGTGCTTTTCCGTGCCCGCGCGCGCTTGCGTAAACTGCTGGAGAAGCAAGTTGATCTGTAAACAGACCATGCCGGACAAGAGTGAGAGATTTACCGGCACGGCGACAGTATGCATATTGGGTACTGAAGATATGGCTTATGTTCGAGGGAATGTTGGTGAACCAGCAAAATAAACAACCACAGCAGGAACGTATCAGACGATATCTTCTGGACGCCGGGGAGGCGGCCGATTCGGAGCGCCTGGAAATCGAGATGCTCGACGATGATGAACTGTTTGCGCAAGTTCAAACTGACGCTATGCTTCGCGAGGGTCTCGTTTCGACGAAGATAGAATCGGCTGCCGATGGCATTTGGGGAATGCTCGGCGTGCCCACCCGATGGCCGCTGTCAGCGGCCATCGGTCTCTTATCCTTGACGGTGCTTGCACTGGGCATCCGCATGCATGATTTGACCCAGCAGATCGATCAGCTTGCGGGCCCGCAGGTACAGGTGCCGGTGATCACGCTGCTGGAGCAGCGCGCGTTCGGTGTCGATAGCAGCACTCCGGCTGCCGATATGCAGCAGGCCATTCTGGAAGTCGATGTTTCTGCCTACATGGATCAGGAGTTTGCCGTTATCTTGCGCGACAGCAGCGGCAGCCGGTCGTGGCAGGCGCTGCAGGCTGACGAACGCGGTTATCTGACCGTGTTTGTGCCTCGACTGCACGACGATGTGCAACTGCAAGTCACCAGCGCCGACGGCAGTTTTGACAAGACCTATAAGCTGAACTGACACATTGTTTAAAATCTGATCTTGGTCCGCCGGGTTGTAAGCCAGGCCAAAGATCAAACCATGCAGCAGCGCATACTTGTGCTGCTGCATGCTTTGTTTAGTGCATCTTCCAGCAGAATAATAGCAGACATAAACTTCAGGAGAATCCATCATGTCCAGCAACAAAAACCCGCTGCTCGCCACCCTGATCGTCAGCGCTCTGGCGCTGGGCTGCAGCAGCAGTCCCATCAGCGTGCAAGCGCAAGACAGCAAGAAACCTGATGAACTCACCAATTACACCTGGACCGTGCAGTACTGCCAGGATCCCGCTGATGTAGCCTGTAACTACCGCAACATGGAGCCGGGCGATGAATTTCAGGTGCGCAATGCGCCCGGCAGCACGGACGCCACATTGATACTGGTCAAGCGCAGCACGCTGGATCGCTATGAATTCAAGGCGGCCATCAAGACGCTGAACGACAACCTGCTGGTGCTGAATTTTGATGATCAAACACTGCGGGAAAACAGCTGCAAGCAATTGACCGTAAATCTGATTAAGGAGCATGGCCAAAACCAGAATCCAGGCAAAACCTGTGCTGAGCAACTCAAGGCGGCCGGTCTGAAAATGTCAGAACAACAGATCGCCGCCAACTGTGCGCACGATGATGTCATGGATTGGAGCATCGTCAGCACCGCTGCCAGGCCACCGAACTGCCTCAGCGCTGACAGTGAATTCCACGGCTTTCACGCCATGTCGCCGCCGGATGCGGGTGCAGGGACTGGCACCGGCAGGAACTGATTTTTTTATCCACCGGCTGTAACCAAATCCGCCTGCTGTGCGCCATCCTTATCTGCTTGCAGCACTGATTGTTGCGGTTTCTTTGTCGCTGCTGACGCCACCTCTGGTGACGTCAGCCAGCGCGGTGATGAAATTGCCTGCCAGTACTACGCTGCCCTGCCAGATCGTGCACAACAACGGCGTCGACAGCATCGCCGAATACCGCGATGACGCTGGTGAGATTATCCGCTACGCCGGCAGCTGGCGCGGACATGAGGGCAGTTATCTCTTGCTGCCGGATCAGCATGCTGCCAGTGTGCAACTGCGGCCGCTGGAGGCAAAAAATCTGTCCGATCAAATCAGCATCAGCGCCTGCCCGCCGGACCTGCCGCTGGTATCGGCACAGGCGCTGTTTGATGCGGTCGACCTGAAGCTGCAGCGCTATTTTGGGCAACCGGTTGCCAGTGACCTGATTGCACAGAAGCTGGCCGCGGCGGCAGTCGGCTTTGCCGCCGCCGGTTCAGCACAGTGGGAAGCCAGCGCGCGCTGGGAGTTGGCCACCTACCATATCAGACTCGGGCAACTGGATCAGGCGCTGCAGCAGTTCCAGTTGCTGCAGCAGCAATACCAGACGCTGGCAGACCAGCGCGGCATCGCCGCCAGTGAAAACATGCTTGGTCTGTGCCAATGGCGGCTGGGCAATCTGCAGCAGGCCGAGCAGCATTATCGCAACGCGGTTGCGCTGCGCGAACAGCTTCAGGATCAGAACCATCTGGCCGATCTAGCCAACAACCTGGGTTTGCTGGCTGCGCAGCGTGGTGATAATGCCGAGGCATTGCGACAGTACGAGCTGGCTTTGACCATTCATCAGGGAGACAGCGACTTGCGCGCCGCCATCACGGATGAGCAAGCACCTGCATTGCTGAAACAGCATCAGATCAACGATCTTTCCGATGCGCTCAATACTTTGAACAACATGGCGTTGCTGCTCGATGGCAGAGACCAGCCGGTGCTGGCCGAGCGCTACTGGCGCAATGCGCTGGCGTTTGATGGACTGGTGGATCGGCGGTTGGTGGTGGAGCAGGCGCGCCGCAACCTGGCGCAGATGCTGCAGCGTCAGGGGCGGCTGGACGAGGCTTTGCTGCTGTTGACCGCTGCGCTGGAGTATTTTGAGACCGTCGATTCGACGCTGTGGCAGGCGGAGACGCTGCTCAATCTGAGTCGTATGTACGCCCTGCTGGGTGATCAGGACGCCGCCAGCCAGCATCTGCAGCAGGCACTGGCGCTGAAGGTGGACGATGCCAATACGCACGGCAAGCTGTTGTTGAATCAGGGCGAGTTCCGGCGTCAACAGGGCCGCTATGCTGCCGCCGAGAACGATTTCGAACAGGCGATAACGCAGTATCAGCAAGCCGACATGCGCGTGGAGACGCTCAGCGTGCGCGCGGAACTGGCCTATCTGCTGCTGCTGCAGGGCGACGCCGAACGCGCGCTGCCCTTGCTGCAGGAAAGCTATCAGCAACTGAGCGATCTTGACGCGCAGCCGGAAGCGGCCATCACGCTGTCCCGGCTGGGTCAGGCGCAGCTTGCCGCCGGCGATCTGGCGGCAGCACGGCAATCCCTGCGGCAGGCGCTGCAGCAACTGGAGCAGACGGCCGATGTGCTGGCTGAGTTCGAGACGCTGGATCGGCTGGCGTTGCTGGAACAGCAAGCCGGCCAGCAGCAGGCTTACCTGCGTATCAACGCGCAGGCCATCGCGCTGGTCGAGAGCCTGCGTGCGGGCCAGTTGCCGCCGTTGCGCCAGGCCGAGTTTCTCGCCGCCCGGCGAGATTTGTATGATCGCCAGGTGGCGGCATTGCTGGCCGATGAGCAACCGCGCGAAGCCTGGCGCGTGGCCGAGCAGGCGCGTGCGCGCAGCCTGCAGGAATTGCGTTTTGAGCGCGGCGGCGCCGAGCTGCGTCAGCAGCAGCAGGCGCTCCTGGATCAGCGCGCACGCGCCATCAACGAGCTGCACCTGCAGACACTGTTACCCGTGTCTGAGCGTGCAGATGATCACAGCAGTCGAGTGCTGGCAGCACGGCGCGAGATCGACCGTATCGAGACCTCGCTGCGCAGCGCCAGCAGCGCGGCGCTGAACGATGCCACAGCAGCGCAGATTTCGCTGGAAAAGCTGCAGTCACTGCTGCGTCCTGGACAGGTGTTACTGAGCTATTACCTGCAGGGAGATGTCGTTATCGTCTGGATCATTGCTGGCGACACGGTGCAGCATGCACAGATTGCTGACGGCAGCACGATCGCCATGCAAGTGGCTGCGCTACTGCAGCAAGCCCAACACCCGCGCAATGCGCGCGGCCGCATCGAACAACTGGCCAGTAAACTCGGGCAAAGTCTGCTGCAACCGGCGGTGGTGCAGTTGGCCAGTGCCAGTGAGGTGCTGGTGCAGGCCGATGGCGTGCTCAACTCGCTACCGTTTGCCTTGCTCAGTTATACCGATGCCGACGGTGATCAGCATCAACTGGCGGACAAAGTCGTGTTGTCGGTGCCGTCGGCTGCGCTGCTGGCGACAGCCGGGCACAGGCTAAAACAAAGCGATGCACAAGCCGATGCGCAGCCGACCGCGCGCGCCATGCTGGTGCTGGCCGATCCCGACTGGCAAAGTGCCGATGATCCCGATCGGCTGTATCCGCAGAACAGTCTGGTTGGCCGCCTGCTGCGCGATGCCGGCAGCGCGCGTCTGCTGGGCACCCGACGCGAAGCGGAAGCCATCGCCGGACTGCAGTCGGCGACCAAAGTTGATCTGCGCCTGGGCGCAGTAGCGAGCAGCGAGTTCATCACCGGCGGCGGGCTGGAGCCCTATCAACTGGTGCATATCGCCTCGCATGGGCTGGTCGATTTGCAGTACCCGATGCTGTCAGCGCTGCTGCTGGCCAATGAAAGCGGTGATGGTCCGGCGCTGCTGCGCCCGCATAATATTATCGGGCTTGATGTGCAGGCCGATCTGGTCGTGCTCAGTGGCTGCGAAACCGGGCAGGGGCGTATTGTTGCCGGCGATGGCGCCATGAGCCTGGCGCGGCCGTTTTTGATCGCCGGTGCCGATCAGGTGTTGTCGTCGTTGTGGAAAGTGGATGATCACCGCACCGCCATCTTCATGCGGCGGTTTTATCAGCATCTGCTGGTGGATGGACTTGCCACCGCCGCCGCGCTGCAACAGACCCAGGCCTGGATGCGCCAGCAGCCGGCCACCGCACACCCCTATTTCTGGGCCGGGTTTGTGCTCAACTCAGCGGTGCAGACTGGTTGAAGGCAATCTGGTAACAAGAGGATCCACAGATTACACCGATTACACTGATTACAAAGGACACCGTTGCGAGCGACTGCAAGGAGCGCGGCAATCCAGAAACATTACACGGATTGAATATCATCATATTTGAGTAACTACTCACCCACGAGCAGATAGTTATGCTCCACGAATAAACGCGAATGAACACGAATATTGGATTGCCTCGACACCCAGCGCAAAACTACTCAACTTTGTGCTGGCTAGTGGTGCGAAGACACTCTGCAGGAGCGTGCTTGAAGGCGAACCATTCGAATCCCTGATATCAGCTCAGACTCGCTTGCGTGCAAGTTCCAGTGTCGGGTGTCTGACAACAAACCATCGGTGTAATCGGTGCAATCTGTGGATAAAAAAGCAATAGAATGAACATCAACGATGCTGCAGATAAACCTGCTCGGATTTGGCCGTCCAGTCGCGCACCTTGCGCTGGAAGGCCTGGTAGGAGGCATAAATTTCTGCACTGTCGGCGTCGCCCCGGCTGATATCTTCCAGCACCTGCTGTGAGGTTGTGCGCAGATCGCTGAGCACCTGATCCGGGAACTGGCGCAATTCGACGCCGTGTTCGTTGACCAGTGTCTGCAGCGCCTGTTGGTTGCGCGCGGTGTATTCGGCGTGGATATCCAGCGTGATCGACTGACAGGCCACGCGGAGGATGGCCTGCAGATCATCAGGCAGCGCGTTCCAGGCCTCGGCATTGATGACACATTCCAGCGTCGAGCCAGGCTCTTGCCAGCCCGGATAGTAATAATATTTTGCCGCCTGATGCAGGCCAAACGTCAGATCGTTCCACGGGCCGATCCACTCCGTGGCATCGACGCCGCCGGTGGACAGCGCGGTAAAAATCTCCGAGCCAGGCAGATTGATCACATTGGCGCCGAGTCGGCGCATGACTTCGCCGCCGAGCCCGGGAATGCGGATTTTCAGCCCGCGCAAATCGGCGCTGCTGGTGATTGGTTGATTGTACCAGCCACCCATCTGCACGCCGGTGTTGCCGGCGGGAAAAACCTGCACGCCATGCGGCGCATAGATGCCCTGCCACAGCTCCAGTCCGCCGCCATAATACAGCCAGGAAGTGGTCTCGGCGGCGGTCATGCCAAACGGCACGCTGCCGAAGAACTGGCTGGCCGGGATCTTGCCTTTCCAGTAATAAGCAGCACCATGTCCCATCTCGGCAATGCCGGAACTGACCGTGTCAAACACCTCGAACGCCGGCACCAGCTCGCCGGCGCCATACAACTCGATCTGCAGACGACCGTTGCTGAGCTCGGCGATGCGATCGGCCAGGCGTTGTGCACCGCTGCCGACACCGGGCAGATCGCGCGGCCAGGTGGTGACCATCTTCCAGCGCCAGCGTTGTTGTGAACGGCTGTCGGTGCTGGTTGCGCTTTGCTGGCCGCAGGCAGCAAGCAGCGCAGCGCCGGTGACCAGGCCGGTCTGCTGCAGCAACTGGCGCCGGCGCTGATTGGCTGGCGTGCTGCTGAGGGCGCCATGCCGGTCAGGGTCGCTGTCGTCCCTGTCCGGCGGTTGCTGATCGGTTCGGGTTTGCATGTGGCTTATCTCACGGTCTGGTCAGCGTCTGTTTGCTCACCGGCAAGCGCAACCGTGCGGTGTGCAGTCGCTGACAACTTGGCGCCATCGACATCGCCGTCGCTGGCACGCTGCAACGCAGCGAAATCGAACAGGTTCGGGTCAGCCAGTTGCGCCGGCTGCACATTACCGATGGCACGAAAAATGGTTTCGATGCGCCCTGGATGTTGTCGCTCCCATTGCTGCAGCATCTGTTTGATCGCCTGGCGCTGCAGCTTGGGCTGGCTGCCGCAAAGATTACAGGGAATGATGGGAAAATTGCGCAGATCGGCCAGCCTTTGCAAATCCTTTTCGCGACAGTAGGCGAGTGGACGTATGACGATGTTGGCAGCGTCATCACTGCGCAGTTTGGGCGGCATGGCTTTGAGTTTGCCGCCATAAAACAGGTTCAGAAACAGCGTCTCGACAATGTCATCAAGATGATGTCCCAGCGCGATTTTGCTGATGTTGTGATCACTGGCGAACTGATACAGTGCGCCGCGACGCAGTCGGGAACACAGCCCGCAGGTGGTTTTGCCCTCAGGTATGACGCGCTTGACCACGCTGTAGGTGTCCTGCTTGATGATGTGAAAGTCCACACCACGCTGGCGCAGGTAAGCAGGCAGAACATGCTCGGGAAAGCCGGGTTGTTTCTGATCCAGATTGACTGCAAGCAGGCTGAATTTAATCGGCGCGCGCGCCTGCAGCGCGAGCAGAATGTCCAGCAGAGCGTAGGAGTCCTTGCCGCCGGACAAACACACCATGACGCGATCGCCGGATTCGATCATTTTGAAATCCTCAATGGCACGACCGACCTGGCGCTGCAGGCGCTTGACCAGCTTGTTGGCAGAATATTGCTGTTGGCGTGCTTGTATCGCGCTCATGGCACAGGTATCGTAATGTAAATCATTGATCATCGCCAGCGAGCCATTGTATTGTGACCGAGCAGACCATTGCAGAAATGTTGTATCAATTGCGCCAGCAACATCGCGATCTGGATCAGGCCATCGCTGCGCTGTCGGCGCAGACGAGCATGGATCAGCTCACGCTGAAGCGATTGAAAATGCAAAAACTGCGGTTGAAAGACCAGATCCGCTATTGGCAATCCAAGGCCATTCCTGATTTGGATGCCTGAGTGGCATCAGGCAGCAAAGGAGTATCCACAGATTACACGGATTACACAGAATTATTGCTTGAATGATCAGATAGCGTACCCGGCCAGATCATGCTCAAACCGGGTTTATTTATGGTCTGTAGCCGCGCCGGGATCGGAATAGCCAGAATAACTCTACCCTGCGCAAATCTTATAACCAACAACCATCGGCAATGCCTGCTGTTCTAGCTTCGATCCGTGAAATGTTCTGGATTGCCGCGCTCCTTGCAGTCGCTCGCAACGGTGTCTGTGGAATCTGTGTAATCTGTGGATTAAAACAGTCTGCCAAAACAGTTTCAATCATCCACCGCCTCGACCTGTTTGCGCTGGTCTGATCCGGTGCTGTGGCCAGTGCCAGCCGGTGTGTGGGTGGTGCTGGCTGGGCTGCCTGCAGTGAGGGCTTCCAGCAACTGCTTGTCCGGTGCCAGTTGCAGAATGCTGTGGCGGATTTCCTTGCTCAGAATCAGCTTGGCGTCAGTGTTGAGCTGATCAAGCTGGTCGCCGAAAATAAAGCGGTTTTCCTCATCACGCTGCAGCAGACCCATTTCCAGCATCTGGTCGATCAATTGCTTGAACAGCGTGCGATCATAGAATTCCGGCGATTCGAACTGGTGCAGGATACTCAGCCGCTCGGCCGATTGTTGGCACATTTTCTCCAGTTCGACCCGGTTCAGCTTGCCGCTGCCATTCTTGCCCAGTACCGCGAAGGTGATGTAGATACGTTCCAGCGTCTGCAGCAGGCCGTGCGCGATCAACCGCAGTAGCCAGGCTTCCTTGGAGCCGCCACTGGCCCGCTGATACTGTTGCTCTTGCCTGATCTTGCGCAGCAAACCCAGGCGCTGGAATATCAGCAGGTGATGATTGATGATTTTTTCCAGTTGCGTCTCCGGCCAGGGCAAAAACAGCTCGCGGCGCAGCAGCGGGTAGACCAGGCGACAGATCTGGTGCAGGCGCGCAGCGCTGACTTTCTGCGTATGCAAAAAGCAGGAGGCAATCAACGATGGCACGGCAATCAGATGGGCCAGGTTGTTGCGGAAGTAGCTGATCAGCACGCGCTGGCTTTTCAGCACCTTGATGATGTTGCCGAGCGAGTGCTCGCGCCGCTCTATGACGCCAAGTTCAATACCGTAGTCAATGATGTCGTCGGGCGTCTTCTCGGTCATGCTGATACGCTCGCCGTAGGGCAGTTGTGGCAGCAGCCGCTGATACACCGCCAGCAACTGACGCAGGTCCTGTTCGTCCAGTGCGTTCTGCCGTGATGCCAGCAGACAGATGGCGAGCAGATTGACCGGGTTGACGTGGGTGGCGGCATTGATGTTGGCCATGATGTTCCAGGCGACGTCATCCACCACCGGGTTCAGCCATTGCTGTTTCAACTGTTGCTCAAGTGGATCCTGGTGCCAGTCCTCGTGATGTTTTTCCAGCATGTCCGTGAGCAGAAGCGGTGCCCCGAAGCTGACGCTGACCTGGCCGTAGTTGCGGCGCAGGATGCTGATCACACCGACGATCAAATCGCGCCAGGATTCCTTGCGCTTGCCGCCACCGCGCAGTTCGTGGTCGTAGCTTTTGCCTTCCACCAGCGCCTCATAGCCAATGTGCACCGGTTGAAACATGACCGGACGCTCGGGGTTTTGCAGATAGGCGCGCATGGTCATGGCCAGCATGCCGAGTTTGGGCGGCAGCAATCGGCCGGTGCGGCTGCGTGTGCCCTCGATAAAGTATTCGATATGCACGCCTTTGGCCAGCAAGGTGCTGACATACTCGTTGAACACAGTGGTATAGAGTGCCTGACTGCGAAAACTGCGGCGCAGGAAAAAGGCGCCGCCGCGACGCAGAAATGAGCCCAGCACCGGCAGATTCAGATTGATGCCGGCGGCAATATGCGGCGGTACAAAACCACGCTCATAAAGAATGAACGACAGCAACAGATAATCAATGTGGCTGCGATGACAGGGCACATAGATGATCTCGTGACTGCTGGCGATTTCCTGAAACTCGCGGAAATGATGCACGTCAATGCCGCGATAGATGCGGTGCCAGAACCAGCGCAGGGCCAGTTCGCTGGCGCGAATCATGGTGTAGGAATAATTGGCGGCGATTTCACGGGCGCAGTCCAGCGCCTCCTTTTCCGCTTGCTGCACTGACACATCGTGTTTTTGCGCATAGCTTGCGATCGCCTGTTGCACCACGTCGCGGGCAACAATGCTGTCAATCAGCGTGCGCCGGTGCGAGCGATCAGGACCGATTGCGGCAGCGCGGGTATTGCGAAAGTGACCGCGCAGGATGCGCGTGAGCTTGCGCAGGATGCGCTGATCGTCCAGGCCTTCACTGCGCAGCTCGCTGAGCAGGATCGGTTCGGCAAACTGCAGCATGGTGGCGCGCCCATTGATGATCAGACTGAAAAAGCGGCGAATGCGACCACCCACATCCCAGTTTTCACTGAACAGCACCTTGGTCAGGCTGACCTCCAGATCCGGCGCCCGCCCCACCAGCACGGTTACCGGGACGATCTGCACATCCTGATCATCCGCCACAATACCACTGGTCACCAGCGCGCCGAGTATGCGCGAACTGCGGCGCAGAACCTTGCGCCGGATAAGCACGCCGCGAAAACGACTCAGCGAACCATGACTGCGCGGCAGTTTCTGGGTTTGCAGTTGCAGTGGCTGTAATGGTGACGGTAACTGCTGCTGTCGGCACACCTGTTCCAGAATCAGCAGCGACGACAGCGCATGGTTTTCCAGCACATAGCACACCGGCAGGTCTGGGTCGATATGCAGATCCGACAGCGGCTGCGGCAGCACCGTGGTCTTGACCCATAGATGCATAATCTTGCGCAACAACTGCAGCCACCACAGGTAGGGTCGCCGCCAGTTTGCCCAGCTTGCATTGATTTTGTCCATAGGGCCGTCGATTTACCTCAGGGCCATGCATGATCGCATGTCTTGCTGCTGCAGACAATCTGCCGGATCGCTGCATACGACTGATCGCTGAGCTGACTGCAGTTCATAAAAAAGCGGACCAGAGACTGGTCCGCTCACAGGTTCCGGCCAGGCCGGGAAGGAACTGATGGTCGCGTATCGGGAACGTCACGCCCGTTACAACCGATATAATATAATAACTTATATCTTATAAATAAAGCAACACTTCTTTTAGCTATTATAAACCATTGTATTTCATGATTTAAATATGCTATGAATGTCTTCTTGTATGGCCATGGCGGCGGCAGCAGGCTGCGCCGCCTGGCGTATCGGCCGCCCCACCACGATGTAGTCGGCGCCGTTGGCAAACGCCTGCGCCACATTCACCGTGCGCTTTTGATCGTCGGCGACATCGTTGTGCAGCGGACGGATACCCGGGCAGACAACAAGCAAGGCTGGATCACAGTGCTGGCGCAGCGCCACCGCCTCCAGTCCGGACGATATGACGCCGGCGCAACCCAGTTGCAGCGCCCGGCGCGCACGTGACAGCACCAGTTCGTGTAGGTCGCACTGGAAACCGAGGCTGTCCAGATCGCCCTGGTCCAGGCTGGTCAGCGCGGTCACGGCGAGAACCTGCATGCTGCCGGCAGCTTCTGCCGCTGCAGCAAGCATCGCGTCCTGGCCGTGCACGGTGCAGAACTGAATGCCGCGAGCGGCCAGTTGCCGCACTGCTGCAGCCACGGTGGCCGGCACATCAAACAGCTTCAGATCGGCAAAGATCTTCTTGTCACGTCGCTGCAGTTCTGTCACCAGCGGGTAGTAATCGCCGGACAGGAAGATTTCCAGACCGAGCTTGTAAAAACTGACCGCGTCACCGAGTTCATCCACCAGCGCCAGCGCCTGTCGGGTGTCGGCCACATCCAGCGCGAAGATGAGACGATCGCGCGAGGCAATTTGTCGGTGTTGCAGATTCATGTTGATGGCGTGTCGTGTTGTTGAAAAAAACTGAATAGACTGCTGGCACAGGCTTCCGGACTGTCCATGTGCAGATGATGATAGCCCGGGAACTGCTGCTGGCGATAATCACGCACTGAGGCCAGGCGGCGTTGCATCACCTCTGCGGGCATCAGACGGGTAGGTGGGTCGGGCAGGATTTGCAACACCGGGCACGCGATGGCCTGCAGCAGATGCAGGATTTCGGTTTCCGTAAAACGCACCGGGCTGGCCAGACGCAAGCGCGGATCGCTGCGCCATTGCCAGCCGTCGTCGAGCTGCTGCAGGCTGCGTTCGTTGAGCAGGCGCGCGCTGCTTTCTAACATGCGGTTCTGGCTTAGCCGGGCGCGCATGGCGGTTTCCGGACTGTCATGCCGGCGCCGTTTGTCGCGACCGCTTTGTTGCAGCCCCTGCCAGGCCTGGCGCAAGCGCGTGGCGCTGGCGTCGGCCTTGCCGGCCAGCGGTCCCAGGCCCTCAATCAACCCCAGGCTGATGCTGCTGGCAGGATTGGCTGCGGCGATCAG
>CAZHRH010000059.1:0-12557 GCA_964534475.1 uncultured Wenzhouxiangellaceae bacterium
TGACGCGCCGACGCAGCGCTGGGCAACGCTTTATCATCGTGATTTCGAGCACGACGCCTGCGGCTTTGGCCTCATCGCGCGCCTGGATGGCCGCGCTGAGCACAGCACCGTCAGTGATGCGGTAGAAGCGTTGTGCCGACTGACCCATCGTGGTGCGATTGCTCCGGACGGCAAAACCGGTGACGGTTGCGGCATCCTGATCAATACACCGCTGGCTTTCATGCGCCAGGCGGCGGCTGATGCCGGCTTCGAACCGGCACGACATTTCGCTGTAGGCATGGTGTTTTTGCACCCGCGTAGTGCAGACTCGCAGCGCCAGACCTGCGATGACATCTTTCAACAACAGGGCCTGCAGGTGGCCGGCTGGCGTGACGTGCCGGTGCAGCCTGCTGCGCTGGGCCAGCGTGCGCTGGCTACCCAGCCGCTGATCGCACAGGTGTTCATCAACGCGCCCGAGCAGGCGGGCGAGCACGATTTTCAGCGCCAGCTTTACCTGGCGCGGCGACGCTGCAGTGAAGCGCTGGATGATGACAGCGATGACTTTTACATCGCCAGCCTGTCTGCCACCACGCTGGCATACAAGGCCATGGTGATGCCGGCACATCTGGCCGAGTTTTATCCGGACCTGGCCGATACGCGATTGACCACCAGCGTGGCCGTGTTTCATCAGCGCTTTTCCACCAACACCCTGCCCGCCTGGCGGCTGGCACAGCCGTTTCGCCTGCTCGCCCACAACGGCGAGATCAACACCATCCGCGGCAACCGCAACTGGGTGGCGGCGCGCCAGCATCTGCTGATACCGCCGGGACTGGAAGCGCTGGCTGAGCTGGACAGCCCGGTATCCATGCACGGCTCCGATTCGATGTCGCTGGACAACATGGTCGAGCTGCTGGTCAGCGGCGGCATGCCGCTGCCGCAGGCATTGCGGCTGTTGCTTCCACCGGCCTGGCAGACCGATGACAACCAGGATCCGGACCTGCGCGCATTCTATGAATACTTCAGCTTTCATCAGGAAGCCTGGGACGGCCCGGCCGGGCTGGTCACCAGCGATGGCCGCTACGCCGTGTGTGCGCTGGATCGCAATGGTCTGCGCCCGGCACGCTGGACACTGACCGCCGATCAGCGCCTGATTGTGGCCTCCGAAACCGGCGTCATCGATGTCCCCACTGACCAGGTCGTGCAGCGCGGCCGGCTGGGGCCGGGCGATATCCTGGCCGCCGATATCAAGCGCGGACGTCTGCTCGATCGCAGCCACATCGACAACACACTGAAAAAACTGCATCCGTTTCAAAAATGGCTCAAAGCCGGCGTGCGCTATCTGGATTCGGAGCTGGTCGACGTGCACATGGCGGCCGAGCCATTCAGCGCAGAGACGCTGGCCTGCTATCAGAAAATGTTTCAGCTCACGCGTGAAGAGCGACGCGAGGTGATCGAGGTACTGGCCACCAACCAGGCCGAGGCGATCGGCTCCATGGGCGATGACACGCCGCTGCCGGTGATGTCGCAGCGGCCGCGATCATTGTTTGATTGCTGCCGTCAGCAGTTTGCACAGGTCACCAATCCGGCCATTGATCCCTTGCGCGAACGGCTGGTGATGTCACTGGATACCGGGCTCGGCCGCAAGGGCAACATCTTTACCCCCAACGCCGCCATGGCCGAACGCGTGCTGCTGAATTCACCGGTGCTGTCGCAGCGCAAGCTGCGCCAACTGATCAATACGCCGCAGTTCTCGCTGCCGTCCGAGTTCATTGATCTGAATTATCCCGAATCCATGCCGCTGCAGGAGGCACTGACCGATCTTTGCCGCAAGGCAGAAGCAGCGGTCAATAACGGCAAGCTGTTGCTGCTGATTTCCGATCGCTACCTGCAGCGCGGTCTGCTGCCGGTGCATGCGTTGCTCGCCACCGGCGCCATCCATCACCATCTGCTGCACACCGGGCAGCGACCGCAGTGCAATCTGATCATCGAGACCGGCACCGTGCGTGATGCGCATCACTTTGCCTGCTTGATCGGTTTCGGTGCCACCGCCGTGTACCCATACCTGGTCTATCAAACCCTGCAGGACATGATCAGCAGCGGTGAAATCGAGCAGGACCGTGCCCAGGCGCTGCAGTTGGGTCGAGCTTATCGCCGCGGCATCCGCAAGGGGCTGTTCAAGATCATCTCGAAAATGGGCATCGCCACCATCGGCTCGTATCGTGGTGCGCAGTTGTTCGAGTTGATCGGACTGGCCAGCGATGTGGTCGAGAGGTGTTTTCCCGGTGCCATCAGCCGCATCGAAGGCAGCGGATTTCAGGACATCTGGCAGGATCAGTACGAACTGGCGCAACTGGCTTGGGATGCAAACGTCCCGATTGATCACGGCGGCCTGTACCGCTACGTACACGGCGGTGAATACCACGCCTGGAACCCGGACGTGGTGACCACGCTGCAGCAGGCATCACGCCACAACGATGCCGAAGCCTACCGCCGGTTCAGGACATTGGTGAATCAGCGGCCGCCGGCATCCTTACGCGATCTGCTTCGATTATGCAGTAAAAATAACGCTATCAGCATCGATCAAGTGGAGCCTGCTGAAAATATCCTGCCGCGCTTTGATTCTGCCGGCATGAGTCTGGGCGCGCTGTCACCCGAGGCGCACGAGGCGCTGGCGGTGGCAATGAACCGCATTGGGGCACGCTCCAATTCCGGCGAGGGCGGCGAAGATCCGGCCCGCTACGGCAGCGAGCGCATGTCCAAGATCAAGCAGATCGCCTCCGGTCGCTTCGGTGTCACCGCGCATTATCTGGTCAACGCCGAGGTGATCCAGATCAAGATTGCCCAGGGCGCCAAGCCCGGAGAAGGCGGCCAGTTGCCCGGCCACAAGGTCGATGCATTGATTGCCCGACTGCGCTTCGCCACGCCGGGCATCGGCCTGATTTCGCCCCCACCGCACCACGACATCTACTCGATTGAGGATCTGGCGCAATTGATTTATGACCTGAAGCAGGTCAACCCGCAGGCACTGGTCTCGGTCAAGCTGGTGGCAGAACCCGGCATCGGCACGGTGGCTGCCGGTGTGGTCAAGGCCTATGCCGATCTGATCACCATTTCCGGCCACGATGGCGGCACCGGCGCGAGTCCATTGACCTCGGTCAAATACGCCGGCGCGCCGTGGGAGCTGGGCTTGAGTGAGGTACGCCAGGTGCTGATGCAGAATGATCTGCGCGGCCAGGTGCGTATTCAGGCCGACGGCGGCCTGAAGACCGGCCTGGATGTGGTCAAGGCGGCGATTCTGGGCGCTGAAAGCTTCGGCTTCGGTACCGCACCGATGATCGCTCTGGGCTGCAAATACCTGCGCATCTGCCACCTGAACAACTGCGCCACCGGGGTGGCGACGCAGAACAAGACCCTGCGCAGCGAGCATTTCATCGGCCTGCCGGATATGGTGGTGAATTATTTCCGCTTTGTCGCCGAGGAAGTTCGCGAGCTGCTGGCTGAACTTGGCGTGAGCAAGCTGGATGACATCATCGGTCGCACCGAATACCTGCAGCGACTCCCGAGCATCAGCGGACGCCATCGCCAGCTGGATTTGTCGCCGTTGCTGGCCAGCACCGGTCTGGCTGCAGACAGTGACCGCTTTTGCACCGTCGACAGCAATCCACCGCATGATCGCGGCGAGCTGGCCACGCGCATCCACAGCGATGCCCTGCCGGCGCTAAAACAGGGCAAGCCGTTGCGGCTGCAATATGCCATTGCCAATCATGATCGCAGCATCGGCGCACAATTGTCCGGCGAGATCGCGCGTCGTTTTGCCGCCGAGGGCATCTGCGAGCACCCGCTGACGCTGCAGTTGCACGGCACCGCCGGTCAGAGCCTGGGCGCATTCAACGCCCCCGGCCTGCACATTCAACTGAGCGGCGAAGCGAATGATTACGTCGGCAAAAGCATGTCCGGCGGCAGCCTCACGCTGCGGCCTCCGGCCGGCATAGTCTATCCGGCACATTTAACCACGATTATGGGCAATACCTGCCTGTATGGTGCCACCGGTGGACGGCTGTTTGCCGCCGGCCAGGCCGGCGAGCGCTTTGCCGTGCGCAACTCCGGTGCCATCGCCGTGATCGAAGGCGCCGGTGATCATGCCTGTGAATACATGACCGGCGGCGTGGTGGTGATTCTCGGTCCCACCGGGATCAACTTCGGTGCCGGCATGACCGGCGGCTTTGCCTACGTGCTGGACGAACAGCGCGATTTTGTTGATCGCTACAATCACGAGCTCATCGATATTCATCATATCGCGCCGGAAACCATGGAAAACCATGTCCATCATCTGCGCAATCTGATCACCGAACACGCGCAAGCGACCAACAGCCGCTGGGCAGCCGAGCTGCTGGAAGATTTTCGCCGCACGCTGCCGCGCTTCTGGCTGGTGAAGCCGAAAGCGGCCGAGCTGGATGACCTGATGAAAGCCTTGCGGGATGCAGCCTGATGAGTCAATTTGGCCCCTTGCATTACCTGCAATCACCGCGCAAGGACCCGCAAGTGGTGCCGGTATCGGTACGCGTGCTGGGATGGCAGGAAATCTATGGCCAATACCAGCAGGAACAGGCGGCCGATCAGTCGGCGCGCTGCATCAACTGCGGCAATCCCTACTGCGAGTGGGATTGCCCGGTCCACAATTTCATTCCCGACTGGCTCCGGCTGATCAAGCAGGGCCGCCTGTTTGAAGCCGCCGAGTTGTCGCATCAGACCAATTCACTGCCGGAAATCTGTGGCCGCATCTGCCCGCAGGATCGGCTGTGTGAGGGTGCCTGCACGCTGAATGACGGCCTTGGTGCGGTGAGCATCGGCTCGATCGAGAAGTACATCACCGATGAAGCCGTCAAGCAGGGCTGGCGACCGGATCTGAGCAAGGTGGTGGCCACCGGCAAGCGCGTCGCCATCATCGGCGCCGGACCGGCCGGGCTGGCCTGCGCTGACGTGCTTACCCGCTCCGGCATCCAGGCAGAGGTGTTTGATCGCTATCCCCGCATCGGCGGCCTGCTCAGCTATGGCATCCCGCCGTTCAAACTGGACAAGCAGGTGATAGCGACCCGTCATCAGATCATGCACGACATGAACATCGGTTTTCACCTGGATACCGAGATCGGGCGTGATATCTCGCTGGCCACGCTGCTGGACGACTACGACGCCGTGTTCGCCGGCATCGGTGCCTACGAGTATGTCAGCGGCGACTTTCCCGGGCTTGATCTGCCCGGCGTGCACGCGGCACTGCCGTACCTGATTGGCAACGTGAATCATGTGCTGAACAGTGCTAATGAGAACACGCCATATGTCAATTTCAAGGATCAGCGCGTGCTGGTACTGGGTGGCGGCGACACCGCCATGGACTGCCTGCGCACGGCGATCCGCCAGGGCGCGGAGCGGGTTGTGTGCGCCTATCGCCGCGATGAGGACAACATGCCCGGCAGTCGCCGCGAGGTAAAAAACGCGCGCGAAGAAGGCGTCGAATTTCTGTTCAATCGCCAGCCAGTGGCGATCGAAGGCAGCGACCGGGTCAACGCCGTGCGGCTGCAAGCAACCCGGCTGGGTGAAGCCGACGCATCAGGACGTCGCCAGCCGGAAGCCATCGTCGGCAGCGAAGAGCAAATCGAGGTTGATGCCGTGGTCATGGCGTTTGGTTTTCGCCCGCAGCCGCCAGCCTGGCTGCGCGCGGCCGGCATCGAGACCCACAGCAACGCGCGTATCCGCGTCGGCGATGATCAGCGGCACCCGTTCCAGACCCACCATCCACGCATCTTCGCCGGCGGCGATGTCGTGCGCGGCGCCGATCTGGTGGTCACCGCCGTGTTTGAAGGCCGCGAAGCGGCTAAAAGCATTGCCGGCATGCTGCTGGAAAAATAAACGATCTCTGAAAACCAAAGAACCTCTAATCTTCCACAGCAAACTGCAAGCCGGCGTTGGCCTGCAGGCGCTCCAGCAAAGTCTCGCCCAGCGCTGTGGCCGGGGTCCAGAAACCGCCCGGCAAATCCTGTTTCGGCAGCTTGCTCAAAGCCACCGCGGCTTCACTGATCATCTTGCAGGTAGAGCCGTAGCCGGGATCGCGGTCACCACTGACCATGCCTTTGAGAACGTCTCCATCTGCTGTTTCAGCGTAAAACTGCAGCTTGAAAAAACCCTGCTCGCGCTGCTGTTTGCTGGGACCCTCGCCCGGCTTCGGCAACACAAAACGCTTCAGCAAGGCACGTGTGGGTGGGATTGCCGCGCCGACCAGAAACGCGCCCATGCCCAGACTCACTGAGAGTGCTTTCATGCGCCCGGCGATACCACGCCCGGTGAGCACCGCCTCGTCGTAGATCAACTCCGGCAGATAGTCGTCTTCGCGCAAGGCATTGCTGCGATGCACGATGCGGGTGTTGATCGCCGCCATCACGAACGGCGCCGTCCAGGCTTTGAAATCGGCGTCAAATTCGGCGCCGGACACATACGGCTGGCGCACGCCTTCTCGCCGCTCTGGCGGACAGATCGAGTAGGGGTTCTTGAGGATATTGGCGATCGCAGAATCCTGCTTGGCCTGCTCACCAATATTGAGCATGCTGGCATAAGTACCGCCGCTGATGCCGCCGCGTGCGGCGCGCACGCGCATCTTGATGCGCTGCAGTGGCTTGCCGAAGCGTTGCTCGGCCTGCTGCTGCAGGTACAGCACGCCCAGATCGGACGGAATCGAATCAAACCCGCAGCAGTGCACGAAACGCGCCTGACTGCTGACAGCGGCAGCGCCATGCTGATCCAGCATTTGCCGCATCCACGGCACCTCGCCGCAAAGATCACAATAATCGGTGTCGGTCTCGATACAGGCCTGGATCAGCTTGCTGCCATACAGCGCATAAGGTCCAACCGTGGTCAGTACCACTTTGCAACGCGCAGTCAGTTCGATCAGCCAGGGCAAATCATTGCTGTCTGCGGTGAAACTGTCCAGACCGTCAGCGGCATCGCCAAGTTCATGGATCAACGCACGCAGGCGCGGTTGATTGCGTGCTGCCACCGCCCATTTCAACTCGCCGTCAACACCGTATTGCTGCAGCAGGTATTGCACCACCAGACGTCCGGTGAAGCCGGTGGCTCCCCAGACGATGACATCGTATTGTTTGTCTGTGTTCATGCGCACAGCATAAACGATACGCCAACGACAGACGCGATGACAAGCTTCTAGTGCGGAATGACAAAGCTGAATTGGGATGTCATCGGTGTAATCTGTGTAATCTGTGGATGAGGATATTTATACGAGAACGACGAACCCGTTATGCTTGACTTCGAAATCTGACTTAGAACAATTGCTTCTGGATACCCAGATCACTGAGTATACGGCTGGCGATCTCTTCGATGGAGGCGTGCGTGGCGTTGATCATCGGCACCTTTTCACGCCGCAGCATGGCCTCGGCTGCGGCCACCTCAAACCGGCACTGGGGCATGGAGGCATATTTGCTGCCGGGACGACGATTGTCGCGGATCTGCATCAGCCGCTCCGGCTCAATGGTCAAGCCGTACAGCTTCTTGCGGTGCTTGCGCAGAAACTCTGGTAACCGCCTGCCCTCCAGATCATCATCGGTCAACGGATAATTGGCCGCGCGCACACCGAAGTTCAGCGCCATGTACAGACAGGTCGGCGTCTTGCCGGAGCGCGACACGCCGACCAGGATCACTTCGGCTTCGGCAAAGCTGGTGCGCACGCCGTCATCATGCGACAGCGCATAATTGGTGGCGGCGATGCGGTGCTCGTAATTGACCGCATCATGCATGCTGTGCGCCTTGCCCTGGGATGGCGTGTGCTGCATGCCCAGCGCCTGCTCCAGCGGCTTGAGAAAAATGCCGAACAAATCCAGCACCTTGCCCTCGCAGCCATGGATGATTGCCGACAGTTCCTCATTGATGATGGTGTTGAACACAATTGGCGCTTTGCCATCGGCAGCAGCGGCCGCGGCCACCTCGGCCACCACCTTTTCGGCTTTATCCACGGAATCGACAAACGGCACCCGGCGCTGGCGCAGTTCCAGATCCTCAAACTGCGTCAGCAGACTGTGACCCAGCGTCTCCGCGGTAATGGCGGTGCCATCGGAAATATAAAAGACAGTTCTGTGATGCATTGGTTAAAATACAGTTTGTAGTCAAACGGAAATCATCATGACCGAATACGTACTCTGGCTGGATCAGGTTGGCATGCACGATCTGGGGCGCGTCGGCGGCAAAAATGCCAGCCTCGGCGAAATGATCAGCCAGCTTGCCGATCTCGGCGTCAGCGTACCCGGCGGCTTTGCCACCACTGCTGATGCCTACCGCGACTTTCTGTCCCAGTCAGAACTTGATCAGCGTATCAGAAAGCGGCTGGAGAATCTGCCTGCCGACGATATCAGCGCGCTGGCCGCCGCCGGTACTGAAATTCGCCAGTGGATCATGGACACGCCGTTTCCGGATGCGCTCAATGGCGCGCTGGAAGATGCCTGGCAGCAGCTTGCCAAACAACACGGCAGCGAACCCGAAGTGGCCGTGCGCAGCTCGGCCACCGCCGAAGACCTGCCGGATGCCTCATTTGCCGGCCAGCAGGAGACCTTCCTCAATGTACGCGGCATCGATGCCGTGAAACAGAAGATGCATGCCGTGTTTGCTTCCCTGTACAACGACCGCGCCATCTCCTATCGCGTGCATCAGGGCTTCGAGCACCACGACGTGGCGTTGTCGGCCTCGGTGCAGATCATGGCGCGCAGCGACATCGGTGCCAGCGGCGTCATGTTCACGCTGGACACCGAATCCGGCTTTCGCGACGTGGTGTTTCTGACCGCATCCTGGGGGCTGGGCGAAACCGTGGTGCAGGGTTCGGTCAATCCCGACGAATTCTATTTGTACAAACCCAACATTCGTGCCGGCCGGCCATCAGTGCTGCGCCGCAGCCTGGGCAGCAAGGCCGAGCGCATGGTCTACGGCGAACAAGGCGGAACGTTGACCGAACCGGTGCCGGACGACATGCGCCAGCAATTCTGCCTCAGCGACGAAGACGCCGAGGAGCTGGCGCGTCAGGCGCTGATCATCGAGGACCATTACGGCAAGCCGATGGACATCGAATGGGGCAAGGACGGCGCCACCGGCAAAATCTTCATTCTGCAGGCGCGCCCGGAAACGGTGCAAAGCCGCACCCACGCCAACACCCGCGAACACTATCAACTGCATGAACGCAGCAGCGTGCTGGCCGAAGGCCGCAGCATCGGCCAGCGCATCGGTGCCGGCAAGGCGAAAATCATCACCGGCATCGAGCAGATTCATCTGGTACAAAGCGGTGATGTGCTGATCACCGACATGACCGATCCGGACTGGGAACCGGTGATGAAAAAAGCCGCCGCCATCGTCACCAACCGCGGCGGCCGCACCTGTCATGCTGCCATCATTGCGCGTGAACTGGGCATTCCCGCCGTGGTCGGCTGCGGCGACGCCACCACGCGCATCAAGCACGACCATCCGGTCACCATCTCCTGTGCCGAAGGCGACACCGGATTTATCTACGATGGCGAACTGGATTTCGAAATCGTCAACAGCGATCTCGGCCAGATGCCGGAAGCGCCGCTGAAAATCATGATGAACGTCGGCAATCCCGATCGCGCCTTCAGCTTTGCGCAGATTCCCAACGCCGGTGTCGGCCTGGCGCGGCTGGAGTTCATCATCAACCGCATGATCGGCATCCATCCGCGCGCGCTGCTGGAGTTTGACCAGCAAACCCCGGAACTGCAGGCCAGCATCCGCCAGATGATCGCCGGTTATGCCGATCCGGTCAGCTACTACATCGATCGCCTCAGCGAAGGCATTGCCACCATCGCCGCCGCATTTGCGCCGAATCCGGTGATCGTGCGGCTGTCGGATTTCAAATCCAACGAATACGCCAACCTGCTCGGCGGCGAGGCCTACGAGCCGGATGAAGAAAACCCGATGCTCGGCTATCGCGGTGCCTCGCGTTATGTTGATGACGAGTTCAAGGCCTGTTTCGAACTGGAATGCCAGGCGCTGCTGAAAGTTCGCAACACGCTGGGTCTGAGCAACGTCTGGGCCATGGTGCCGTTTGTGCGCACGCTGGGCGAAGCCGAAGAAGTCATCGCAGTGATGCACGAGTTCGGCCTGAACAGCGGCGAGAATGACCTGAAGATCATCATGATGTGCGAGCTGCCGTCCAACGCCCTGCTCGCCGATGAGTTCCTCGAATTTTTCGACGGCTTCTCCATAGGTTCCAACGACATGACCCAGCTCACGCTGGGGCTGGATCGCGACTCCGGTCTGGTCGCCCATCGCTTCGACGAACGCGACCCGGCAGTAAAAAAACTGCTCGCCATGGCCATCACCGCCTGCCGCGAACACGGCAAATACATCGGCATCTGCGGCCAGGGCCCATCGGACTACCCCGACCTCGCCGAATGGCTGCTCGACCAGGGCATCGAAAGCATGTCACTCAACCCCGACACGGTGATTGACACCTGGTTGCGACTGGCCAGGCCTTAGCCGGCGCGACTCTCTCGCCAGGTCGTTCATGATTCATCCGGCTTTGCATCCGTGGCGCCAAGCGCCGCACGCAGGCCATGCACGTCCTGCACGTCGAGCATGAAGACAACGCCTGTCCCGGCAGTATCATCAAATTCATCGGCAGTGGTAATACTTTGCATAACCTTCTGACTCAGCGCTTCCGGAGTCAAAAACAGCAACACGTCTCTGCGCTTGGTCAGATCCAGGCCCAGCACGCCTTTTTTCTCGAACATGCCCTCGCCGCGAGCGCCGGTGATAATGGTGGCTCCGGTGGCTCCGGCACTGCGCGCGACATCCATGAGATCGTCGGTTCGCTCCGGGGCAACTATGGCTACGATCAGTTTGGTGGACATAACATTTCCTCTATTCTGTGTTGGCTGCAGGTTCGACTGCAGTTCTGGATGCCAGCCACTGGGCCAGTTGCGCATAACCCATAACGGTGATGATGGGAAACAGGCAGGCCAGGGCGATCATGCCGAAGCCGTCCAGCACCGGATCGCGATCCGGTATGTTGCTGGCCAGGCCCAGGCCAAGGGCGGTGATGACCGGCACGGTAATGGTCGATGTGGTGACGCCACCGGAGTCGTAAGCCAGCGGTATGATCTGTTTTGGTGCCAGCATGGTCTGGATGATCACCAGAATATAGGCGACCAGCACAAACCAGTACAACGGCAATCCAGTGACAATGCGCCAGGCGCTGATGGTGATGCCCAGCGCCATACCCAGCGCTACCGCCACGCGCAACCAGAACGGGTTGATGGTGCCACCCGATACCTCGCCTGCCTTGATCGATACCGCAATCAGGGCGGGTTCGGCAATGGTGGTGGCAGCACCTATGGTGAAGGCAAACAGATAAACCCAGTAATAATGGCTCCAGTGGCGACTGGCACCTTCGCTCAGCGCCGGCAGAAATTGATCCGATACCAGTTGCACCGCCATCATCTCGCCCAGCGGAAACAGCGCCATGTTAAGTCCAACCAGAAACAGCGCCAAACCGACCGCAACCAGCACAAATCCGGTCACGACCTGCTGCAGTTGCTGGATCTTTTTGCGGATCACCAGGTACTGAAAGCCGAACACTATCAACGTGATGGGAATCACATCCACCATCGTTGCCAGCAGACTTTTCAGGATATCCACCCCAGCAACACCTAAAAACGCACCAAGCCAAACAGCAGCACAAAAATAATCGGCATGACCGAGGCGAAAGCAATGATGCCAAAGCCATCCAGGATGGGATTGCGACCCTTGATCGCGGTGGCCAGACCAACGCCAAGAGCAGTCACCAGCGGCACGGTGATGGTGGAGGTGGTGACACCACCGGAATCATAGGCAATACCGATGATTTCATCGGGTGAGACCAGGGTCAGCAGCAGCACGATGACATAGCCTGCGATGATCATGTAATGCAGTTTCCAGCCCTTCAGTATGCGCAGTACGCCCAGCATGACCGCAGCCCCGACCGAAAAGGCCACAACGATTCTCAGACTCAAGGCAAACGCCGACTGCGCTGCCATGCTCAAATCAATGAGTCCATGTTCGGCGACCATCAATGCCGCCTGTGCCGCCACCACCATCAGCGCAGGCTCAGCGATGGTGGTGCCAAAGCCCAGCGTGAACGCAAACAGAAACAGCCAGAAAGAGGAGCCGCGCTCGACCAGCTCCCAGGCCAGGCTCTCGCCGATCGGGAACAGCCCCTGCTGCAAGCCCTGCACGAACAGCGACAGACCCACCACGACAAAGCACAAGCCTAGCACCAGATCAAGCAGTGACACACCCGCTGGCAGTGGCTGCTGCACCACGGCGAACTGGAAAATACTCACAACCAGCAGCACCGGCAGAATATCGCGAAGGCTGTCCCGGAGTCTGACAAGAAATAATCTGGTTGCGTTAAGGTACATGCAAAGCGAAATTGACCCGTGCCTGCTGTCGATAATAACAGCTTCAAATAAATGCACATGGTTGGATCATCAAGCGCCCTTACTTCGCTGCTGCATCTTTTGCCCTGCAACGCGCAGCCA
>CAZHRH010000060.1:0-12364 GCA_964534475.1 uncultured Wenzhouxiangellaceae bacterium
GCCTGTGCCGGCGCTAGTGTGTCGCTGACCCAGTCGGCTTGTGCACTGCGCACGGCCGCGATGGCCCGCCGCCAGTCAGCCAATGCATTGTCATTATCTGCGCGCAGTATCTGCCCGCTCTGAATGCTCGCGGTGGCATGGACACCGTTACCGAGCAGCCAGCGCGCATAATCAAAGCCATGCCGGTTGACGCTGCCGTAAGGTGGTTTCATGCGCAGCAGAAACGACCACGATTCGCCACTCGCCGGTAATGCCTGCGGCGACAATGGTGGACGATACCAATTGGCGTTGATGCGCTTGCCGCGCAGCGCTTGCGGTTGCCGCACCAGCAGTGGCAAGCGGCTCAGTTCCTGTTCATGCCGCGGGATGTCTATGATGGTGGCAGTGACCTGCTGCACTTGCGGCCATTGCTGCGTGTTGATGGCATGCACGTGGGCATAGGCCATCCCCGCAGCCCAGCCAGCCGCCAACAGAAATACGCCGAGCAGGCGCGTACTGGCGCTGACAAGACAAAGCAGGCCACAAGCGGCCAGCGTCAACAGCAACGGCGCATCCAGGCGCGGCCACAGCAACAGCGTCAGCAAACCGGCGCAGATACACAGCAAGGTGCCGGTAGCGAACAGATAGGCGAAGGTTTGGCGTATTCCGGTGCTGGCAACCGATAGAGCAGTGATCATGCGGCCAGCTTGCAGCAGTGTCTGGAGCGCGGCCATCGGTGAACTGCGCGCAGATCTGTAGGAACTCGGCGCGACGCAGCGCCGCCTGGGCGTTATTGACCGAGATCAGGCAAGCGGTCGGCAGCGGGCAAGGATGTGGTGATCAGTTCCATGCCGAGACTGTCAAAATCGGCCGTGATCACAGCCAGATCAGCCAGCGCCTGGCGATACTGCAGCACGGCACTGATGCGCCGGTTGCGGGCATCGGTAACCGCGATCTCACGCTGGTTGACGAGAAAGAAATTGCTGGCGCCGCTGCGAAACAACTGCTGCTCGGCGTCACGCATGGCAATCGCCTGCTCAATTTCGCGCTCTGCCAGTTCACGCAGCTCAGCCGCTGCCTGCAGGGTCTGAAATACGCGCTCCAGTTCCACTGCAATCGACTCTTCGATGTTCTGGCGGCGAAACGCCAACGCATCCATTTGCGCTTGCGCCTGCATGCGGCGACCACTGGCAGCGTTGCGCTGCAGAGGCATTTTAAAATTCAACGAGACTATGCTGTCGGTGGTATCCCGTGACACACCGCCCTGACCGATATCACCAATGTCATGATCCACCTCAAAACGCAGATCAAGGTTGGGTTTGACATCATTGTCGGCCAGCCGGATACGTTGCCGTGCACGCTCGATTTCGGTATTCAGTCGAGCCGGTTCCGGACGCTGCTGCAGTGCTTTTTGCAAGGCCTCATTGAGCGCCGGCAAGTCCTGCTCCAACTCAAAATAGAGTGATGCAGGCGGTAGTCTGCTCATTAGCGGTCGCTGCGGCTGGCCCTTGTCATCTCGAAAATAGTAAGACAAGCCAATGGCTGCCCGCTGCAAATCGCGTTCAGCTTCGACCAGCAGTGATTGACGGCGGATGATGTTCTGCCGGTTTTCCGTCAGTAATATTTCTGCGGCATCGCCTTCATCTATTCTGATGCGCAGTGCCTGCTCGCGCTCGAATGCAAGCTGCAGCAGATTTTCAAACACAAGTCGGCGCAAGCCCTGTGCCTGCCATTGATTGTAGGCCTGCAAGGCGCTGCGCTGCACGTCCAGAAACACTGCCTGCAGTTCATAATCGGCCACATCCAGTGCCAGCCTGGCATCATTGCGTTGAAATCGCCGTTGATCGATGTCACGATCACGCAACAGCGACAGCGCCACACCCAGTTTCAGTTCGCCGCCCAGGTTGGTAAAGTTAATGTCCTCATACACCGGGAAACTGCCGCGCGAGAGACGGTAAGAACCATAGACTTCGGCGCTGTAGTCTTCGAGTGGCTGGGCGATCTTGGCGGTGGCCAACTGGCCGTCGTAAAAGCCGCTCAGGCGGCTGTAGCTGTCCGCACTGATGGTGGTATCAAACGCGCCTTGCGCTTCCTGCACAGCACCAGCGCGCGCGCGTCGATCGGCTCCGGCAGCGAGTATCTGTGGCACATGCGCCGCAGAACGTTGCAATAATTCCCCGGCCAGCAAAGGCGCTTGCGAGCTTGTCTCAATATCAGTCTCTACATCATCCGCGCTTTGCGCGGGCACAGGTAGCGCGCTTGCCAGCATCAAACACAGCAACAAAGGCAGGCCTGCATTGCCCGCGGATATCAGCAAATTCACGCCATCATCCTACGGCTGGCCCTGACCATTGGTCTGCTGGCTATCTTCAGGAAACTTGGGTGGAAAGGTGTTCAATCGCCGCCACAATTCAAAGCCTGCAGGTACCGTTTCCAGCAACACCCAGCCGTGCGCCTTGGCGCCAAACATGGTGAAGCGCTTGTCCGGCCACGGTTCATCCTCCGGATCCTGGCTTACCATGACCCGGAACAGTCCATCCAGACCAGCCACCGGATCGACAAAAGTCACAACGCCACCAAACGTGCCCACCGCGATTGACGGCCAGCCGCTGAACTGCACCGCCGGCCAGCCCTCGAACTGCAGGCGCACTTTCCGACCTAACTCAATCAGCGGCACGTCCCGGCCCGGCACTTTGAGTTCTACAATCAAATCAACATCGGCCGGCATGAAGGTGGCAAGCGCCTGACCGACATTGACAAAAGTCGAGGAGTCGCCGGCATTGACGCTGATGATGGTGCCATCGCGCGGCGCGGTGACCAACTGCGTTGACTGTCGCGACAGATTGATGTCGGCAGTATTCAGTTCGGCCTGGACCTGCGCCTTGCGCGCACGCAGATTCTCCACCTGCAGTCGGGCATTTTCAAAATCCAGGCGCGAGCCCAAACCCTGATCAAACAGGCGCTGGCGACGTTCGTAGTTCAGCGTGGCTGTGGCGATGGCCTGCTCAATGGCCTCAAGCTGTCTGGCAATGGCCTCGCGCTCGGAACGCAAACGATCCAGCAGCAGTGGATCATTGTCCAGAATGCGGGCAATGGGATCGCCGTCACGCACCGTGCTGCCATCGGTTACGAACCACTCGGAAATGCGGCCGGAAACCAGTGCATTGATCTGCTGCACACGATCCTGCGGGTTGCGGGTGGTCACCACCCCCTCACCCCGAACAGTCTGTACCCATGGCGTGAAAGTGAGCACCACTGCGGCCACAGTCACGGTTAATACCACCATCCACGCCAGCGCCTGCAGCGGTCGCGGCACGCGCAATGTTCGCAGTGTTTTGAAATGATCGACATTTTCTGCCACAAACGGACGCTGATCAACGCTCATTGTGCGGCCTCTGTCTTGTATGCATCAACATCCACGATCTCGTCAAAATCAATGTTGCGGCGACGCTGGGTGAGACACACCAGGCTGATATCACCGCGACTGCGCAGATAGCCGACGATGTTTTCATAATCTTCATCTGACAGCAGATCATCCAGCTCCGGCAGCACAATGACCTTGGCGCCAGCCAGCATGGCAGCGGCCAGCTTCAAACGCATGGTGTCAAAACCTGACAAAGGCCGGCCACGGCTGGTCAACCATGTATCCAGGCCATCTGGGAGCTGACGCACGACATGGTCAACACCGGTGATCTGCAGCATTGCCCAGACGTCGGCCCGATCTGCTTCCGGTGCCGCCAGTTTAAGCAAATCGATGATGCGGCATTGGATGAGACTCTGACGATCAATGACGACGATACGATCTCGCAGGTCATGGCCATCGAATTCACGCAGATCGTGATCGCCCAGCGTAATATGGCCCTGCTCCGGCTGCTGATAACCTTTCAGATAGTTGATGATTCTGCGCCGATCGCCCGAGCTTTCCATGACCAGGCTGGAAATGCTGCCGCCGGGCAGACGCAAAGATAACTGCTCAGCGCTGCCCGGCATGGTCACATCATGAAACCACAATTCCTCGCCGCCACTGTCAAGTTGGGTGAGATCACGACGACGCTGATGCGGAATGCCATAGACCAGCGACAATTCTTCACAGGCAGCAAAAATATCGTAGATCGCCTCCAGATAGGTCGTGAACTGGGCGATGCCGACAAAAATTGCGGACATGATCAACTCTGCTGCCACCAGTTGGCCAAGTGTGAGTTGCCCTTCAATAACCAGCACCCCGCCCAGACCGAGCAGAGTCGCGCTGCTTAATGCGTACAACAGCAATAACGCCAGCGACTGGCCGAAGCTGGGCCCGAAAAATCTGATACTGGCATCGATGTAGTCTTTGGTCTGCTGCTCAACCCGTTCATAAACATAGTTCATGTGGCGGCTGGTCTTGAAGAAATCACTGGCCGCAACAATGCCCTGCAGGCTGGCACCGGTATTGTATTTGGCATGGCTGAGTTCAATCACCCGCCGGATCGCCGGCGGTCCCCATATCAATGCGGTCAAAGTCAGCAATACGATCAGTGCCAGGTTGAATGCCAGCAGCATCGGGTGATACAGCGACACCACGGTAAAGCCGATGATCGATTGCATAATGATGGCAAACGCACCGCTGAGCACCAGCGGCACCCGCCGCTGCAAGGTCATGATGTCGAAATAGCGGTTGATCAGTTCAGCACGATCAGTGCCATCGAAAAAAGCGGCTTTCGCGTGTACCGACTGCAGCGCGATATCACCAGTTAGACGGGCATAGATGCGCCGGCCGAACATCTCCATCGCGTGAATACGTGCGGCAGTGAGGATGCCGGAAACCACCAGCAACAGAAACAGCACCACCGATAGCACAATCACCGGTCTGATCATGGCGGTATTGGCCACAGTATCAATCAACATCTGCACCGAAATCGGCACCGCCAGTGTCAGCAAACTGATCGCCGCCACGTAGATCAGCGCCATGAACATATACCGTTTCTCCGGTGCCAGGATCAACCAGACCAATGCGAACGCCCGGCCCAGTGTCACCTTTTGCTTGCTGCTATCCACGTTACTCGCACTCATCGCATGAAGATAGCATGATATGATGGCGGAATGTTGTGTATCAAATTGATTTTATAAGCTCATTTCAATAGATTTTAGTTATGACTAACCGTACCGATTGCCAATGCCCAGCTTGCGGCAATTAACCTATCTGGTCAACGTCGCCGATCTCGGTCACTTTGGCAAGGCAGCAGAAAAGCTGCATGTCACCCAACCTACGTTGAGTATGCAACTGGCCAAACTGGAACAGGAACTGGGCAGCAAGCTGCTGCAGCGACTGGGCCGGAAGGCATTGCCAACACCCATCGGGCGCAGTGTGCTGCAACATGCACGCACGGTTCTCAAGGAAGTGCGCAGCATTGAGGATTTGACGCGTGCTGACGCTTTCATCGGCAGCGGCATTTTTCATCTCGGTGTGTCGCCGACACTGGGGCCATACATGCTGCCCAGCCTTATCGCCAGGCTGCATCAACAATGTCCCGAGTTGAAACTCTCGGTGCGTGAGCATCCTCCGGCTCAACTGGAAACAAGACTCAGCCAGGGTGACCTGGATCTGATCATCTCGCCGCTGCCCATCAACGGTCACGAACTCCACACTATCCGCTTGTTTGAAGAGCCCTTGCTGTTGGCAGTATCACCGGACCACCCGCTCGCGCAACAACCGCAGTTGCAAAAAAGGATGCTCAAAGGCCAGCGCATACTTGCACTGGAAAGCGGTTTTCACCTGCGTGAGCAGGTTGCCGCACTGTGCCATGAATACCAGGCGGAACTGTTACGGGAGTTTGAGGGCACCAGCCTGGATACTTTGCGTCATATGGCCGGCATGGGTCTGGGCATGGCTTTTCTGCCTGCGCTCTATGTCCATTCCGAGATTGCCGGTCGCAATGATGTCACCATCCTGCGCCTGGCCTCGCAGCAACCTTACCGGGAAATTGGCCTTGCCTATCGTAAATCCGGTCAGCATGCAGATGCTGTGGCCAGTCGAGGCCAAGATCAGTCAGACGACCACTATACTTATCCTCTGCAGGCGCAGATTGCAGATCTGGTCAGTGAGTTTATCGATCAATATCCCGATCTGCGCCGATTGCACAAAACAAATCGCGCCATCAAAAAGCCTCTCAACCACCCTGAGCAACGCTCGCTGCAGCCCTAAGCAATAAAAAACATCCAAGAATGCGCAAACTACTGTTATTAATAATAATTATTGTTATCGTGGCCATTGCTGGCCGTCAGTTACAAATACATCTCGACAGCAGACCAACGGCTGCTTCCGGCCCGTGGCTGCAACACGGAGAGTCAAGCAGTATGCGCATCCACTGGCACAGCGAGCAGGCCACAGCCAGCACAGCATCGCTGTATGCACCTGGCAGTGACAAAGCAATGCAGACTGCGGAGGTGCCCGGCAACAGACGCAAGCACAGAGTCACTTTTGCAGGCTTGCAGCCAGCGACGCGATATGAGTACAGCACCGATCAGAGCCTGCAGCGATACAGTTTTCGTACTCCTCCGGCAAGCGCTGATGCGGTCATCCGGATGTGGGTACTGGGTGATCCGGGAGTTTATGGTGGTATCGCCAGATCCGTCCATGCATCCGCCACGCAATGGATGCGCAAGAACCCACATCATCACCGTGGCAGCGCGGAATTGTTGTTGACCAGCGGCGACAATGCCTACACATCCGGACGTTATCAGGAGTATATAACTGCATTACTACAGCCCTTGCAACAGCAGCTTGCGGAAACATCTTTCTGGCCAGCATATGGTAACCATGACGCCAGACGCCGGGCATTCTTCGAGCTGTTCACGTTCCCGGCTGATGGTGAATCCGGCGGCCTGCCGTCGCACAGTCAACGCTACTATTCATTCAACTATGGCCCGGCCCACGTGGTCATGCTTGACAGCCAGTCATCCCTGCGCTGGCGAAAAGCAGCCATGCTCAAGTGGCTGGAGCTTGATCTGCAACAAAACCAGCTCCCCTGGACCATTGTGGTAATGCATCATCCGCCCTACAGCAAAGGCAGCAATGATTCAGACGCGGCCAGCGGCAGCGATTGGCGTCAACGCATTGTGCGCGAGCAGATTGCACCATTGCTGGATCAGGAAAAAGTTGACCTGGTGATCTCAGGCCACAGCCACAGCTATGAGAGAAGTCACTTGCTGGCTGGGCACTATGCTACTTCCGACACACTGCGCGAAGACATGCTGATGCAAACTGGACAAGGCGCTGGTGATGTGTTTCTGCGCGACCCCGACTGTAAGTCTAACTGCGGGACGGTTTATGTAGTTGTGGGCAGCTCGAGCAAGATAGATCAGGCGTCTCTCGACCATCCGGCCATGGCAGTAGCAGCACCCGTTGCCGGCTCGCTGCTGCTTGACATCAACCCCGATTGCATAATCACTCGCATGATCGGCACGCAACAGCAAACAATCGATGCTTTCCTGCTGCTTGACGAGACGGCATCAACTCAGCAAACAATTCATGATTGTCAACTATGAAGCAGTTCATCAATCACTCATCACGTTAAGTGTAGTTCCAGCCGGCACAATCACGATGCGCCTGTCGACAAGCAAACGCTTTTTTTGAATCCTGAAGTTAAAAGCAGTATGCTGTGATTGATCGAGTGTCAAATCATCCTGCCCTGCAAGGGAATCCGCAGTGGCTGCACCCGGCACCAGTTTATTGTTGTCTGACTAGGACAGGAAAGTCATCATCAGACGCTGGCTATACAGCCACGATTGAGGACATTGCCGTGACCATGAATGATTATCGATTGCAGAAAGTCATAGCTTCTTTGCTTATGCTGCTCATCGTCGTTGCCTGCAACAACGACGCTAGTGATGCAGTCACCGATTACCTCAAACACATGACCGAGGTAGCGGTCATCATTGAGAACGCACGTGGACAGGAAGGCGCCACCGAAGCAGCCGCGCAGATTCTGAAAAAACGCAGTTATATCAATGGTCTTGCAAGAAATATCGAATCCATGCCTGAATCTGAAAAGACCAAGCTGCTGCAGCGACATGGCGACAGGATCACCGCCGTCAATCAGCGCATCAGCGCTGCCCTGACAGCACAGGCGATGCGTGACACCAAATCCAGGCGCATCATCAGCGATGCCATTATGCGCCTGGAGCGTCTGTACGGAGACGGATAACCTCAGTCAATTCAGTTATTTACAACCCTCAGAATCATACAACATCGCATCTTGAGGGTCCGAGCCAGTATCACGAGACCACCGATTTGGGCAATTTTCAATGTATTTTTGACTTGATTTGACGACAAAAATCATCATTGAAATCCGCTCTTAATCACCGCATCCCAAACCTTGTTAAAAGACCTTAACTTAATGTAAGTTATTGATATACATGGTTTTAATAGTGACATGTTCACCCTTCTACCGTACCCGGGGTCAAAAATAGGGTTGCAATTAATCTTCAATATGTTAAGTTACTCCATGTTAGAGGTTGATCTAAATTTATAGTCATTGCTGTTTCTGACAGCGCTTAACATTCTGTGCAAAGCTCATCGGGCTTGATGAGCCACAAATGCTCTTTGTCTGGCTATACACCTCTTTTTGCTCTCGCTTGGAGCCATCTTCGGCGACATGATCGCTGGTCTATATATAATCTGCAAGTTATTCAATTTAATGAGGTTTATTGATGTTCATTCGTAACAAGTTGAGTCATGCCGTGTTCTGTGCACTGGCTGCTTCATCTACCGCCACGCTACTGCACGCGCAGTCTGATGGAACTGGTCAGGATCAGGACGAAGAAGATAGTAAAGAGATCTCCAGACTTGTCGTCACCGCGACCAAGACTGATGCACTGGATGCCCAGGATGCTGCAGTCGCCATTCAGGCGGTCGATGACAGTACCATTGACGAGCTGAACATTGGCAACTTCGATGATCTGCGCACCTTTTTACCCAACGTGACTGCCGCCAGCCGTGGTCCGGGTCAGCAGACCATTTACATTCGCGGCATGGCCGTGCAGCCGATTACGGTCATTTTGTCCGGTGCGCAGGGCACGCAGCCAAACGTGGCTTTGTATCTGGACGAACAGCCGGTTACCGCGCCCGGACGCAACCTTGATGTGTATGCCACCGACCTGGAACGGGTGGAAGTCCTGCCCGGCCCGCAGGGTACCCTGTTTGGCGCCAGTTCACAGGCCGGAACGATCCGCTACATCACCAAAAAACCTGACCCAACCACTTTTGATGCCGGCTTCAAGGCCAGCGGTTCGTTCACCAAAAACGGCGAATTCAATAACTCGATGGAAGGCTATCTGAATCTGCCCATCACCGACAAGTTTGCCGCTCGCATGACCTTCTACAATGTTAACTACGGTGGTTACATCGACAACGTTCCCGGCGAATTCACGCTGGATCCAGACGTCAATCCGGAATCCGCCGTGGCCGGCAGCCTGCCGGATGACACTACCTTCGAGACTGCCCGAAATGCGGATCTTGCGGAAGATAATTTCAATGACAGTTTCTATCGCGGTATTCGCGTCGGTGCTTATTACGAGTTCAATGAAGACTGGAATCTGCTGGTGCAGAACACATTTCAGGAACTTGGCGCCGACGGCGTGTTTGACTTCGATCCGGAAGTCGGTGACCTCGAAGTCAGCCGCTTTTTCCCGGATGAACTGGATGACCAGTTCAATCAGATCTCCTGGACCCTGAACGGTCGTCTCGGCATGCTCGACATGGTCTACACCGGAGCTTACCTGAACCGTGATGTCCAGCAATCGGTGGATTACACCGGCTACAACAATGCCGGTGCGTTTATCGCCTATTATACCTGTACCTACGATAACCCGGACTACATCACCAACTACAACATCGAGCCGCGCTTTATCACCGAAAACCGCGAATGCCTGGATCCTACCAAGGGCTTCAAGGGCGACCAGAATCATAATCGCCACACCCACGAGCTGCGCTTTGCCACGCCGGTGGAAAATCGCCTGCGGGCCGTGGCTGGTGTGTTCTATGATTACTATCAACTGGAAACACAGGATGATTACTTCTATCAGGCCACACCTGATCTGGGATTTGCGCCCAACGCGCCGATCGAAACTGCGGTTACCATCAATCCGGAAACTCGTCCGGTCGGCGTGGCGTTTTTCAACGACATTACGCGAACTGAAGAACAGATCGCCTTGTTTACCAATGTTACCTATGATCTGATTCCGGAAACTCTGGCGCTGACCGTCGGTGCGCGTTATTACGATATCGCGCAGAATTTCGAGGGCTCTTCCAACTTTGCCAACGGTATTTTCCAAGGATCAATTGACTCCGTGGTCGAGGGCGACAGTGGTGGAGCCGGCGGTCGTGATTTCGACCTTACTGGCGGCCACAGCACCGATAAACTGAAAATTGATGACATCGTGCCAAAGTTCAATCTGGCCTGGACGCCCAGTGATAATTCCCTGTTTTACTTTACCTACTCAGAAGGTTTCCGCCCCGGCGGCTTCAACCGCGGCGGTGGTCTGCCTTCAACCAACCCGGATTTCCCGACGGTTTCGGTTACCTACGATACGGATGACGTGACCAACTGGGAGTTGGGCTGGAAAACCATGCTGTTCGACAATTCACTGCGCTTCAACGGCAGTGCTTATTTCATCGAGTGGGACGATATGCAGGTTTCGCGCTTTGATCCGGAAAATGTCTCCATTCTCACCTTTATCGAGAATTCGGCAGATTCCGAAATCATGGGCATCGAGGGTGATCTGACCTGGCGCGCAACCCGCAACCTGACGGTATTTGGCGCCTTCTCCTACAACGATACCGAACTGACAGCTGTGGATGCCCAGGTGATCGAGCTGGCTCCTGTGGGCAGCCGTTTGCCGCTGGTGCCTGAGTTTCAGGCCACTGCACGTATCCGTTATGATTGGGCACCGGACTGGCAATTTGCCGACGGCGCCTACTTTCAGCTCGCTGGTAGCTACACCGGCAATTCATTCAGCTCGCTGGTGGCCGAAGAACGCCGCAAGCAGGAAAGCTATGAACTGTTCAACGGCAGCATTGGCATCAAGCAAGGCAGTTGGGGTGTGGAATTGTTTGCCGAAAACATCTTCGACAAGCGCGCCGAATTGTTTATCAACACCCAGGATGACATTCCGCGCATCACCACCAACCGTCCACGCACGGTTGGCCTGAATGTCACCTACAGATTCCTGCCGCTATAAAGCTAGAATCGCTTAGCCTAATTCAATATGGCACGGTAAAAAGGCGGCACTGCCGCCTTTTTGCGTTGTACCATATTCATCTCACATAGAGACTGCAAGTAATGAGTTCAGAAATCGACAGTGGACAAGCGCGCCAGGCAAGCAAGCTACCCGACGCACAGGCTGAACTGAAACAGGTGCGCACACTGGTGCAGCAGGAAGACTTTACCGCTGCCGTGCGTTTGTGCAAGCGGGTGATCAACAGCGATCCCGACAACAAAGATGCCTGGTATCTGCTGGCCGTGTCGCAACGCTACCTGAAACAGCATGAGCAGGCATTAAACAGCCTGCAACGCCTGCTGCGCATCGATCCGGAATATGGCCGCGCCTGGCAGGAGCTGGGCCACATTCAGCGTCAGCAAGACAACACACAAGACGCCATCGCAGCGTTTAACCAGGCAGTCAGATTCAACCCCGGATTGATTGCCAGTTGGCGCTGGTTAAGCACACTGCAAAATCGTGCCGGAGACACTGCTGCTGGCGAGCAGGCCGATCTGCAATACCAGCGCCTGGCCGGATTGCCGCGCGAGTTGATCAGCGTCACCAGCATGCTGCACGAGGGCAAGCTGTACAAGGCGGAAAAACTGTGCCGGCATTTCCTCCAACAAAACCCGAAGAACGTGGAGGGCATGCGCCTGCTGGCGCGCATCGGCAGCAAACTGCATGTTTACGATGACGCCGAATTTCTGCTGGAATCAGCGCTGGTGCTGCAGCCTGATTTTATCCAGGCGCATTATGAATACGTCGAAGTGCTACACAAACGGCAGAAATTCGCACAGGCCCATGAACAGGCCGCCAAGCTGTACCAGTCGGCGTCCGAAAATCCTGCCTTTGTCACCATCTATGCCAATCAGTGCGTGGCCCTTGGCCGACATGAACAGGCACTCGAACTGTATGACAAGGCGCTGCAAACCATGCCGGACAACCCCGGCGTGCACCTGCTGCGTGGCCATGCCTTGAAAACCATTGGTCAACAGGAACAGGCCATTGCTGCTTATCGCCGGGCGGCCAGTATTCGACCGCAACTCGGCGACGCCTGGTGGTCACTGGCGAATCTGAAAACCTACCGTTTCAGCGCTGCAGAGTTGGCCACCATGCGCCAACAGCTCAAACGCGATGATGTCGGCCG
>CAZHRH010000061.1:0-10435 GCA_964534475.1 uncultured Wenzhouxiangellaceae bacterium
TCGTGCACCTGCATGACCATGCGTGCGTCGATGTTTTTATCGCGCAACCACTGATCAATGTCGATCATGGCGCGCTTGATGATGTCGGCGGCGCTGCCCTGCATCGGCGCGTTGATGGCGGCACGTTCGGCGGCCTGGCGGCGGGCACCATTGCGACTGGTGATTTCCGGCAGCCACAAGCGTCGCCCGTGGATGGTCTCGACAAAGCCCTGCGCGCGTGCCTGCTTGCGCGTGTTTTCCATGTAGCTGAGCACGCCGGGATAACGTTCGAAATACGTATCGATGTAAGCCTGCGCCTGCTTTTGTTCCACTTCCAGTTGTCTGGCCAGGCCCCAGGCCGACATGCCGTAGATAAGACCGAAATTGATCGCCTTGGCAGCACGACGCTGCTCGCCGGAAACTGCATCCAGCGCCTGATCAAACACCTCGGCGGCGGTGGCGGCGTGAATGTCGGCACCGGCGGCAAAGGCTTCCAGCAGACCGTCGTCGCCGGATAAGTGCGCCATAATGCGCAGCTCCACCTGCGAATAATCCGCCGCCAACAGTTGGTAGCCCTCAGGGGCGATAAAGGCTTTGCGGATGCGGCGGCCCGCTTCGCTGCGCACCGGGATGTTCTGCAGATTGGGATCCGATGACGACAGCCGCCCGGTGCTGGTCACGGCCTGCTGATAAGACGTGTGCACACGGCCGGTGCAGGGATGGATCTGCTCCGGCAGCGTGTCGGTGTAGGTGGATTTCAGCTTGCTCAGGCTGCGATAATCCAGAATCACGCGCGGCAGTTCGTGCTCGATGGCCAGTTCATGCAGCACGTTTTCGGCAGTGGACGGCTGCCCGGTCGGGGTTTTGACCACCACCGGCAGACCCATCTGCTGAAACAGAATTTCCTGCAGTTGCTTCGGCGAGCCCAGGTTGAACGGTTGCCCGGCCAGCTCGTGCGCCTGCTGGCGCAGTTCATGCATGGTCTGGCCTAGCTCGGTGCTTTGTGCCTGGAGCTGCTTGGCATCAATCAATACGCCATGGTATTCCATGCGTGCCAGCACCGGCAGTAATGGTATCTCGATGTCGCTGAACACGCTGACCGGGCCGTCAAGCTCACTCAGCTTCGGCCACAGTTCATCATGCAGCGCCAGCACCAGTGCGGCATCCTCGCCGGCATACGGGGCGGCGTCTTCGATACTGATGTCGTTGAAGTGCAGTTGCTTTTTGCCTTTGCCGGCGATGTCGCTGAAGCTGATGGTGTCGTGGTCCAGCCAGGTTTTTGCCAGCACATCCAGGTTGTGGCGAGTGGCGGTGCTGTTGTAGCAGTACGATTCCAGCATGGTGTCGTGGCTGATGCCGGCCAGCTCGATGCCGACATGGCGCATGATGATGACATCGTATTTCAGGTTCTGGCCGCGCTTGGCTATGTCCGGGCTTTCCAGTATCGGCTTGACCGCCGCCAGCACCTGATCCATTGGCAACTGTTTTGGCGCGCCGGGATAATCGTGCGCCAGCGGCACATACCAGGCCTGGTTCGGGCTGGTGGCAAACGACATGCCGACCAGATTGGCACGCATCGGCTCGATGCTGGTGGTTTCGGTATCAAAGGCAATGACCTCAGCCTTCTGCAAGGCCGTCAGCATGCTCTGCAGCGTGTCATCGTCGAGCACGGTGATGGTGTCGATAGCGGCAGGGTTGGCGGCCGTTGTCTGTTCGTCGTTACTGCTGTCGGTGTCACCACCTTCCAGCTCGCGCAGCCAACTGGAGAATTCGTACAGCTTCAGCTTGTCGATCAAGTCATCGGCAACCTCGCCCGGGCGCAGATCATGCAGCGACAGATCCAGTTCCACATCGTCTTTCAGGCTGACCAGCTTGCGCGACAGGCGTAGCTGATCCAGATGTTCGCGCAGGCGCTCACCGATTTTGCCCTTGATGTCATCGGCATGGGCGATGACGCCAGCAAGGTCACCATACTGCTGCAGCCATTTCACTGCCGTTTTCGGCCCGCAGCCGGGAATGCCGGGAATGTTGTCGCTGCTGTCGCCGATCAGCGCCAGGTAATCGCCGACCCGCTCCGGCGTGATGCCGAACTTGGCTTCCACCCCGGCGCGGTCCAGCGTGCGTTCCTGCATGGTGTCTTCCAGCAGCACGCCATCATCCACCAGTTGCGCCAGGTCCTTGTCGCCGCTGGATATCAGGCATTCCCAGCCTTGCTCGCGCGCCTGTTTGACCAGCGTGGCGATAACGTCATCGGCTTCCACGCCAGTGTTGATCAGCAGTGGAATGCCCTGCAGCCGGATCAGCTCATGCAGCGGTTTTATCTGCGCGGCGAGTTCTTCCGGCATGCTTGGACGATTGGCCTTGTACTCGGCGTAGTCGGCATGCCGGAAGGTCTTGCCTGGGGCATCAAACACCACCGCCAGATGCTCTGGCTGATAGTGCTTGCGCAACCGGCGGATCATGTTGAGCACGCCGAGCATGGCACCGGTGGGCTGGCCCTGGCTGTTGCTCAGCGGCGGCAGCGCGTGAAAGGCGCGGAACAGGTAGGACGAGCCGTCGACCAGATAAAGTTTTTTATCAGCTTTCATGAATATAACCAAACAGATTTGCTATAGTCTAAGGTAAATGTAGTAATGCAGCATTCAGGTGAAAGTGATGGACAGATTAAACGTAACTGGCAAACGAATTCTGTTGGTGGCCTCCCTGCTGCCGGTCATGCTTATGGCGCAGCAGCAGGACAGGCCGGATCGAGCCCTGCCGCCGCCGGATCTGCCGGCCGCAGATGCCGCGCCGCTGATCAGCGCGGAAGATGCTGAGGCCAGTGAGTCGGCGCCAGAAGCGCCGCCGCCCGCAGACTCGACATCCAGCGAGCCGCAGCCCGGCACCGAAGCCAGAACCAGCGGGTCGGGTGAGTCGGTGCAGTTTCAGGAAGACGAGCAAAGCCGACCCGGTGAAATGCCACCCAAGGTGGGTGGTGAACAACCGCCGGCGGATGTCAACATCCGTCGCAAGGGCAATCAGACCCTTGAGGAATACAGCGTGAACGGGCGCGTCTACATGGTGCGGGTGGTGCCAGACAAAGGTGTCCCCTACTATATTGTGGATGCCGATGGCGATGGCCGCATGGAAAGCCGTATGAGCGAGGAGCACATGAGTCCGGTTGCACCGGTTACCTACAAACTGTTTGAGTGGTAATGACGACTGCGGCGATAAAAATGGTGCGCGGTTTTGGTGTGCTCGGCAGTTGGCTGTTGCCGGTCATGATTGCCGTGCTGTTTCTGGTGGTGCTGTTGCGCTATGTGTTCAACATCGGCTGGATCGGGCTGCAGGAAAGCGTGCTGTGGCTGCATGCCGCTGCCTTTTTGCTCACCGCGGCGTGGACACTGGCCGACGATGCGCACGTGCGTGTGGATGTGTTCTACCATCGCTTCAGCCGGCGCGGACAACGGCGGGTGAACCTGCTTGGTACACTCTTGCTGTTGTTGCCGTTTGCCGGTTTTTTGCTGTATGCCAGCGTGCCCTATGTGCTGCGTTCGTGGCAGATCGGTGAGGCCAGCTTCGAGGCCGGTGGTTTGCCGGCGATCTATCTGCTGAAAACGCTGCTGCCGATCGCCGCCCTGCTGTTGTTGCTGCAGGGGCTGATCATGTTGGCGCAAGGCTGGCGTGAGCCTCGCCCAGCGGAAGCTGACGATGTGATATCACATGAATGAGGCAGGGGAAAAGCGTAACAGGTGGATATTGGCAGGTCTTTTGCTGACCGGCTTGATTGCCGGCGTCGTGCTCACCAGCGGCTCGGCGGTGATGATTCATCACACCAATCAGACGCAATTCTGTGTCTCCTGTCATGTGTATGATGATTTCTATGCCGAATTGCAGCAATCCAGCCACTGGAACAATGCTTCCGGGGTACGTGTCGGATGTGATGATTGCCATATCCCCAAAGACAGTCTGCCGGCGATGGTGTGGACCAAGGCCAAGTCGGGAGCAGCCGCATTCAGTGCCTATTTTCTCGCCGGTGTGGACACGCCAGAGGCATTTGCCGAGCAGCGTTATGCGCTGCAGCAACAGGCGCATGCCTGGTTCAAGGCCAACGACAGCCGCACCTGCCGCAACTGTCACGTGGCTGAGGCCATGCTTACCGCTAAGCAGAGCTCCGCCGCCAAAGCCTCGCACGCCATGCTGGGTGCTGACGGCCCGACCTGCGTCGACTGCCACAGTGGCGTGCCGCATGGTCAGGTGCAGCCGCCGGCAGACAATGACGAGCAACAACAAACATGAGCATTTGTCAGGAGTTGATGATGAAACAATACCTATTTCTATGCGTCAGCGTGATGCTGCTGCTGCCGGCACTGTTGCCGGCCCAGGATGGCGCTGAAATTGCCGGCAACGCCTGTGCCATGTGCCACCAGTTGTCGGCAGATGGCGCTGACGGTTCGTCCAATCTGTTTGATCTGGCCGAGCAGCATGCGCCATTCACTCCGGAAAAATTGCAGTCGATCTTGCAACAACCCCAGCACACGGTAGCAAAAAGCCAGGTTCAAGAGAGTGATCTGGCCGCGCTGAGTGACTATCTGAACGATCTGCAGTAACACATGAAATCACCCGGCATTAGCGGAATTAGCGGTCTTGAGTATGACTGAACGCAATATCTCGGCGCTGTTCGATGCAACGCGCTGGCAAGCTGTATCCGGATTCGACTTTGCCGACATCACCTATCACCGTCTGCATGCTGCCGATGGCGCAGCGCAAGGCACCGTGCGCATTGCTTTTGATCGACCGGAATGCCGCAACGCGTTTCGTCCACAAACCGTCGATGAGCTGTTTGCGGCACTGGATCATGCACGCCAGTGCAGCGATGTCGGCTGCGTGTTGCTGACCGGCAATGGCCCATCAAGCAAGGATGGCGGTTGGGCGTTTTCTGCCGGTGGCGATCAGTCTGTGCGCGGCGCCGATGGTTATCAGTACGCTGGCGACGATCTGACTGAGGCGCAAAAAGCTGGTCACGCCAGCGGTCGTTTGCACATTCTGGAAGTGCAGCGGCTGATCCGCTTCATGCCGAAGATCGTCATTGCCGTGGTACCCGGTTGGGCGGTCGGCGGTGGTCACAGCCTGCACGTGGTGTGTGATCTCAGCATCGCCAGTGCCGAACACGCCAGATTCAAGCAGACCGATCCGGATGTGGCCAGTTTCGATGCCGGTTACGGTTCGGCACTGCTGGCCCGGCAGATCGGTCAGAAGCGTGCCCGCGAAGTGTTTTTTCTCGGCCACACCTACAGCGCCGAGCAGGCCATGCAGATGGGCATGGTGAACGCCGTGGCGCCGCATGCCGAGCTGGAACAGCATGCGATTGAATGGGCGCAAACCATCAACAGCAAAAGCCCGACCGCCATGCGCATGCTCAAATATGCCTTCAATCTGCCCGATGACGGCATGGTGGGTCAGCAACTGTTCGCCGGTGAGGCGACCCGCCTGGCCTACGGTACCGAGGAGGCGCAAGAAGGCCGCGATGCGTTTCTGCAAAAGCGCGCGCAGGATTTCCGCCGCTTTCCCTGGCATTTCTGAACCTGGCTGTAGCTGACGTGGCCGATGCCAATCACCGCCAGCCTGGCCTGCCGCAGGCAGCCAATGTCAACACGCTGTGGAGCCATATCATGGTGGACGAACTGCAGCGTTGTGGTCTGCGCAGCGTGGTCATCTGTCCCGGTTCCAGGTCGGCACCGCTGGCGTTTGCGTTTCACGCCCACGCCGACATTGAGGATTACTCCATCATTGATGAACGTTCAGCGGGGTTTTTTGCGCTGGGCCTGGCACAAGCGCAGCGCCAGCCGGTGGCGCTGGTGTGCACTTCTGGCACCGCCACCGCCAATTTTTTGCCGGCAGTGTGCGAGGCCGATGCCAACGGCATACCGTTACTGATTCTGACTGCGGATCGTCTGCCCGATGATCACGATTGCGGCACCCAGCAGGTGATGCAGCAAATGCATCTGTATGGTTCGCGGGTGCGCTGGTTTCATCACTTGGCGCAGCCCGAGGCCAGCGCCGACAAGCTGGCCTACCTGCGCTCCCTGAGCTGTCGCGCAATGCATCTGACCCAGGCAGCCGAACCCGGTCCGGTGCATCTGAACCTGCCGTTTCGCAAGCCGCTGGAGCCGGTGCAGGTGCCGGTGAGTCATCGTGATCATGTGCCGGATGCTTTTCTGCGCGATGCAGGTTCAGCATTGCACGGCCGCACTGGCGCAAGACCCTGGCTGAATCTGCGCCGCGCTGACAGTACCGCCACTGCTGCTGATGTCAGTCGCCTGTGCGCACTGGTGGATCAGGCCCGTCGACCCTTGCTGCTGATCGGGGCCGACAACAGTGGCAGTGAGTATCGCGCAGCGTTAGGTGAGTTTGCCGCGGCAAGAAGCATTCCCGTAATCGTCGAGCCAGTATCCGGCATGCGCCACTGGTCGCAGCGCGGTGAGCATTTTATCGTCGCCAGCGACCACATGATGGCAGCAGGCTTCTACCAGCAACATGGCCTGCCCGATGTGCTGATTCGGCTCGGACGGGCACCGTTGTTGTGGTCGACCCAGGCCTTGCTGCGGGAGTTGCATGAGCATTGTCAGCATGTACAGATCGGCCCCGGTCAGCGCTTGCTGGATCCTTTGCATCAGGTGGCAGAACAGTTCGTTGGTGAACCCGCCGGATTGTTTGCTGCCGCCAGCGCCGGTGCCAACACTGCCGAGCTGTCGGCACAACGAAAGCACTGGCTGTCGGCCCATCAGCAGGCTCAGCAACAGGCTTTGGCCGGCTTGCAGGCCGGTCTGGATGGCGTCAGTGAGCAGTTGTCAGCACCCGGCTTGTGGCGCGAGCTGGCGGCTGTGCTGCCCGATCATTCTGCTTTGTTCGTTTCCAGCAGTATGTCAGTGCGCAATCAGGACAGCTTCATGTGCATGCATGCCGGCGATCTGCAGGTGTATTTCAATGCTGGATTGAATGGCATCGACGGCATCGTGTCCAGCGCCATGGGGGTGGCGTTGGGACGCCAGCGTGAGCAGGGCACGAGGAACAAGCCGACGGTGCTGGTGATCGGCGATGTTGCCCTGCGCCACGACGTCGGTGCCTTGCTGCTGGCCGCCGAGTTGGGCATTGATCTGACCGTGGTCATCGTTGACAACAACGGCGGTGAGATTTTTGAATACCTGCCATCGTCCGGCTACGGCAGCATACACGACAAGCACTTTGCCACGGTGGATCGTACCGCTGTCAGCCACATGCTGCCGCGTGGCCTGGAACTGCACACGGTGGCTGACTGGCCGCAGTTCAGGACATTGCTGCAAAAATGCCTGCACAGCCCGGGTCTGCAACTCGTGCGCGTGCCCACAGTGCGCCGCAACGATCGCCGTCTGCGCGATGAGCTGCGGCAGCAGGCGGCGGCTGCCGTGACTTTGGCTGCATCTGTCAGTCACTGATGCCGGTCACAGCGGCAGCCAGCGACTGCCTGGCAGCCAACTGGCTGGCATTAGACGTCACACGGGTCAAACTGCAACTGCGCCAGCCCCTGCACACAGCCGCCGGCAGTTTCCGTCAGCGCGAGATACTGCTGCTCAAGGTCACCGTCATTGGCAATGGCCAGACCCTTAGTGGTTATGGCGAGGCCAGCGCCTTGCCGGGCTGGAGCGTGGACAGTTTTGCCGACAACCTGGTTTTGGCGCGACAGATACAAACAGCACTGGGTCAGGATCCGGTCGCCGTGAGATTGCAACAACAGTTGCCGTTTGGTGCTCCGGCTTGGCATCTGGCCGGGCTGGATGAGCGCTTTCCGGCGCTGCAGCAGCAGCCGGTGCTGCGCTTTGGTCTGGAACTGGCGCTGCTGGATGCGCTGGCACGCTATCGACAGTTGAGCCTGGCGCAGTTGCTGGCGCAGTTGTCAGCCGTGTTGCCTGGCCTATTGCCTGGCCAACTCCCCGGACCACCAGTGCCCTCGCCTGCGCCTGCATCGGTGGCAGTGCAGTACACGCTTGGTGCAGATGATTATGCAAGCTGCAAGGCCAGTCTGGAGACAGCGCTGCAGCAGGGCTTTAGCCACGCCAAGCTGAAAGTCGGTGTGGCCAGTCACAGTGCTGATCTGCAGCGTATCGAGCAACTGCTGGCAGATTTTCCAGGCCTGACCCTGCGCCTGGATGCCAATGCCGCCTGGGATGTACAACAAACACTGAGCATGTGTCAGGCGCTGCGCCACAGCGGCGTGGAACTGATCGAACAGCCGGTCGCAGATGACTATTTTGCAGCCCTGCTGCAGCAACATGAACAGCGTGCGCCGTTATTGGCAGCCGATGAGAGCAGCGTGCCGACTGCGCGTGCAGCGCGCTGGATGCAGGCCGGTGTGTTAGCGGCGCTGGTACTGAAACCATCCGTGCACGGTGGTCTGTTGCCGGCACTGGCGCTGCTGCAACTGGCTGCCCGACACGATGTTAAAGTCGTGCTCAGCAATCTGCTGGAAGCGGCCGTGGCGCGCAGCGCCATCGCACATCTGGCCGCCGCCTGCAGTCAGCACCCCGGGCCACATGGACTGGCCACCGGGGACTGGTTTGCCGAGGATGTGGTCACCGCCACCGATGAGATACGCGACGGCCATCTATTGCTGCGCAGCGGCGCTGGCATCGGCCTGATGCCGGACGTTTTTTCCCCATGACGACCTGGCTGCAAGATCGCTGCCAGCAACACCCGCAACAAACGGCAGTCTGTCATTCCGGACAGGCGTTGAGTTATGCCGAGTTGGCTGTGACGATCAAGCCCTATATCGCCGCACTCAGCGCCCAGGGCGTGCGAGCGGGCACGCGCGTGGCGCTGTTGTGCGAAACCTCGCCAGCCTGCGTGTACGCCATGCATGCACTGATCTGGCTCGGTGCCACACTGCAGCCGCTGCCGGCGCGCCAGCCGCTGGCCGCACTGCAAGCGCAGCTCAGGCTGTTGGCCAGTGATGCTGTTGTGGATGTGACAAACGGCTTGAATCCGGCGGACATTGACTGTGCTGTTCTGCGCTGGGAACAGGCTGCTGCCGAGCCGCCGGCATGTGCCCAACTGGCGCCTGAGCATGTGCTTACCGAATTGCTCACCTCGGGCAGCACGGCGGCGGCGAAACCGGTGCCTTTGACCGTGGCCAATCACCTGGCCAGCGCCACGGCAGTGGCGCAACGACTGCAGCAGACGCCGGATGACTGCTGGTTGTTGTGTCTGCCGCTGCATCACATCGGCGGTTTGGCCATTGTCATACGCAGCCTTATCTGCGGCAGCAGCCTGTATCTGCTGCAACGTTTCAATGCCGTTCGGGTGCGCCGGCTGATGGCAGCCAATCGCGACATCACGCTGGCCTCCATGGTGCCGACCATGCTGCAGCGGCTGCTGGCAGATGATCCGGGCAAGGTGGCGTCCGGCATACGCGCGCTATTGATCGGCGGCGCGCCGGCAGCAGCGCAACTGCTGCAGCAGGCACAAGCCGCCAAGCTGCCGGTGCTGCCCACCTATGGCATGACCGAGGCCTGTTCGCAATTGGCCACGCTGGCCCCCGAACATGGTGCAAGGCTGGACTTCAAACACGCCAGAGGCGTGGCGGGCATGCCCCTGCCGGGCGTAGAATTGTGTCTGCTCGATGCACATTGGCAGGCTGTGCCGCCAGAGCAGATCGGTCGTATCCTGGCGCGTGGCGCTATGATCAGCGAGGCCGTGGTGGAGCAGCAGTCGCTGCCGGCACCCTGGCAGACACAGGACTGGTTGCTGACCGATGATTATGGCTGGCGCGATGGCGCCGGCATGCTGCATATCAGTCATCGCCAAAGCGATGTCATCATCAGCGGCGGGGAAAACATACGCCGTGATGAAGTCGAGCAGGCGCTGCTGCGTACCGGCCTGCTGGCAGATGTTGCCGTAATCGGGCTGGCCGATGCAGAATGGGGCCAGCAGGTGGCAGCGCTGGTGGTGCCGCAAGATCCGGACCCGACAAACTCAGCAACAGACGCAGCGAATGGGCTGGCGGTGAATGAGCTGATTGATATGCTGCAGACCAGCTTGCGCCAGCACCTGGCTGCACACAAACTGCCGCGTCGCTGGCGCGTACTGGCAACCCTGCCACGCACGGAAACCGGTAAACTGCGACAGCAGGATTGTCAGCGTCTGCTGCTGGAGACAGGCTGCGCACAGCCATCCGGTCACCTGACGGAGAGTTGAACATGTCCGATCAAGTCCATCAGATGTTTTCGCGCATCGCCGCGCGTTACGACCGCGCCAATCGCTGGATGTCGTTTGGCAGCGATGAAGCAGTGCGGCGCCGGGCGGTGGCTCTGTCTGCCGCCAGGGCCGGTGAATCGGTGCTCGATTGTGCTACCGGTACCGGCGATGTGGCGTTCAAGTTTCACGCCGCGGTGGGCGCATCCGGGCAGGTCATTGGTACCGATTTCAATGCCGACATGCTGGA
>CAZHRH010000061.1:10535-12333 GCA_964534475.1 uncultured Wenzhouxiangellaceae bacterium
ACCTCGGTATACAAAAACATCAGCAGGATATCGGCCAGGTTGATGCTGCCCTGTTCATAGATGGTTTTCAGTTCGATAGCCACCGCTCCCAAGGTCATGATGGCAACCAGTATCAGCAACAGACGCTCGATCAGTTGAAAGCCACCCAGCGCATACTTTGCCTCATAACTGTTGACATTCGGTGTCGCCGGATCGTGCAGCGGGGTCGATTCAGACTCGGGTTTGCTCATGTTTCAGCTCTCTGATGTCGCCAGGGGACGCAATTCACTGTGACACGATCATACCGAACTTGATCCATGCGCACGCTGGCAACATGTTGTTCAGTGGTCATGTGCAAAGCTGTCTCAGCTTGCGTGCAGTTGTCTCTTCGCTGCCAGGCGTTGTGCAGCATCGATGGTTGCGCCGGTCCACATGCGAAACGATTCGGCAGCCTGCGCCACCAGCATGCCCAGGCCGTCGCTGCGGCGACAACCCTGCTGCTTGGCCCAGTCGAGAAACGCTCTGCTGGCGTCAGCATAGCTGAGATCATAACAGTAAGGCCGGCCGTGCAGCACGTCCGGCAGTGGCAGGTTGTGTTTATCATGACCAGCGGCGGTGGCGTGGATGAGCAGGTCAAATGTTGCGCCGTAGTCCCGCTGCAATGCGCTGGCTGTGAGTCGTGTATCGTTGATGGCGTCGATCAGGGCGTGTGCCTTGTCCGGCGTGCGGTTGGCAATGACGATGCGCTTGCAGCCTGCATCCAACAGCGCCGGAACGATACCGCGCGTGGCACCGCCGGCACCGATGATCAGCACGCTGGCAGCATCCAGTTTGATCGCCTGGTCCTGCAGGTCCAGCACCAGGCCGATGCCGTCGGTGTTATCGCCGCGCCAGCCATCGCCACTGCGCAGCAGGGTATTGACGGCAGCAGCGCGCCGGGCACGCGCACTGATGTCTTTGCACAGCGCCATCACCGCCTGCTTGTGCGGCAGCGTGATGTTGGCACCATGGCCGCCTGCGGCAAGAAAATGCTGCAGTTTGGGGGCAAGCTCGCTGTTGCTGGCTTGTATGCGCTGATAATCCACTGGCAGATTGTTCAGGCTGGCAAAGTATTGATGTAGTTGCGGTGAGCGGCTGTGCGCTATCGGATCGCCAAACACGGCCAGTTTGATGGTGTTGTCCATAGGTTGCTAGCGACGACAGTATCGCCGCTGCGTCAGTTGTCCTGCAGCCACCGCGCCACGTCCATGGCAAAGTAGGTCAGAATGGCGTCGGCACCGGCACGCTTGATACTGAGCAGGGCTTCCAGCACGCAGGCTTTCTCGTCCAGCCAGCCGTGCCCGGCAGCGGCCTTGAGCATGGCATATTCGCCACTGACCTGATACGCCATGGTGGGTGCGCCGAAATGGTCTTTGACCCGGCGGATGATATCCAGATAGGGCAGCGCCGGTTTCACCATCAGCATGTCTGCGCCCTCGTCCAGATCCAGCGCCACTTCGCGCAGTGCTTCGTCGGAGTTGGCCGGATCCATCTGATAGCTGAACTTGTCACCGCCACCCAGATTGGCGGCGGAACCCACTGCATCACGAAACGGACCGTAAAAACTGGAGGCATACTTGGCGGCATACGACAGGATGCGGGTCTGCTGATATCCCTCGCTTTCCAGCGCCGCACGAATGGCGCCGATGCGGCCATCCATCATGTCCGACGGTGCCACCACATCACAGCCGGCGCGGGCGTGACACAGCGCCTGTTTGACTAGCGCTTCAACGGTGCTGTCGTTGTCGACCATGCCCTGCTCATCGAGCAGACCATCCTG
>CAZHRH010000062.1:0-12314 GCA_964534475.1 uncultured Wenzhouxiangellaceae bacterium
GGTTGAGCCAGCGTGCGCTTGCCAGTATGGCGGGAATACCGCAAAGCCATATCTCCAAGATCGAGAGCGCCGGAGTGGATTTGAGGATCTCAAGCCTGACCCAGATTGCCCGTGCCCTGGGTCTTGAACTGACATTGGTGCCGCGCAAGACATTACCTGCAGTGCGTTCCATCATGCGCAGCGCAGAGCTGGATACAAGCCGCAAGGTCTCGTCCGCTATGGCTAAAGAGCTCGGCAGTTTGGAAAGATATGCGCACAAAATTGTGCAGCAACAAAGTGGCCTTAGAGAGGCTGCCCAACTGCAAAGTCGTGTCCAGGACTTAATGCGCCTGGACATGCCTGAAGCTTACCTTGCTGAAGTTGAAAATCTGAATAAGCAGCTTAGGCTGGTTGCCAGAGAACCTGACAATCTGAAACGACTGCTTGCATCGCTCGATGTCGTGCAGGCGCTGCGCAACGCGCTGGCGCTTAGTCTCTCAGAGCAGCCAAGGCAGATCAGTCGTTCGGCCTATGGTCTGGAGGACGATGATGGCTAATGTTGCGGTGCTGGAAGTCCTGCTTTATGGCGAGGCTATCGGCACGCTCACGCGTGTCGAAGGAGACCGCAGCTTGTTTGCCTTCCACGATAACTATGTGGCTGATCACCACCGTGCGGTTCTGAGTCTGGGGTTCAAGGACAGGTTCGGTGAGCTGCTCACTGAGTTCAGGCCTTATCAGACCCGCCTCATGCCGTTCTTTTCAAACCTGCTGCCGGAAGGACGTTTGCGGGAATACCTGGCCGAGCGCGCCGGTATAAAAACCGAGCGCGAGTTCTTTCTGCTCTGGGTGCTCGGGGCTGATCTGCCAGGCGCGATTACGGTGCGGCCGGCAGATGGTGAAGCGTGGCCGCCGGAAGCTGGAGAGGTCATTGATGAGCATGCTACGCGCGAGCGGGAAGAAAAGGCGCTGCGCTTTTCTCTTGCCGGCGTGCAGCTTAAATTTTCTGCCCTGAGCAGCGCCAGTGGTGGGCTGACGATTCCAGCCAAAGGCGTGGGTGGGTCCTGGATCGTCAAGCTGCCGTCGGAAAAATATGCTGGCGTGCCCGAAAACGAGTTTTCCATGCTGAGCCTCGCGCGCCTGCTGGGAATGAACGTACCGGCGATAGAGCTGATTGATCTGACCTCGATTGCCGGACTTCCCAATGACGTGAAGTCGATGCACGGATCGGCGCTCGCTATCGAGCGCTTTGATCGTTTGAGTGGTGGCAGTCGCGTACATAGCGAAGACTTCGCGCAGATATTCGGTATCTACCCGCAGAACAAATACAAAAAAGCAAGTATGTTTAACATCGCCAATGTCATTGCCGCCGAGAGTGATGATGCTGATATGCGCGAGTTCATGCGACGACTGGTGTTCAATACATTGATCGGCAATGCCGATATGCATGTCAAAAACTGGTCGGTCTATTATCCTGACAAGCGCATTGCCAGACTGGCCCCGGCCTATGACTTTGTGTCAACGATTCCGTATCTGCACGATAATGAGGCAGCGCTAAGCGTCAGTCAAAGCAAACGCTTTGACAGATTTGATGCAGCAGAACTCGCCCATCTGGCGGCCAGGGCAGGGCTGCCCAAGGCGATGATGCTGGATACCGCCAGGGAGACGGTGGAGCTGTTCCATCAGCACTGGAATGCCGAGAAAAAGAATCTACCGCTCCAGGCTGATGTGGTGTCGGCAATAGAAGGTCACCTGAAGACGGTGCCGATTGCTTGACGGCCAGCGCTAATGGACAAGTATGGCACTAATACATGCATCTGCTGCCAACACACTTCTGATCGGGTAGACTAATCCACAGACCCAATACACTTGGAGTACTCATGTTCAGTAAAGCCCAAATTTCATTCCTGCTGCTTTTGTTGTCTTCTGCCGTGGTGGCGCAGTCGGATCTGCGCCAATCGGTGGCCGCAGATTATGAGCAGAATCTGCATGATCTGTTCGTGCATTTCCATGAGAACCCGGAGCTGTCGCACCGTGAGTTCAACACCAGCAAGCGGCTGGCTGAGGAAATCCGTGCGTTCGGCTACGACGTCACCGAGGGTGTGGGTGGTACCGGCGTGGTGGCGGTGCTGGAGAACGGGCCGGGGCCGACCATCATGATTCGCGCGGACATGGATGGCCTGCCGCTCAAGGAAGATTCCGGTCTGGCGTATGCTTCCAGCGTGACGCAGAAAGACATTGATGGCGAGGTCAAGCCGGTCATGCATGCCTGTGGTCACGATACCCACATCACTGCGCTAGTGGGTACGGCGCGGCAGATGGCCGAACGCCGCGCTGCCTGGTCGGGCACGCTGGTGCTGATCGGTCAGCCGGCCGAGGAACGCATTTCCGGTGCCCGGCGCATGCTGGAAGACGGCTTGTATGAGCGTTTCCCGAAACCCGATTATGCGCTGGCTTTCCATGTTGCAGCGCAGATGCCGGTTGGCAAGCTCAACGTTCCCACCGGTATTGTTGCATCCAGTTCCGATTCGGTAGATATCACCGTGCATGGCGTCGGTACGCATGGTGCCTCGCCGCACAAGGGCATTGATCCAGTGTTGGTGGCGTCGCAGATTGTGGTCTCTTTGCAGTCGGTGGTCTCGCGTACGATCGCGCCACAGGAAGACGGGGTGATCACGGTCGGTGCCATTCATGGCGGCAGCAAGCACAACATCATCGGCGATCGGGTGGACATGCAGTTGACGGTGCGTTCTAACGATCCGGCCGTGCGCGCCAAGCTGCTCGACAGCATCGACCGCGTGGCGCGCGGTGTGGCCCTGTCGCTGGGGGTGCCGGAGGATCTGTTGCCGGAAGTCAAACGCTCTGCCACCGAGACCACACCGCCGACCATCAATGACCGCGCCACCGCCGAACAACTGCGCGCAGTGATGACGGCAGCGTTTGGCGACGATGTGCTGTGGGATGAGCCGCGCCAGGGCATGGGCGCGGAGGACTTCGCCTATTTCGTCACGCCTGAGAGCGGCGTGCGCGGGGTCTATTTCAATGTCGGCGGCAGCCTGCCTGAAAACGTGGACACAGCAGCAGCACACCACTCGCCGTTTTTCCGCATCGAGCCGGAACCGGCCATCACCCAGGGCACCGAGGCCATGGTGCGTGCGGCGCTGGTGCTGTTCAAAGATACTGGCGAGCAGCTTGCGATTGTCGATTGACTACGTATGATGATGTGTGCTCCCACAGCGGAAAACCTGATCATTCAAGCGACGCCAGTTGCACTTCGCGATTGGCGTCAAACCAGGCCCGCTGTGCCACCACGCCAGCTTCGAGCTGCTGTTGCAGGGCGATGAACTCTGGGCGCTCGGCCAGCGCGGCAAATTCAGGATAGGCATCCAACCCCCACCAGTAATAGCGCCAGCCGCTGTTGATCAGTTTGTCCAGTTCCTGCAGGGCGGTATCGTGCTGGCCCTGCATCGCCAGCAGCCGCGCGCGCTCGTGTCCGGTCACCTGCCAGGGGCCCTGTGCCAGGCGCATGCGCTTGAGGTTTTCTGCCAGTTTTTGCAGCAGCGGACTGGTGTCCGGATCGACGCCGGCCTGCAAGGCACAATAGGCTGCAGACAGCGCGGCCAATGTCATCGGCGGGGTGATTTGTGGCGGCTCGGCATAAATGCCGGGGTAGCTTTGCCGCAAAACCTGTTCGGCTTTGTCACAATCGCCTGAGAAAGTGTAACTTTGTGCCAGCAGAGATTGATTCAGCGGGTTGTAGGGATGCATGACGATGATGGATTCCAGGATTTCTTGTTGGGCCTGCCACTCGCCGCGGAAAGAATGCAGAATCTGCCGCATGTAGGGCAGGCGCACCGGCAACTGGTGCTGGCTGGCCAGTTCATCGGTGCAGGCTTCAGCACTGATGTCATCGCCCAGTTGCAGATAAAACTCGCACAGCCGGAACCAGCGTACCGGGCTGTCCGGATCGAGGCGGTGCTGTTCCAGTATGTAGCGCGTCGCCAGACCGCTTTCGCCCTGCTGCAGCAGATAGGTGGCGAGCCGGTCATAGGTCTGCGGAAAGTGTGGAAACAGTCGCAGATTCTTGCGCAACTGAAACACTGCCTCTTCGGCACGACCAATGGCCCACAAGGCATCGGCCTGCCACACCGCAACCTGCGGCGAGACCGGATCCAGTCGCCGTGCCATGTCGAGCATGTCGTCGGCCTCTTCCATCCGACCGATCCGGTACAGGACTCTTCCCAGCACGGTGTAGGCCTCGGCAAAGTTGGGCTTTACTGCAATCGCCTGGCGATAGCTGGCAATGGCCTCATCCGGCTTGCCTTCGCCGAACTGCCAGTTGCCCTTGGCCAGCAGCACACGAGGGTCGTCCGGTGCCAGTGTCATGACCTGCTGCAGATAAGGCAGGGTGACATCGACATCACCCGGCTGGCGCATTGGCCCCTGAGTACGCAGCATTTTTTCGGCCTTGATCAGCAGCAACAATGAGTCAAGGTTGTCCGGATCGATCTGCAGGGCGCTTCGCAGCAGCTGTCTGCCATGTTTGAGGCTGGCCACAGTGAAGCGCTCGAGCTCGAAGCTGGCGCGGGTGTTGAGGTCGTAAACGGTTCGGTCGACCGGTGGCTGCAGCACCGAGGCCGGCAGCAGCGAATCGACCATGCTGGCGGTCACGGCATTGGCAATGTCGTCCTGCAGGGCAAACAGCTCTGTGCTGTCGCGATCAAATGTGCGCGACCAGATGTGTTGCTCCTTGCCCACGTCTATCAGCTGTGCCACCACCCGCAACTGCTCGCCGTCATGCTGCACGCTGCCCTCCAGCACGGCATCTACGCCTAGTTCGCGACCAATGTCACCTATCCCTAACGGACTATCGCGAAAGGCAAACGACGAGGTGCGTGCCACTACGCGCATGTCGCGGGTTTCAGTGAGCATGTGCAGGATACGATCCACCAGCCCATCGGCAAACTGCGACTGGTTGCGGTTATTGCTCATGTCAATGAACGGCAGCACGGCAATAGACGGCAGTTCGTTCGCTGCTGCGTTACCGGTACCCTGCATTGATTTGCTGGCCGGCTCCGGCAGCAGTAGCCACAGGGTTGGCAGCATGGCCAGAATAACCAGTAACAGCAGCCAGCGTCGCGGCACCAGTGCCGGTGTCTGCTGCTTGTGCATGGCGACCGGAACTGCTGCGCGAGCAGCGTCGGTCGTTGCATCTGTTGCCGGCGTGTCGGCGAGGACAAAGCGATAGCCGCGGCGGGTAACCGTCTTGATGATGTGATGCGGCCGGCGCAGGTCGCCGAGCGCCTTGCGCAGGGCCGAAACCGCAACATTGACCGAATCCTCTGAAGCGGCTTCGATGTGACCCCAGACCGATTCAATCAGATCATCACGCGCGATGACCTGGTTGCGGTGGGCGATGAAGTAGTTGAGCAAAGACAGCAGCCGCGGTGGCAGCTGTCCGGATTGGCCGGCATGGATGATTTCCCCACTGTTCAGATCAATCACACGATCATTGATCGATATGATCTGTAAGTCATCATTGTCCATGGTGCTCTCTGCTGGCATTAAAAGTGGTATCAAGGCTAACACAAGTTCGCGAGAAACCGTTTTGATAGCCTCCCAATTGAGATACAAGCTCCTTACGAAGTGTTATAGATCCATGAAATCTCTCAGTATTTAGCAAATGTATAGAAAAGTTTAGTGTTTACACAGGTATTCATGCGTATTTTGCCACATGCTGACCATATCCGGTACTGCAAAGGCCGGGGAAGCTTGGCTCGCACTCAGCCAGTGATGTCAGCTGGATCAGGCGAACCTTATATATATAGGAGAAATCAGCATGAACAGATTACTTGTATTGACCGCCTTATTGCTGCTTGCAGTTGCCGGGGCTCAGGCACAGACAGTGACTATACTGTTTGATAACGTTGGCGATGAAGCGGGCGTGACCCCGGTGGGTACCAGTGAGTTCTCCTTCATGGGGGCGAACTGGTCAGATGGCCTTATTACCTCAGAGCCGGAGTTTCCATTTCTTTACGCATCCGGCAATTCCAGTTATCAGATTCAGCTTGATGGCGCTGTCATCACCTTTGACGAACCGGTTACAGATGTTTCCTTCTTTTTTGTGGTGGGCTTTTTTGATCGTGCCACAGCCACTGCTTTTGACGCCGATGGTACCGAACTGGATACCGTGACCAGCGCCTTCGCCAGCACCCGAGCTGATCCCGCGAATTTCCGCAGCTTTGACACTGAGATCCCTATTGCGCGCGTTGAGTTTGCGCAGCGACCGTTTATGGATTTTGCCAGTGTGGACAATTTCACCTTCACCATTGCTGGTGACGACGGTGGACCGACAGACCCACCGCCGGCAGAACCGGTCAATTTCAATCAGGTCGAAGGTAACTGGGTAAACCCGGCTCCTGACTTTGCCAACAGCAGACAGGGCTTGATGTTTGATTTCGGAGCCAGCCTCGATTTGTTATTCGTAGCCTGGTTCACCTACACCAGCATGCCAATGATGCCGCCAGATGATGCGCCGATGGACATTGGCTCAGAGGATCAGCGCTGGTTTACCGCCTTGCTGGATATCGACGGCAATGTGGCAACAGGCACCATGAGATTCAGTGCTGGTGGTGAATTTGATGCGCCAGCACCGGCCTTCCTGGACACGCGAGAGGCTGGAACCCTCAGCATCGAGTTTACGGCCTGTGATCAAGCTACTGTGACATACAGTTTTGATGAGCCATCGCTGAGCAGATCATTTGAAATCATCCCGCTGGAAAAGTCAGTCAACCCGTCTGGCTTCAACTGCGAATCTGCACAAGATTAATAACAGTATCAGCCATATTGATGTGATTTTTCATGTTGATTTTTCAGGCAGCCTTCGGGCTGCCTTTTTTGTTGCTGTCAACCTTTTGCTGGCTGCATCGTTCTACACTGTGTTACTTGCTGCCATGCTTATGCTCCAAGCACACAAGATATGCAGGATAAGGCAACCACTATAAGAGCTGCTGTAGTGAATTTAGAAATCTCCAGCGCGGCTGATGCAGAGACGACGGAATATGCCTCGGTGGAGGATTTTCTGCAGACCATCGAGCGACGTGCCTTGCGCATGGCCTGGCTGGCGACCAGTGATGTGGATACGGCGATGGATCTGCTGCAGGATGCCATGCTGGCGTTTTATCGCCACTATAGCGGGCACCCGGCGGCACAATGGGCACCTTTGTTCTATCGTACGCTGAACAATCGCATCATCGATCATTACCGCCAGCAGGCACGCTGGCGGCGCTGGCTGCTGCCTTCCGGACAGGGCGGTCAGCAGGCTGGAAGCACTGGCGATGTGATTGAAAACACGGCCGCTGACACCCCGACACCGGAGATGACCGCAGGTCTGGAGGATTTCGCTCAGCACTTGCAGCAGGCGCTGCAGGCACTGCCACACCGGCAACGGCAGGTGTTTTTGCTGCGCGTTTATGAAGGCCTGGATGTACAAGCCACCGCAAGCGCTCTGGGCATCGGTGGCGGCAGCGTCAAAACCCATTTGCACAGGGCCATGCAGGCCTTGCGCAAAAGTCTGGAGGATTATCAATGAACGACCATGATAAGGACAGCAAACTACAGCTTCGGGCGCGTGCTGCGCTGCGCCAGGCCGATGACCATCTGCCGGTGCAGGTGCAGACGCGCTTGACGGCAATCAGACAACAGGCCAAACGCGATGCGCAACTGTCAGCCCACGACCGTGGGCAAGGCAATCGCTGGCAGTGGCTGCTGTGGGGCGGCGGCGCATTGACTGCAGCCTGTCTGCTGGCGCTGTTGTGGTTGCCGCAGACAACGCCACCGGAGGTCTCGTTGCCGCTGGCGGCTTTGCCTGAGCAGAATAACGTTGCCATCGACATGCAGTTGCTGCTGGATGCTGATTTTGCCCTGCTCGCGGATGCCGATGCGGCGCCGGACAGTGATGAGACGCTGGCCTTTTATGCCTGGGTCGGCGCGGTCGAGGCCGACCAGAACAACATGTCGTCAGATTCTTCGGATGCTTTGGACAGTGGCAGTTGAGCATGTCAACCAGACAAGCTGCAACAGCGTTGTACAGGTTGGCCATGCTGTGCCTGCTTGGCTGGCTGCCGGCGGTCCAGCTTGCTGCCAGTGATGCTGCCGAGATTGAAGCCAGGCCCGATCCTGAGCTGTTGATGTTTATCGCCGCATTCAGCGATCAGGGGGAGTTTCTGGATCCACAGGCGTTAGACCAGATGATGATGCAGATAGATACAGATCCGGTTATCGGGAGCCATGCAGAGGCAGCATCAGCACAGGCCGGGTCGCAACAAAGTGAAGACAGCAATGATCAAGATGAGGAAACAGAACATGAACAGCAATAAACAAAACAGCAACCGGTGGCGCTGGCTGCAGCCATGCGCGTTGTTGCTGACGCTGGCGGTCAGCAGTTATCTGCCGGCGCAGACCTGGGAGGCGCTGAGTCCCGCCGAGCAAAATCTGCTGTTGCCCTGGGCCGAGCAATGGCCGCAGATGAGCGATGAGCAGCGCGCGCAGATGCTGCAGGGACTGCGCCAGTGGCAGGAGATGTCACCGGATGAGCGCCTACACGCCCGCCAGCGCTTCAGCCAGTGGCAGGGCCTCTCGCCGGCACAGCGAGACCGGTTGCGAGAGCGTTTTCAGCGCTTCCGCGCCTTGCCGCCAGCGCAGCAGGCGCGCATCCGAGCCGGGCTGCAGAGACTGCGCAGCCTGTCACCGCAACAGCGCCAGCAATTGCGTCAGCGCTGGCAGCAGATGTCGCCACAGCAGCGCCGCGCCTTTCGGGCTGGCGCCAGACTGGGCGCGCAAACCGAGCGGCTGGGCTGGATAAGGCAACTGGATGCCAAGCAACGTATGGAACTGCGCAATATGGTAAGTGCACTCAGCGTGGTGCAGCGCCAGCAACTGCGCCAGCGCATGCAGCCATTGGCTGACGAGGAGCGCGTGGCATTGGCAAGAAGTCTGCTCGCGGCGGATGCCAGTGAGCGTGCCGCCATGCTGGCCGGAGACTCTGAGTGATGGCTGCAAATCAGCGTCAACGCATTGGCTGGTCAACCGTTGTTATGGATGATGGTGGTGATACCGCACTGCGATCGCAAAACAACGACATGTTTTCAACCATAGATTGAATATTGACACAGGAGAAACCCATGAATGCGAATAAAACCCTTTGTAGCCTGATATTTTTAGCTGCGTTATTGCTGGCAACATCAGCCCAGGCAGTATTGAGCCTGGACAAGAACGTGACTCTGAGTGACGAGTTTGACGGCGTGCTGCAGATCACCAGCACTGGAGAGCTGGACATTCCCGGTGCCGACATCAACAGCATCGCCACGTTCACTGATTTTCACCCCGGGGCACAAGAGCGCAGCGTAAACGGGGAGGTCCAGCGCCAGCGCAACCGCGGCAATGAGCAGATGACCAGTATGTACAGCGGCAGCCTGACTTTCGATGCCGTGGACGCCGATGGCAACCCGCTGCAGAACGTGCTGGAATTTGACAATTTGACCATTGTGCGCAGTGTTGAAGGCCCGCAGTTCAGTGGCGCGGTGATCCTCAACGGCGAAGTGATTGATGCCGCTGCCATGCCGAAACAGGTGGCGGTGATTTTGCGCCGCGTGCTGCGGTTTTTCTATTTTGCCTGAGCAGTGTATTAGGTCGCAGGCTTGACCATTCGGCAAAAAAAACGGCTCGCTGTGCGAGCCGTTTGCAATGGATTATGCGGTTTTATTCTGCCGGGGCGAAGCTCAGGTCGTCTTCGCGAACATACATGTAATTCCACTGATCGTCGACGGCATCAGCAAACATGTCGCGCCATTCCTCGGCAGTTTCCTCGCCATGCTGTGCTGCGGCTGCTTCCCATGGGCCGGTCCAGTCCTTGTCCATGCTGGCAAAGTCGGCATGATTGGCCACCACAAAATAATCGGCATCGTCTTCACTGCCACCCATGGATTGGTACCACTGCAGCGGGATGGTGCCGTCGGTCTTCTGCATGGCCTTGCTCACTTCTGTGATGACCTTTTCAAAAGTTCTGCTGTCCTCGACAGTAAAGTTATACACACCAACAACCTTGGTGTCTTCCATATACTCATTACTGATATCAGCCATCTCTCGGGTCAGCATGACTTTCTCGCTGGCTTCATGCGGGGTCATTTGCGTTTCAAACACTTCCGTGCAAGCTTTGGCGGCAGGATCACGTTCGCCCACATCAGCCCAATTGTCTGACATGACGGAAAAAACATAAACGTTGCCTTCGCCCATCAAGCGTCTCCAGGCATTCCACGCGGATTTGCCGCCGTTGTCGGCATAGCACTTGTTCCAGGCCTTGGTGCCTTCACGCCATTTCGAATCGTGGCCGTGTTTGACCTGGACTTCATAGATGGTCAGGATCGGCCCGGCTTCTTCCTGGGCCAACAGATTGCTGGTGGGGATAACGATTAAAGCTGCGCAGAGCGCGGTCGCGGCAAGTGATTGCCGTAGTGTCAATTTATTCATGAAAATACCTCTAAAATGGATGTAATGTTATAACATTTGCTCTAACTCCTTGATTCCATTCAAATCGAGCATCTGGAATATAGCATACTTTTGTTGTAATGGAGTGAACCTGTCAGAACATATAAACGGACTCGGCAGGCGGGTGCGGCGGATTGGGCAGTGAGACATACAGGCTTGGACGGCGCTGTCGCGTTTGCCTGTAGACTTACTTGATTGATCAATACTAAAATCGTAAATGCAATACTTGTCGATGCGTGGAACAAGGCATGGAAACCATTAAAATCTCCCCGAAATACCAGGTCGTTATTCCGCGCAATGTGCGCGAGGCGATGGATCTGAAACCCGGCGCTCGGCTACAGGTGGTGCAGTTTGATGATCGCATCGAATTGATCCCGTTGCGTAGCGCGAAAAGTCTTCGTGGCTCACTACCAGGGCTGGATACGCGCGTCCCGTGCGATGCCGATCGAGTCTAGGGCCTGTTTGCACTAAACCTGCCGCCTCTGTTGCGTCTGAAACCGCGCCAATCTAGGCGCAAGGAGCGCAGTTTGGTTACTCCAAACAAGCGACGAGCAACAACGAGTGGTGCGGTTTCAGGCGCAACCCACAGGGCTGGGGCTGATGATCCGCCCAGCGGCGTTATCACTCGCTCATGTAGAATGACTACACTTCGCTCATTCTGCCTTGCTGGACGAATAATCAGCTTCAAACGAATCAGCCGACAGCGCGATGAAGCAACGGCGTTGCAATACATCGCAGTGATGCAGCAAGGTGAGGTGGTGCCACTGGACGCCGGGATGGCACTGAGTGCTGCCGCGCTGGGTCTGCGCCATAAATTGCCACTGGCCGATAGTATTATTTATGCGACTGCGCAACAGGTCAGGGCTGTTGTCTGGACCCAGGATTCTGATTTCCAGGGGCTGGCAGACGTGCGTTATTGGCCTGGGGGTGGCTAAAAAAGACGCGCTCCATGCAGTTCGCCTATGACCGGGATTGCTGCCACATCTGGCGAAATTCGCTGCCTTCATACCAGGCCGGCCAGACCTCAGCATTGGCCAGATCCAGCATGATCTGCTGATACAGCCATAAATCCTGCTGCATGCCGGCCAGATCCCAGTCTTTCTGAACTTCGTCTTGCGGCTTGTGGTATCGCTCGGCGGTGAAGCGCTGCTGTTTTTCCAGCAGCCAGGCGGTGCCGTTCTCGACGTGATCAATGCCGGCATCGACATACAGCATGGGTACACCGCGCTTGGCAAAATTGAAATGATCCGAGCGGTAATAGCCGCCGGCTTCGGGGGTTTCCTCTGGAGCCACGATGCGCTCCTGTTGCCCGGCATAAAGGCGCAGGTAATCTTCCATTTCGGATTGCCCATAACCGACCACGACCAGATCCCGGGTTGGCCCATACACATTCATGGCATCCATGTTGATGCCGGCAACATGCCGGGCCATCGGCAGCGGTGGATTTTGCGTGTACCAGGCTGAGCCCAGCAAACCGGATTCCTCTGCGGTGACCGCCAAAAAGGCAATGCTGCGCTCCGGCTGTGGTTGCTGCTGCAGGCTTGCTGCCAGCGCCAACATCCCGGCCACGCCGGTGGCATTGTCGACGGCACCGTTGTAGATGCCGTCCTCACCTTCGGCGATGTTGCTGGCGGTGCCGAGATGATCCCAGTGTGCGGTGTAGATGAGCATTTCTTGCGGGCGCTGGCTGCCTTTGATGCGGGCGCCGATGTTGTAAGAGTGCGCGTAGCGAACGCTTTGTTCGAGTTCGATGCTCGCGTTCAGGCCCACCGGCAAACCGCTGAAATCATCGG
>CAZHRH010000063.1:0-12289 GCA_964534475.1 uncultured Wenzhouxiangellaceae bacterium
TTTGACAACGACGGCACGCTCTGGACCGAGCAGCCGCTGCCTTTTCAGGCCTTATTCACATTCGATCGCATCAAGGCTCTCGCTCCGCAGCATCCGGAGTGGAAGGACAAGGAACCCTTCGCCTCCGTCCTCAAAGGCGATCACAAGACCGTCTTAGCGGGTGGTGAAAAAGCCCTTGCCCAGCTCCTCGCCGCGACCCACGCCGGGATGACCACCGAGGAGTTTGAAAAAGTCGTCACTGACTGGATCACCAGCGCGAAACACCCGACCACCGGCAAGCTCTACACTGATATGGTCTATCAGCCGATGCTCGAATTACTCGACTACCTCCGTGCCAATGATTTCAAAACCTTCATCGTCTCCGGCGGTGGCATCGAATTCATGCGAGCGTGGACCGAGCGCGTCTATGGCATCCCGCCCGAACAAGTCGTCGGCACCAGCGGAGGATTGAAACTCGAGCTCCGCGATGGTAAGCCGGTCCTCGTCAAGCTGCCCGAGGTTGTCCTCATCGACGACAAAGAAGGCAAGCCCGTCGGCATCCAGCGCCACATCGGGCGCCGCCCGATCTTCGCCGCTGGAAATTCCGATGGCGACCTGCAGATGCTCCAATGGACCGCCGCCAACACCCGCCCGAGCTTCTGTCTCTACGTCCACCATACCGATGCCGACCGCGAGTGGGCCTACGACCGCGCCTCCATCGGCGAACTCGACCAGGGTCTGGATGAGGCCGAAGCCAAGGGCTGGACCGTCACCAGCATGAAGGACGACTGGATAACTATACACGCAGAATAAATGATGCTAAACTCCAACCTCTAGCAACAAGGAACAAATCATGATCAGTAAATACCACAAAAAACTAACTGAACTAAGTCTTATCCTTATAATGCTGACAGGCATATGTGAAACTTCGTTTGCACAGACAACTTTGCCGGCAGAGGAATACAAATTCAAAGGAAATGTCGCTACTACTTACCAAAATAGTGATGATGCACCTTTCCCTCCACAGCTAAAAGCACCAGATGGTGCGCCGAATATCTTGATAGTGCTGTTGGATGATGTTGGGTTCGGACAGTTTGGTGTTACGGGAGGTGGTGTGCCGTCACCAAATATGGAAAAGTTAGCCTCCCAAGGCATTCTGTATAGTCGGTTTCACACAACAGCGCTCTGTTCGCCAACGAGAGCGGCGTTATTAACCGGAAGAAATCATCATATGGCGGGTACCGGCATAATTACAGAATTAGCCACTGGCCATGATGGATATACCGGAATAATCCCCAGGAGCACTGCGACTTTTGGAGAAATTTTAAGACAGCATGGGTATGCCACCGCTTGGTTTGGCAAAAACCATAACACGCCCGTTTATGAAACCAGCGCCCTGGGCCCATTCGATAGATGGCCAAATGGATTGGGCTTTGATTATTTCTACGGCTTTATGGCCGGAGATGTAAATCAATTTCTTCCCAATTTATATGAGAATCGCAACCTCTCTGATGATGCAAAAGGAGACAACTATCATCTATCCACTGATCTTGCTGATAGAACGATTGGTTGGATAAAAAGTGCAGAAGCATTCCAACCTGACAAGCCCTGGTTGGCTTATTTAGCCACGGCAGCAACCCATAGCCCCCATCAAGCGCCAAAAGAATGGCTCGATAAATTTAAAGGTCAATTTGATTACGGTTGGGATGAATACCGTGAGCGTACCTTTAAAAGGCAAAAGGAGATGGGCATCATTCCAGAAGATGCCAAATTAACACCACGCCCAGAGGCCTTACCAGCATGGGATACGTTGGATGCAGACCAAAAGAAATTATATAGCAGAATGATGGAGGTATTTGCAGCATACGGTGCACATGTGGATCACGAAATTGGTCGCGTTCTTGATTATGTCAATACCTTGCCAGATGCTGATAACACCATGATAATTTACATCGTTGGGGACAATGGAGCAAGTGCTGAAGGCGGACTAGAGGGCACCATGAATGAAGTTGCTTTTTTCAATGGTTATCAAATGACCTACAAGGATATCTTACCTTTTGCGGATGAGTTAGGGACTGAAAAACATTTCAATCACTTTCCAGCTGCATGGGCATGGGCAATGAGCACACCCTTCCAATGGACAAAGCAGGTCGCTAGTCATTTAGGGGGGGTAAGAAACCCGATGATTGTTTCATGGCCCGCAAAAATTAAGAAAAAAAATGGCACTAGGTCTCAGTTTACGCACGTCGTTGATGTAGCCCCAACTATTCTAGAAGCAATTGGAATTGAAGAACCCGCGATGGTAAACGGCGTTCATCAAAAGCCAATGGAAGGAAAAAGTTTCTATAGCACATTTAGTGAAACAGACGCGCCAGAAACGCATACCATGCAGTATTTTGAATTGGCTGCCAATCGGGCTATTTATAAAGATGGTTGGTGGGCTTCTTCACTCGCTTTTGAACCATGGGAGCCGAGCCGTACTGGCTTTGATCCCTACAATAATCCATGGGAACTATATAATTTGAATGAGGACTTTACCCAAGCCAACGATTTAGCGAAAAGTGACCCTGAAAAATTGAAAGAAATGCAAGCATTGTGGTGGGCTCAAGCATCAAAACACAATGTATTACCATTAGACTGGCGGGGAACAGAACGCTTTTCTGCTGAACTAACGGGGAAACCAAACCCAAGTGCTGGTAGATTAGAATTTGTCTACCCGGGAGCACTCTCGCCGCTTCCTGAAGCTTCAGCACCAGACTTGAAAAATAAATCGTTCTCCATTAATGCTTCAATTGAAGTTGATGATAATAACAGCGGAATGATATTTACTCAGGGCGGAAATACCGCTGGCTGGGCTTTTTACATGCTAGATGGAGCTGTCTACTTTAGTCATAACTACATCGACCTCAATCGATACATAATAAAATCTGACAGTAAAGTACCAGCTGGAAAACATGAGCTGAAAGTTGATTTTGCTTATGACGGTGGCGAAGAGATGGGAAAAGATGGCAGTGTAAATATTTATCTTGATGATAAAAAAATCGGAAATGGAAAAATCGACAAAACGACGCCATTTCGCTACTCAATGGATGAAACCCAGGATATCGGTATAGATCGCGGAACACCGGTCGACAACAACTATCAGCCCCCATTCAAGTTCAAAGGAATTGTTGAAGAGGTTGTAGTGAAACTTTTACCATAAAGTAGTGCTATGAATTAAAGTTAAAGAACAACAATCACCCATCGATATCATGAAAAAAACCTCCTCCTCGCTGCTCTCGCCGCAGTCCTTGGCTGCGCTACGGCACTGGCCGAAAAGAAGCCTGACATCCGCTTCATCTGAGGTGACGACGTCGGCATGTGGGGCATCAGTGCCTGTCGCCAATTCAAGCGAGTGCAACGCCGCCCACTGCGCTTGTGCGACGGCCATCTGGGAGCCACTGTGCCGGCGTGACTCGGCGTTGCGTTTCTTAAGAAAGGGAACAACCATTCCCTGCGAAACGCGCCTTAATCCGCACCGGCACAGTGGCTCTGAGTGTCACCTAACTTGCCGCATGGCCCACTAGCGAGATGGCTGTGAGATTCGGCCTGCTGGTTTGCGTGTTGATGGTGGCTCGGGTCCTTGCTGCTGATGCTGCGCCGGAATACGTGGGCTCACCGGCCTGCACCAGCTGCCATGAATCGGCGGCCAACGCCTGGCGTGGCTCGCACCATGCACTGGCCTGGACCCAGCCCTCGGCCGAGACCGTGGTGGCCGATTTCGACGGCACCGAGTTCGTGCATGATGGCATGACGGCCCGATTCCGGATCGAGGCAGACGGCGGCTACCACGTCCAGGTCATCGAGAAGGATAAAACCACGAATGACTACCGCGTTCATTCCGTCGCCGGTATCGAGCCGCTGCAGCAGTACGTGCTCGAGACCGAGCGGGGCCGGCTGCAAAGTTTTGATGTGGTCTGGGATACCGAGGAAAAGCGCTGGTTCCATCTGTATCCGGATCAAGACCTGCCGCCCGATGATGGTCTGCACTGGACCGGGCCGTACAAGAACTGGAACGCGCGCTGCGCCGAGTGCCATGCGACTGGTTATGATAAGAACTACGATCATCGCACGAGATCCTATGCCTCGACCCAGGCCGAGATCGGAGTGGGTTGCGAAGCCTGCCACGGTCCGGGTGCTGCTCATCTGCAATGGGCCGCTGAGCAAGAGGCATGGACCCCGCCACCCGGACTGAACGCCTACGGATTCAGCCAATCCTTCGCCACGACCGAGGCGACCATTCAGCAGTGCGCCACCTGCCATTCGCGCCGCGAAGCGCACACCGATGTGTCGCCCGTACCCGGCACGCCGTATCACGATTCCTATCGTCTGGCCTTGCTGCTGCCGGGCGCTTATCACGCTGACGGACAGATTCTCGAAGAGGTGTACGTCTATGGCTCGTTCCTGCAGGCCAAGAAGTACACAAGAGGAGTCGGCTGCACGAACTGTCACGATGCTCACAGCGCCGATCTTCGTGGTGAAGGTAACGCGCTATGCACGCAGTGTCATTCGCCGGCTGGTAATCCGGATTTTCCGACCCTTCGGCGAGCCATCTATGATGCACCCGAGCATCACTTTCATGCACCGGGCAGTGATGGTGCGCAGTGCATCAACTGCCATGCGCCGAAACAGGTCTACATGGGCAACGACTGGCGCGCCGACCACTCTTTTCGCGTGCCGCGCCCGGATCTTGCGGCTGAAACCGGCTCGCCTGACGCTTGCACCACCTGCCATGTCGATCAGTCGCCGGCGTGGGCTGCCACAGAGATCGCGGCACGTTATCCCGACAGTCGTCATCGCGGCCCTCACTTCGGCTCGGTGCTGGCCGCCGGTCGCATCGATGCGAAAGCCGCGCGTTCAGACCTGGCCGCGCTGGCTCTGGACCGAACCCAGCCAGGGATCGCACGGGCCACCGCCTTACAGCTGTTGGAAAGCGTGAGCGATGAGGATCTGACCGAACGGCTGAGCCCGCTGCTGGCCGATGACGATCCGCTGGTGCGCTCGGCTGCTGTGCGGGTGCAGCAGTCCGCGCCACCGCAGGAGCGGGTAATGCGCTTGCTCGGGCTGCTTGCCGACCCGACCCGCAGCGTGCGCATGGCCGCCGCACGGGAACTGCTTGGAGCGCCGATTGCGCGTCTGCCGAGCGCCAGACAGGCCGAGCTCAATGCCGCCATGGGTGAGTGGCGCGCGGCAATGGCGAGTCGGCCGGATTTCCCCGAGACCCATCTGCAGCTGGCTGGCGTCGCATTGACCTTGCGAGCCTTCCCTCAGGCCGAGGCGGCATTCCGGGAAGCGGTGCAGCTCGATCCGCAGCGGCGTGAAGCCTGGGTCATGTTGATACGTCTGGCTAATGCAACACGCGGTCCTGAAGCTGCCTTGGCCGTTGTGAAGGAGGCTTTAACGTCCTTACCCGGCGATCAAGGCCTGCTGCTGTTGCAGGCAGAGTTTCTCAGTCAACTGCAGGGTTCGCCATGAAAGTCCGGCTGGATCGTGCCCGAGCTTAATATCGCTGCCAGATTTATGGCAGCTACGGGACAGCACGCCGCAGGCCTTGATCTTTCCAATGTTTTGCAACAAATTGCATAGTAATGCATTAACTCCACGGCACTGGCCAACTGGCAGTCTGAAAGCCAATGCTGCAGTCTGGCTGGTCGAATGATCTATGTAAACCGGACAAACCATGTGCTACAAATCCGGACAGTTTATTCGTTCCCAACAAATTGCTTGACAACATGACGGAAATAGATAACTATTGCTGCGTACTACAAAACAAATATTCAGAAGGCAAATTATGGGCACTATTAAAATGATGGATCGCATGCACTCGAATCGAATTTTTTTCACCATATTGGCCGGAGCTCTGCTGACTCTGACATTCTCGTACAGCGCGTCCGCACAGGACCAACCGAACATCCTCGTTATCTGGGGTGACGACATCGGTACCTGGAACATCAGTCACAATAATCGCGGCATGATGGCCTACGACACACCGAACATCGACCGCATCGCGAAGGAAGGTATCTCGTTTACCGATTACTACGCGCAACAATCGTGTACGGCGGGACGTGCGGCCTTCATCGGTGGCACAGTACCCGTGCGCACGGGCATGACCAAGGTCGGCCTGCCCGGTGCTGCCGAGGGCTGGCAGGAAGCAGACATCACGATCGCGGCCGTACTCAAGGAACAAGGCTACGCGACGGGCCAGTTCGGCAAAAATCACTTCGGTGACCGTGACGAGCATCTGCCTACCAACCACGGCTTCGATGAATTCTTCGGTCCTCTCTATCATCTCAATGCATCGGAGGAACCAGAAAATCGCGATTACCCCAACGACTTGTTGCTGCCTAACGGCAAAACCTTCTTCGAGCAATACGGGCCGCGCGGGGTGATTAAGTCCAAAGCCAACGCCAACGGCAAGCAGACTATCGAGGACACCGGTCAACTGACGAAGAAGCGCATGGAAACCATCGACGACGAATCCGTCGCCGCCGCGAAAGAGTTTATCCAGCGTCAGCACAAAGCCGGGAAACCATTCTTCACTTGGTGGAATGCCACGCGGATGCACTTCCGTACGCATCTCAAGGAAGAACACGTGGGACTATCGAGCCCGCATGGTGACGTGTATCACGACGGCATGATGGAGCACGACATGCATGTCGGCCAATTGCTCGATCTGATCGACGATCTCGGCATCGCAGACAACACGATCGTCCTTTATTCGACCGACAATGGCCCGCACTTCAACACCTGGCCCGACGCGGGCTACACGCCGTTCCGCAAGGAAAAGAACTCCAACTGGGAAGGTGCTTACCGTGTGCCGGCCTTTGTCCGCTGGCCCGCTGAATGGCCGGTCGGGGCTACCGTAAATGGTATCGTCGCGCACGAGGACTGGATGGTCACCTTTGCCGCCGCCGCGGGTAAGGACGATCTGAAAAAAGACATGCTGGATGGTTACAAAGCGATCGGCCGCACGTACAGGCAGCACCTTGACGGTTATGACTTGAACGAGTACTTGGCGAAGGCCGACGAATTTAAGACCCACAGTGAGAGCATTAAATCGTCGCCGCGCAAGGAGTTCTTCTACGTCAATGACGACGGCCAAGTCGTGGCGATCCGTCTCGGCGACTGGAAAGCCGTGTTTCTCGAAAACCGCGCCGACGCGTTCCAAATCTGGCGCGAGCCCTTCACCGAGCTACGCCTGCCGTTGTTGTTCAACCTGCGCCGCGACCCCTTTGAGAAAGCACAGATCGATGCCAACAATTACCACGATTGGTTTCTTGACCGGCCATTTGTCATCGTTCCCATGCAACAGTTGGCAGGCTTATTCTTCAAGACCTTGGGCGAGTATCCGCCCAGCCAGACGCCAGGCTCGTTCAATCTTGATAAGGTTCAGGAACTGATAGAGAACGCCGCGAGCGGCAAGTAATCGCATCATCCGGGCGGAATGCGCGACGACACGCACTCCGCCCGTTTTTGCGCCAAACAATTTCGGTACGGAGAATCTTCTCATGATGAAGATCGTTCTTGCTCTTTTCCTGTTGTCAACTGTTTCGTTCACAGCCAACGCCGAACCGTTGGAGTCATGGAACGATACCGTCGCCAAGCAGGCCATTGTCGCCTTCGTCGAGAAAGTGACCGATGAGGGCTCGCCTGACTACGTGCCGCCCGCCGAACGCATCGCCACCTTCGACAACGATGGATGCCTCTGGGCCGAACAACCGGCATATTTCCAACTCTTCTTCGCCATAGACCGCGTTAAAGCGATCGCGCCGCAACACCCGGAATGGAAAACGCAGCAACCCTTTAAATACGTTCTCGAAAACGATATGGAGGCCCTCGCCAAAACCGGAAATGATGGCCTGATGGAGCTTGTTGCCGCGTCGCATTCGGGCATGACTTCGGACGAATTCGCGGCAATCGTTTCAGATTGGGCTCGAACGGCACGGCATCCCAATACCGGCCGCAAATTCACGGAGATGGTTTATCAGCCCATGCTCGAAGTGCTCGACTACCTCCGCGACAACGGGTTCAAGACTTACATCGTTTCTGGCGGCGGCATCGATTTCATGCGTCCGTGGTCCGATGAAGTCTACGGAATTCCACCCGAACAGGTGGTCGGCAGTGCCATCAAGACTGAATTCCGCATCCAGGACGGCGAACCTGTTATCGTCCGCCTGCCCGAAATCGACTTCATCAACGACAAGGTGGGCAAGCCCGTCGGCATCAACCGCCACATAGGGCGTCGGCCCATCATGGCCTTCGGTAATTCTGATGGCGATTTGCAGATGCTGCAATGGACCTATGCCGGGGACGGACCACGCTTCTCCCTCTACGTCCACCACACCGACGCCGAACGCGAATGGGCCTACGATCGCGAGTCTCACATCGGCCAGCTCGACAAGGGTCTAGATGAAGCCAGGGCTAAGGGGTGGACAGTCGTGGACATGAAAAATGACTGGAAGACGATTTACCCGCCGCTTGATTAACCACTTCCGGAACCACAGGTGGAGCAGGACAAGCCGTATGTTTGGCATGGTTGACTTCCACCTCAACAGCCTTGGCAAAGTAGCCTGCCTTTCCCCGCAATCATCGGTGATATGCGAAAACGCCCTTTCGCACAACCAAGAACCCAGTAGTCATGTTCATCTGTGCGCACGCTGCATTTGGACAAGCGGTATTGGCCAAACTTTGCCAACCACATTACAGATCGAAACGGGAAGTGACTGCCGAGGAAGGCATCTCGGAAGCCATGTTATATAACTGGCACAAAGCGGCTCGACAGCGCGGTGAGCTGTATTCTGTCGCTGGTTCTGACGCGCAGGGCTGGAGTGCTCGGGCAAGTTAGCCGCTGTGATCAAAACGGCCCCGATGAACGCGTCCGAGCGCTCGACGAATTGGCGCCAGCGCGGCCTGCTGTATTCGGAGCAAATGGCGGCGGGCTTATGAACAAGCCAACAACAGGCCAAGGCTGACCGGGAACAGCGGCGCAGTATGCGCGAACTAGAGCACGATCTGGCGCGCAATGAAAAGGCTTTGGCGGAGACCGCCGCCTTGCTCACCTTGTCAAAAAAGCCCGGGCGATCTGGGGGGACAGAGAGGACGAATGATCAGCATCCCAGATCGCCAGAAAGCCATAGAGCTGATCGATGAGACCAGGGCCGCTGGAGCCCGTCTGCGACCGTGTTGCGCCATTCTGGGCATCACGCCCCGCACCTACCAACGCTGGACCGTTGGCGGCAGTGTACGCGCTGACCGGCGACCGGAAGCGGTGCGGCCATTGCCATCACATGCGTTGACCGAAGCACAACACCAGGAGATTGTGACGAGTTGCAACGAGCCAGAGCGTGCCCAAACTGGCCGTCGCAGGTCTATACATCCTCTCCCACAACGATCTGGCTGATAACAATCTGCATGTGGGCGCGGATCAGTTCAATGATGTCCTCTTGAAATGCTGGATTCAGGAATGGAACTGTCGTATCGTTATAGATAGTGGCATTCTCCTTGTCTGAAATCAGTGACTTGTTCATATCTATTCAAGCAAGGATTGCCATAGCACTATAGGTCAGCATACTCATCAAGTTACAACGTAGATCAATGTATAACACAGCTCACCCAATCATCATAACTGCCGAAGATCACAAATCGCACAAGGTGAAAAGAGCTCACCACTATGTAGAAAACACTAATGGTTGGCTTGGAGCGTTCATGATGCCAGTATACTAACCTGACTTAGATTTTTATGAGTGCGCCTGGAATGATCTGAAACTAAGATCGTTGCATATAAAAAGATCAACAATTAGATGAGAATAAGAGTCTATAGTTAATCCAATATGGAAGCGAGTATTATCATGATCAACGTTTATGAATCAAGACTGATTATCGCTCTTTTGATATTAACTATGAGCTTCAATATATATGCTGCAAAAACAGATATAATTATCTTGACCAATGGTGACCGACTAACCGGAGAGATTAAAGGGATGGACAAGGGTAAGCTTGAGCTTAGCACAGATTATATGGGGACAATATATATAGATTGGCTTCAAATTGTTGATTTAATAAGCAGGACAGGACAGACAGTTGAGCTCAATGATGGGACACGTATATATGGACCTATAGTCGAATCAGAAAGCAATAAGCTATTGGTTCAAGATCCAGAGAAGGGACCAGTAATAATTGATAATAGTGAAGTCTTCATAATGTATCCGGTAGAATCTAATTTTTGGGACCGAGTCGATATTAATGCAAGTGCTGGTGTCAGTTGGGATAAGGGTAGTTCAGTGGGTAAATTCAGTTTTGGGCTGGGCTTTGAAATGCGCGATCCGCAATATTTAACACGGGCATCTCTGGTTACTGAGATTACCAGTCAGCAAGAAGGAGAAGACACAACTCGTACCAAATTTGATTCAAGCAGGTTGAAGTTTCGCAAGAACAAACGTTTTAGTGGAATGCTGGCTGAAGTTGAGCGTAATGATGAACTTGACATCAATATGCGTGTATTGGCTGGTGGTATCTATGGTTCTACCGTAATTCGCGACCAAAGCAATCGCCTTATAATTGGTGGAGGCTTAGCTGCAACACATGAAATCCCGCAGACGGGCGACGCTGTCACAAGCATTGAAAGTTTAGGCTATATTGGTTTCGACTATTTTAGATATACATCTCCCGAAAGGACTTTGACAAGTGTTTTTAAAGTTTTCCCGAGTATCACTCAATTTGGCAGAGTTCGCGCTAATTTCGACACAACTTTTAACCTGGAAATGGTCAGTGATTTATTCTGGAAGCTAAGTTTCTATGCAAGCTACGATAGTGAGCCGCAATCTATCGGTGCAACGCGCAGTGACTTCGGAGTCAACTCATCTTTTGCATATGAATTTTAATTGTGTTTTTACTTGCCCGGTTTATTCATAACTGGTGTGGCTTGAGGAAATTAGATTAGAAAGACACAGGTATTTCAACGGAAAAATATATCAGTCGGATAGATGATGATAAATAACTCAGATTAATCATTGAATGGAAATGAATATATTCACTGTCGAATCGATATAGATGATCTTGTTTGGGTCCAGAGCTAATGTCGAGCTATACCTCAAGCCATCAAACCTGCAATTACAACTATGCTCAGGTACGTGATTATTAGTCCAGCTTGGCGAGAATATGCCTGCGCCATGAACTCTATATTTAATATGCGAAACTACGTGGATACAATTCAAACCATGACTGTAAAAAGATGTATATGTGATCGTATATTAACTTCATATAATCGATTCCGCTTAAACTTGCCCGGCAGTAGTGTCATTGCAATCATAGCTGAGAATAAGCTCGCGTTTTCCTGTCAATGTTACTTGTGTAACAACAAGCGATCGCTGCCATCGCGGTTGGACAGATACAGATCAAGCAGGCCATCGCCATCGAAATCGGCCTGTTGTACGTCAAAGCCACGACCCGTGGCGCTGGCTGGTAGAAGTGCATCGGTGGCGACGGTGAAGCGGCCAATGCCGTCGTTGCGGTAGGCTCGGAATGGACTGATGGTAATCCAGGAATCGCTGCCGCGATTGGCGTTGCAGGTGATGATGTCGAGATCGCCGTCGCCGTCCAGGTCAAGCAAGGAGCCGTCAAAACTGCGGTCTTGGTCGGCCGGCAGGTGGCTGGCGGTGATGTCTTCAAACTGGCCTTGGCCATCGTTGCGCAACAACCGGTTCTGCGCATCGGCATCGTCGACAAAGGCCTGCACATTGGCAAACAAAATATCCAGATCGCCATCACCGTCGATGTCGCCGAGATCGGCTTCGCGGGTTTCTTCCGCGCCATCGCGCATTGGCAGCGCGTTTTCCGCCAGCCGGAACACGCCATCACCGTCATTGAGCAGCAGCCGGTTGGCATCTTCGTTGCCGAACAACAAATCCACATGGCCATCGCCGTTGACATCGCCGGCGACCACATCCTGGGTGACATCCTCGAAGCTGGGCAGGCGTTCGCTGGTGACATCAACAAAGCGTGCTTCGCCACGGTTTTCCAGCAGCACATTCTGGCCGTTGTTGCCGATCAGGATATCGATATGGCCGTTGCCGGTCAGATCCAGCACCAGCACCGCATTCGAGGTGCCGGTCACCGGCAGCCGCGCCGAGGCGTCGCTGAAAAAACCCTTGCCGTCATTCAGATAAAGCTCGTTGGTCTGGTCGTCTTCGCTGACGACGACAATGTCCATATCGCCATCGCCGTCAAAATCGGCGATGCCGATGTCTTCGCTGTCGTGTTCGCCACGCGGCAG
>CAZHRH010000064.1:0-4613 GCA_964534475.1 uncultured Wenzhouxiangellaceae bacterium
GCAGCATGTCACCATCAGGGCCAAGCACACCCACATGCACCACGCTGGCACCGGCGCGTGCCAGTGCTATGGACTGGTTCAGGCCCTTGCCGCCGCAGTATTGCTGATAGTCACTGGCGCTGATGGTCGCCCCCGGCGACACCAGTTCGTTAACCCGATAAACGTGATCGATGTTGAGCGAGCCGAAGTTGAAGATGCGCATGCTGCTTCTGTTTCAGCGCAGACACTGATACAGCAGATCTTTCCAGCGCCGGGCGTCGATCTGCCAGCAGATCTCGGCGTTGGCGGTGCCGCGCGCTGCCAGTGGCCGCCACGCGGCCAGATTGTCCTGCTGGTCGAGGCTGCCATCGCGCAGCGCCTGGGTCACCACATCAAGCTGATCGACCACGGTCATGCCGCGGGTCAGTTCGCCCTGGCATTCGATGTCGACATAATGCCGGCTGCGGCGGGTGCAGATGGCGGGAGCAATCGCCACCGCCATGGCCACCGGATCGGGCAAGGCCAGCCCCGGCTCGCCCAGCCACTCGCAGTTGACCTGATAGCCGACCCGGTTGCAGTCGATGGCAAACTGCGCCTTGCGGGTATTGATGCCGCTGCGCATCTGTTCCAGATCGGCAGCGGTCAGGTTGGCTTCGCCACGGCAGTTTTCCCAGCCCACCAGCTCAATCGGCAGACCGGAATGCAGGCAGATGCGGGCGGCTTCGGGATCACACCAGATGTTGTATTCGGCGGCCGGGGTGATGTTGCCCACGGTACAGGCCACCCCACCCATGACCACACAACGGCTGACGTTGGCGACGATGTCCGGTGCCTGCGTCACCGCCATGGCGATGTTGGTCAGCGGTCCCAGCGTGACCAGCACGATGCCGGGATGGGCACGCAGCGTATCGATGATCGCTGCCACCGCGTGCTGCGGCTGCGCTGGCCGCCGCGGCGGCGGGTTGTGCATATCGCTCATGCCGTCGCTGCCGTGAAAGAATTCGGCCCGGGCCGGTGCTCGCAACAGCGGGCGTTGGGCACCTTCATACACCGGCGTGTCGTGGCCGCACAGTTCCACCGTGTAGCGGGCATTGCTGCTGGCCTGCGCCAGCGACACGTTGCCGGCCACGGTGGTGATCGCCAGCAGGTCGATGTCGGGATGTTCCAGCGCCATGATCAGCGCCACCGCATCGTCGGAAGCGGTGTCGGTATCGATCAGCATGTTGGTAGCCACGCTGCAGCTCAGGTCAGCTTGATCTCGCGCAATCGCTGCATCAGGTAGTCATAGGCTGAGATCGGCGGGTAGCGGTCGGGATGTTGATCGTCAATGCAACTGGGCAGGGTTTCCAGCACAAACTCGGGATTCAGATGCATGAAAAACGGCATCGAATAACGCGACTGCTGTGCCGCCGCGCCGTCCGGGTTGACCACCCGGTGCGTGGTCGAGGGCAACTTGTGATTGGTCATGCGCTGCAGCATGTCGCCGATATTGACGACGATGGTGCCGGCGATGGTGGTGATCGGAATCCACTCGCCATCGCGGCTGAGGATTTCCAGCCCGGCCTGCTCGGAACCCACCAGCAAGGTGATCAGGTTGATGTCTTCGTGCTGCGCTGCACGCACCTGACCCGGCTTCGCGTCGACAATCGGCGGATAATGCAGCGCACGCAAAATGCTGGTGCCATGATCGGTCTTGTCGACAAACCAGTCCTCGGGCAACTCAAGGTATAGCGCCAGCGCAGCGAGTATTTTCTGCCCCACCGCCTCCAGCGCCTGGAACAGGACATAGCCATGTTCGCGCATGGCCGGTACTTCTTCCGGCCAGAGATTGGGCAGCAGCACATCCGGATGCGGATTGTCGCCGCTCATCTCGCGGCCGATGTGCCAGAGTTCTTTCAGATCCGGCTGGCTGTAGCCCTTGGCCTGCTCGACGGCAAATCCGGTGTAACCACGCACGCGGGCGATTTCAGGTTTTTCGTAGCGCTGCTTGATGGCTTTATCAAGCGCGAAAAACTCGGCAAAAACCTGCCGGGCGCGGTTGATCAAGTCATCGTCGATGCCATGATTGACGAAACCGACAAAGCCGAATTTCTGATACTGCCGGCCCAGATTGGCAGCAAAGGCGGCCTTGTCATCGGCGAACCCGGACAAATCAACAACGGGTATGGCAGCAGTCGTGGCTGCCTGCTCTGCACGGGCGTGCATCGACTCTGGATCAGCGGCAGTGCCGATCATGTCTTACCGGCACGGGTTTTTTCCAATGTCTGCGCCAGCCCGGCGACCACGCCGCCGATATCGGCCAGCTCGGCCGGCAGGATCATGGTGTTGTTTTCCTTGGCCAGCTTGCCGAACTCACCGACATACTGCTCGGCGATGCGCAGACTGACCGCATCACTGCCACCGGGTTTGTTGATCGCAGCGGCAATGCTTTCGATGCCGCTGGCGGTGGCTTCGGCGAGCAGGCGGATTTCTTCGGAGCGACCCTGGGCTTCATTGATCTGCTGCTGCTTGCGGCCTTCGGAGACGTTGATCATTTCCTGCTTCATGCCTTGGGAAACATTGACCTTGGCCTCGCGCTCACCTTCTGATTCGGCCACCACGGCACGGCGTTCACGCTCGGCGCGCATCTGTTTTTCCAGCGCGCCGCGGATGGTTTCAGGCAGCAGAATGTCAGCCACCTCATAGCGCAATACTTTCACGCCCCAGGGCTCGGAAGCTTCCGCCAGCGCCTCGACTACCTTGATGTTGATGATGGCGCGTTCTTCGAACGATTTGTCCAGATCGGTCTTGCCGATCACCGAACGCAGCGTGGTCTGCGCCAGTTGCATCGAGGCATAGCGGTAATCCTCGATGCCGTAAGAAGCCAGCTTGGCATCGATCACCTGCATGTAGATAACGCCGTCGATGTGGATCTGGATGTTGTCCTTGGTGACACAAGCCTGCTGCGGCACGTCAATCGCCTGCTCCTTCAAAGTGTGCTTATAGGCTACCCGGTCGATGAATGGAATGAGCAGGTGAAAGCCGGCATCCAGCGTGCTCTGATAACGCCCCAATCGCTCCACCACATAGGCTGAGCGCTGCGGTACGATCTGCGCTGTTTTGACCAGCGCGACAATGACGATGAGCAGAATGACCAGCGCCAGTATGGTTGCAAAATCCATGGTGAAGTTCTCCAGAAAGTTGATGATGAGCTGTTCCATACGCTGTTACTGTCCCGCCTCTGGCGAGTTTGGCTGCGGGCGGGTGGCGGACACCTGCAACGTGATACCACGGTTGCCGGTAACCCAGGCCACATCGCCTTCCTGCAGCACATCATCTGACTCGGCGCTCCATTCCGCACCGCTGAGCTTGACCCGGCCAACGCCCTGCACAAAATCGGCACTGACGGTAACCCGCTCACCGCGCGAGGAGATCAGGTTGCGATCGCCGTTCCAACTGTCCGACACGCGGCCATGAAACCATACCTTGACATTCTCGCGCGCGAACAACAAGGCTGCCACGCTGAGGATGGCAAACAGCAGAATCTGCTCGGTGAGGTTCGAGATCAGCCCGAGCGCGGTTCCAACGCCAACTAAAATCGCGCCAATGCCAAAAAAAATCGCAATGATGCTGGTAAGAAAAAATTCCGACAGCACCAGCAAGGCACCGAGGATGAGCCAGAACCAGGCTTGTTCAAACATGGATATACCCTGTAGCAAAGACCAGAGTCATTATATCGCCTGTATGCATCAACCGACCTTTTCCGGGACTTGCCGGTTTTTTGCCATCTGTTTTTCGCTGATGGTAATGTTCGCCGGAAACATCAGCGTCAACGTCGTGCCCTCGCCCAGTGTGCTGTCGGCGCTGATCTTCCAGCCGTAGGAACGGCACAGGCGCGCCACCAGCGCCAGCCCCAGGCCATGGCCTTCCTTTGCATGATGCTGACCGCGGAAAAACGGTTCGAAGGCATGGTTGAGTTCGGTCTTGTCCATGCCGATACCGGTGTCGCTGATGCTGACCGAACGTTTGTTGATGGTCACGGTCACCGATCCGCTGTCGGTATAGGTAAAGGCGTTGCGCAACAGGTTGGAAAAGATGATGCTGAGCACCCGCTCCGGGGCACGCAGCAACAGCGGATATTTGATATCGATGTCATGCTGCAAATGCTGTTTGCCCTGGATCGAGACTTCCGTGTCCATGATCTTGCGCAGCATGGCAGCGACATCAATGTCCGACTCCGGCATGCTTTGCTGCTCGTCGCGGGCCAGCAGCAGCAAGGCTTCAATCAGACCCTGCATGTCGTTTGCAGCGCGCTGCATGCGCTCGATCGCCTGCTCACGCAGCTCCGGCTTGTCTGACCGATGCCGCAGCAGTTCCATGTTGCCCTTGACCACCGCCAGCGGCGTGCGCAGTTCATGGCTGGCGTTGCGCGTGAACAGGCGCTCGCGCTCGATCATGCTCTGCAAGCGCGCGGTGAAGTGCTCGAACGCCCGCAGCAGCGACAATGTTTCGATATCGGCCTCGGCAGCGATGTCGGCCATGTTGATGGCGGTCAGTTTCTGACTGGAAAAGTCAAAATTCTCCACCCGCTCGGCTAACTTCACCAGCGGTGACAATGCGCGCTTGGAGCTGATGTAACCCAGCCAGGTAAGAAA
>CAZHRH010000064.1:4713-5962 GCA_964534475.1 uncultured Wenzhouxiangellaceae bacterium
GGCATGATCATGTCCGGCTGCTCACTGTAGCGCTGCCAGAAATATTCCGCCTCGGCGGCCAGGGTCTTTTCCAGCACCATGCCCTCGACGGCATAAATCGCAATCCAGATCCCGACTCCGGCGGCAATGGAAATGGCCAGAATCTGCAAAAAGAAAACACGTACCAGCTTGTTGCTGATCTGACCGTCCTGAATGTCCCGCCACAACACGCTGATCGGTGTGGTGAGCCAATATTCCAGCCGGGTCAGCGCCATGGCTCAGTCCGCGCTGCGTTTACTGAACAGGTAGTGGCCCACCAGCCACTCACGCCCACTGTGCATACCGAACAGTTCGGCACAGGCCATGAAAAACATGCGCCAGCGCTGGCGCCAGATTTTGGCCTGCGCCTCGCCATAGGTCTGCCGACACACCTGCAACACCTGCTCGCTGCGCTGATCCAGCAGCGCCAGCCAGGCATTCGAGGTTTTCTCGTAATGACGACCATCCACCGCCCAGAAGTCCTGCAGCAGCAGATCCTGCTGAAAGTGCAGCAGAGTATCCAGTGCCGGCATCAAACCGCCGGTGAAGAAATACTTGCCCATCCAGTTGTGCTCACCTTCGGTTTCAAACGGGTACATGAGTCGATGATGGCAGAAGATATGCACAAACAGAAGTCCATCATTATGCAGCCACGATGCCACCCGCTGCAGCAGGGTCTGGTAATTGCGCATGTGCTCGAACATCTCGATCGAGATAATGCGATCGTAGTTCTGCTGCGGCGGGGTAAAGTGATTGACGTCGGCGGTGATGATCTGCACGTTGTCCAGTCCCCGCGCGCGGGCTTCAGCCTCAATGTGCTCGCGCTGCGAGGCGGAGTTGGACACGGCGGTAATGCTGGCGGCGGGATAACTAGCCGCCATCCACAGCGTCAATGAACCCCAGCCACAGCCCAACTCGAGAATGTTCTGACCATCGGCCAGTCCGGCGCGCTCGCCATACAGCTTGAGCATGGCCAACTCGGCCTGATCCAGATCGGTGACGCCATCCGGCCACAGCGCGCAACTGTACTTTAGCTGCTTGCCCAGCACCAGCTTGAAGAAATCGGTCGGCACCATGTAATGCTGCTCGTTGGCGGCGTCGGTTTCTATCGCTACCGGACTTTGCCGCAATTCCTGCAAAAGCTCGCGGTAGGCTTGCGTTTGCGCCTCAATGCCATCGGCGTAATGCGCTTGCAGGCGACTGCGCATAAGCCGGCGCATGCCGAAACGCA
>CAZHRH010000064.1:6062-12124 GCA_964534475.1 uncultured Wenzhouxiangellaceae bacterium
GCAGCCGCATCAAGCAGCAGATCGTTCCGGCGGTATGGCTGCTCCGCGCAGCTTCGTCGCCAGCGACAACAGCAACGGCATCAGAACTGCCCAGCTCAGTCCGGTGGCAAGCACCACCTGCCAGTCCGGTGCCAGCCAGGTGACAGCTTCGAACTTGCTGCCACACCAGTAGGAAAACGGCGACGCCAGCAGGAAAAATCCGGCCGTGAACCAGAGCCGACGCTGCATCCACAGCAGGCAGTGGTTCAGCGCCAGTGCCAGACCCGCCCACAGCACCACAATCCACAGCGGCGCGAAATCCGGGCTGGGCCATGGCGTGGCAAAGCTGAGCAGCCCCAGGCGAATCCACAACGTGTCGACGACGATGCCCAAGGGCACGATGATCAGCACCAGCTTCCAGTCGCCACGCACGGTACTGCCTGACAGCCAGTGCCAGAGAAAGAATGCGGCCAGCAGCAGCGCGCCCGGCCACCAGACCTGCGCTGCGGCACCGAAAATGCAGGCCGGCCAGAGAAAGTTGAAAAACAGGTAGTTGACCACTTTCAGCAGCATGCTGCGATTGGGCAGGCGCTGCTGCCATTGGGCCAGGCTCATAGCCGCATTATTCTCATATCAGGTCGTCTCAGTTCATCTCAGGCTTTGCGCAAATGCAGTTGCACATCGCTGATGGCCCGCTCGGCAAAACCGCCTTCGCAATAGGCAAAGTAATACAGCCACATGCGGATAAACTGCTCATCAAAACCCAGTGCACGAATCTCATCCAGGCGGGCGCAGAATCGCTGCCGCCACTGCCCCAGCGTGCGGGCGTAGCTCAGGCCGATATCGAAGGCTTCCACGGTTTGCAATCCGGCCGCCTGAATGGACTGCTGCAGTCGCTGCAGACCGGGAATAAAGCTGCCGGGAAAAATGTAGCGCTTGATGAAATCGACATTGTGCAATGCCTGTTCATAGCGATGGTCTTCGATGGTGATGGCCTGGATCAATGCCTGTCCCTGAGCGTGCAGCAGACCGGCAATCTTGGCGAAATAGCCATCGACATAATGGTGTCCGACCGCCTCGATCATCTCGATGGAGACAACATGGTCAAACTGACCCTGCAGCTCGCGGTAGTCGGTGCTGATCAGCGCAATCTGATCCTGCAGTCCGGCCGCCGCAATGCGCTGGCGGGCGTGCTCGAACTGCGCCGATGAAATGGTTGTGGCGGTGATATGGCAGCCATGCTGTCGTGCCGCGTGCAGGGCAAAATCACCCCAGCCACAGCCGATTTCCATGATGCGGTCACCGGGCTTGACCTGCAGCGTGGTGCAGATGCGCTCCAGCTTCACCGTCTGCGCCGCTTCCAGCGTCGGGCTGTCGCCGGCTTGGTCGTCAAACCAGGCGGATGAATAGTTCATGCCCTGATCCAGCCACAAACTGAAAAATTCATTGCTGAGATCATAATGGGCGCTGATATTGCGGCGACTGCCCTGCAGGCTGTTGCGGTTGCGCGCATGCCACCAGCCAATCAGCTTGCGCTGCAGCCAGTTCTGCCGGTTCAGCTCCGGCAGCACATCGCGGTTTCTGGCCAGTACCCGCACCACGGCGGTCAGATCCGGGCTGTCCCACAAACCATACATGTAGGCCTCACCGGCGCCCAGGCTGCCGCCGGATGCGAGCATGCGCCAGAAGCGGTTGTCGTTGACGCTGACCTGAGCCTGCAAGTCATCGCGTGGGTCGCCGAGAATGTATTCGGCATGGTCGTCGAGAATGCGCACACAGCCAAGGCGCAGATCACGCAAGCGCTGCAGGGCGGCATTGCGTATCCGCTGATCCATGGCCGAGAGCGGCTTGCGCTGCTGCGACGCAAGGCTTGCAGCGGCCGGTTTCTGACTTTCGTTGAGCATGGGTCAACTCCTGTTTGGATGCGGATAAAAGCGGATTTTTTTCAGTTTCAGCAGCAGTGCATGCCAGTAGATGCCCCACCACACGCGCTGACATTGCAGCGGATAGCGCCAGGCCAGTCGCTGCATGCTGGTTTGTTGCCAGGGCACGATGCGCAAACCATAGGCGACGTCGAACACGCACTGCTGCTCCCGGTACAGTTGCATAAGTATAGCGAGATGCTGGCCACGCACGGTGAAAGTCCAGCGGTAATCGATGTCCATAGGCATGTATGGCGAGACATGAAACGCCTTGCGAAAGCTGAAACGATAGCCGGCAGCGGTCCTTTCAGACTTACCCACATCCAGCACATAGGCATGCCGCTCGCCCCATGGTGTGTTGGTGATCTCGGCGACGATGGCTGACAAGCTGCCCTGATGATGGCAAAAATAGAAGCTTACCGGGTTGAAACAATACCCCCACTGGCGCAGATGCGCGAGCAGGATGATGCTGCCATCGGGTCGGTTGCCGGTGCTGCGGGCAACCCGTTCGCGCACGACTGCGCCCAACGCCTGTTGCGGATCATGCGCCGGACCCGACATATAATCAGCACGCGCAAAGCACAGCCCGGCGCGGCGAAATTTCTGCCAGCGTCCGGGCCGGATGAGCGCATCGGGCAACTGGTCAACATCCAGCATGGCCATGTGCTGGGCATAGTTGAGCTGATGCGGCCGCGGCAGGTGGCGGCGATGGCGTACCTGTCCGTGCGCCATTCCAGCAGCCACGCTAACGGCAGGCAGGTCCACCGTGTCGGCGGCGGCGATTTGTGCTGCGTTGGTCGCTGGCATCATAGGGGTAACCGTTGTTGCATGGACTGCACCACGCGCTCGGCACTGCGTGCACCATCTTCGTGAAAGCCCCAGCCGGTCCAGGCACCGCAGTACCAGCGACCGAGTCTGGCGCTGTCAAACTGGCTCAGCGCGCCTCGTGCCCGCGAGCTTGCTGCATCATAACGCGGATGCCGATAATGGCGCTGCTTGAGTATGCTGTCGGGATCGATCTGTGCACTCTGGTTGAGGCTGACGAAGTACTGCCGTTGTGCCGACAGACGCTGCAGACTGTTCATCCAGTAACTGGCAGTGCAGCGCTGCCCGGCATCGGCACCAAGGCGCACATTCCAGCTTGCCCAGCAGCGTCGCTGCGGCGGCATCACGCTGGCGTCGGTGTGCAGCACGGTGTCGTTGTCGGAATAGGCGATGTTGCCCAGAATGCCTTGTTCTTCCGGCGTCGGTTGTGCCAGCATCGCCAGCGCATGATCGGCCGGACAGGCCAACACCACGCCGGCGAAGTCTTTGCCGTGCCAGTGGCCGTCAATGCGCAAGCGGTAGTTTGCCGCCCCCTGCTCGCCTGTCTGGCTGACCTGTTCCACCTTGCTGTGGCAATGCACAGCCACCTGCCAGCTTTGCTGCAGGGCATCAATGTAACGCGCCGAGCCGCCAATGACGGTTTCCCACTGCGGTCGACGAACCAGATCCAGCATGCCGTGTGCGCGCATGTATTCAATCAGATCCCGCACTGGATATTTGCCGGCTTCAGTGATGCTGCATGACCACAACGCCGCCACCATCGGCAGCAGGTGACGCTGAGCAAAGCTGGACGGGTAGCGCGCGTGCAGCAACTCACCGAGACTGCCAGTAAGCTGCTGCGGATGCGTGCGCTTGCCGGCGCGGTAGAAACGCACAATGCCCAACAGCATCTGCCAGTGCTGCCACGACCACAGGTTGGCCCGATTGGCAAACAGACCGCCGCGGGTACCGGCGGCATAGGCCCACGCCGGTGCGGCCGGATCATAGGCGGAAAAGCTCATCGAGGTCGGCTGGCTGCGCACGCCGAGCTGATCAAACATGGCGCTCAGCAGTGGATAATCCCGGCGATTGAAGACAATGAAGCCGGTATCAATGGCCAGCTCCCCGCCCGGATCGTCAATGCGGTGAGTGTCGGTGTGCCCGCCCAAGCGGCCATGACGTTCGAACAGGCTGACCTGGTAGCCGAGTGCATCGAGCCGCCAGGCGGCGTACATGCCGGCAATGCCTGCGCCGATGACGGCCACGTGCGGTGCTGCGGACATGCGCCTGCAGTTCAGCCGTTGTTACGTACACGCTGGCGCATACCGCGACTGTCCCGGATCGCCTCCGGCACCGGCTTGAGTTCGCTCACCAGCCCCAGCCAGGACATGCACTTGAGCAGGTAGTAGCTGATATCGATCTCCCACCAGTAAAAACCCTGCCGCGCACTGCCGGGAAAATGGTGGTGGTTGTTGTGCCAGCCCTCACCCAGAGTCAGCAGCGCCAGCAGCCAGTTATTGCGGCTGTGGTCATCGGTCTGGTAGCGCCTTCGTCCCCACACGTGGGCGATGGAATTGATCATCAGGGTGACGTGAATCAACACCACAGTGGAAACAAAATAGCCCCAGATCAGCAACTGGCCGGCACTGGTGCCAAGCTGCGGTGCCGCGCTCTCCAGCCAGCCGCCGAGCAGGAAAATGCCGGCGGCAAACAGCACCGGCATGAGCAGATCAAATCGATCCAGCCAGCGCAATTCCGGAAAGCGCATCAGATCCGGGATGCTGTCGGCATCGGTATGCACGTGCTTGCGGCTGAGAAACCAGCCCATGTGCGACCAGAAAAAACCCTGTTGGGGCGTGTGCGGATCGTGCTCGCTGTCGGAATGGCGATGGTGGGTGCGATGATGTGCCGCCCACCATAAAGCGCCACGCTGGGTTGCGGTTGCGCCCAGCATGGCAAACAGAAACTGTACCGGCCGACTGGTGCGAAACGCGCGATGGGCAAAGTAGCGATGGTAGAACGCAGTGATGGCAAACATGCGCATGAGGTAGGTAAACAATGCAAACAGCACGGCAAACCAGCTTACGCCGACAACAAACACCCCGAGGCACATGAGATGCAGCGCAATGAACGGCAAAATCCGCACAAGGTCGATGCGACGAACATCCTCATCAGCACTGACCGGCTGATGATGATTGTTGTCAAGCCAAATGAATAGCGCTTTGCGCAAACGTTTCAGCAAGTGATTGGTCCTATTGCCTTTGGCACGATGCTCGAATTGGAAACCATGGCTTCGCCTGCTCAATCGTAGCAGATGCATCAAAACAGGCTTTGCTGCAGCCACCAGCGCTCCAGTGCTGTATCGTCATGACAGTAAACAACTGCAATGCAGCATCACCCGGCGCACAATGTTGAGGCGCACAATGTTGAAGAGATAAACCATGGCTAAATCATATCAAAACGAAGATCACGAGAAACCAACAAATTCAACCCGGCAAAGTTTCCTGCGTGGTTTGCTCGCAGGCGGCTTGTGCACACTGGTACTGATTACAGGAGCAAGTCTTATGTTATTTGGTTGCGCGAGTAAACAGGTTAAAAGCTACTACGTTGATGACTATCTACAGGCACTGCAGGAGCATCATGGCGTCACCGACAGCGATCTGATCAACAAGGGCGTGGAGCAGTTTGCCGCCACGCTGGGCGATTTTACCGTAGCCGACCTGCGTCAGCAGGTGGAATCGCTGTATGCCGACAAGCTGTATTTTAACGACACCTTCAAAACCCTGCGCAGTATTGAAGAGTTGGCACCCTATCTGCAGGAAACCGGTGAAACCGTGACCGCCAGCTCGGTCGAAGTACTGTCACATACCCAGGATGGCGAGGATGTCTACGTGCGCTGGGTGATGGATTTTGCTTTCAAGGCGGCCGGCAAGGACATCGAGTCGCGCTCGCTGGGCATGTCCCACCTGCGCTTCAACAGCGACGGCAAAATCGTCATGCACCAGGATTTCTGGGACTCCAACGACGGTTTTTACAGCAATCTGCCGTTCATTGGCGGCATGCTGCATCGAGTGAGGAACAAGTTATGAAGAAATCTCCGGCGATAACGACAGGCTTGCGCAAATCCATGTTCTGTCTGCTGCTGTTCAGCATGGCATTTCCGGCACTTGCGCTGGAAAAAAGCGATCTGCCTCAACGCATCAGCACTGCCAGCGGCCAGCTTGAGCTGTGTGGTGCAGTGACACTGCGCGCGCTGGGTCTGATCAAGTTCGGTTATGCCGGGCTGTATCTGGACCACTGCGATGATGCCGATGAGTTACTGCAAGGCAGCTCAGCACAGCAGTATTCTGTTTTGCT
>CAZHRH010000065.1:0-11882 GCA_964534475.1 uncultured Wenzhouxiangellaceae bacterium
GCACAGCCATAGGCTGGTGGGCAGGGTACCAGCCCAAGGAACATGGCCATGGATGGCCCTGACCTTCGAACCACCATCAATAAGACGGTTCGATTTCGCCCTGCACACAACTTAAACAATGCTTCAAAGCCTTGAATCGAGATTGATGACGAGCATAAGTATGGTGGCCAGGGGCGGACTAAAAACGCCGGGAGCGTTTTTGGACAGCCGCTAGGCTGGTCCGCAGGGCATAAGCCCGCTGATCAGGGCCAGGGATGGCCATGACCTTCGAACCACCATCAATTAACAGGTTCGATTTCGCCAGAAACACGGCAACCAGATCAAAGCTGCTACGCCTCAATTTGATACAAGCGTTATGGGGAAAGTGGTGGCCAGGGGCGGAATCGAACCACCGACACGCGGATTTTCAGTCCGCTGCTCTACCAACTGAGCTACCTGGCCGTATGTGGTGTGTACAGCAAGCCGTATATTATACAACCGCTGTCGTCGGCAAAGTCAATAACCGGCGGCTAGCCGCCGGTCGGACTTAGCGCTGACCTACTGCGGAAAAGCCGAAATCGGCCAGCTTTCCCGCTCTTCATCGTTGCATAGGCTCACTATTCGCCTCAAAAGACCAAAAAACTAACACCAACCGGCTATCCTTCGCGACGATTGGTTCAATCCGACAGGCTGCTTGCAGTTGCGGTCTGGTGTGATCTATCGGCGCAGATAGCGGTCTTGAATGGCAACAATCACCCCCAAGCTAAGATACAACCACCCCCACAAACAACTGTTATCGATGGAGAGGTATTTATGAGCAAGTACACGTTGCACAATGTCGACAGCGCGCCGGAAGAATCCAAACCACTGCTGCAGGGCTCGCTGCAGAGTTTTGGCATGATCCCCAACCTGCACGCCGTGCTGGCAGCATCGCCGCAGGCGCTGGAAGCCTACCAGACATTGACCAGGCTGTTCCTTGCGACCAGTCTGTCAACCAATGAGAAGCACGTGTTGTGGCTGACCATCAACGTGGCCAATCAGTGTCACTACTGCGTGCCGGCGCACACTGGGCTGGCAAAACAAGACGGTGTGCCTGATGAGATCATTCAGGCATTGCGCGACAACATGGAGCTGCCGGATGCCCGCCTGAACGCCTTGCGCAATTTTGCACTCAAGGTGGTGGATAAGCGAGGCGAGGTATCCGAGACCGATGTGGAGGCTTTTCTGCAGGCCGGTTTTGACCAGCGCAACGTGCTGGATGTCATCCTCGGCGTGGCGCATAAAACCCTGTCCAACTACAGTAACCACATCACCCAAACGCCGGTGGATGAGGCTTTCAGCCAGTTCGAATGGCACGCTGACTGAGCAAGTCTGCAGGACAACATGACGGCCTGAAGCGGTCAGGCCGAGTTGGTGGTGCCTGCCCGCCGCCTGTCGCGGTCATCCAAATCAGCGCAGCGCTATAATAATGTGCTGTATCCATGGCATCTGCAATGACCGACTGGTTGGCATTTTTTATTCCCTGGGAGTTCAGCCTGCTGGTGCAGATCAGCGTGTGGGGCAGTTTGTGGCTGTACTTTCGGGGCTTGCGTCGCAGCAGGCAACAACCGCATGTCGGCAGTGTCTCCGCATTCGTTATCGGCGTGCTGCTGATGTATCTGGTGACACAGACACATTTTGAATACTGGTCGCAGTACATGTTTTTTGTTCATCGCGGCCAGCATTTGGTGCTGCATCATCTGGCACCGTTTCTGATCGCCCTGTCGGCACCTGCTTCGGTGCTTGCTGCAGGCCTGCCAGCAGATATCAGCGCATGGTTGCAGCAGCGTCGCTTACTGCAGCAATGGTGGCGCAGTATTTATACTTTTTTGCAGCATCCGGCGGTAGCCTGCTTGTTGTTCGTCGGCCTGATCTACTTCTGGCTGACGCCGGAAATTCATTTTGATGCCATGCTCAACCAGCGCCTGTACTGGCTGATGAACTGGTCCATGGCGCTGGACGGATTGCTGTTCTGGTGGTTGATGCTGGAGCATGGTCAGCGCGGTATCACACCGCGGCTGGGTTACGGCTTGCGCATACTGCTGCTGGCAGCGATCATGCCACCGCAGATCATCCTCGGCGCGCGGCTGGCCTTCAGTGAGCAGGTCTGGTTTGATGTCTATGCCGTGTGCGGGCGCGCCTGGCCGCTGGAGCCGCTCGCCGATCAGCAACTGGGTGGCCTGTTAACATGGATACCGGCGGCGATGATGAGCGTGATCGCGGCACTGGTGCTGCTGCGCTTCATGCTGCACGCGCCGGCACGATCCGCACCGCACTACGCCGCACAATGAGAGTCAGAAGATGATGAAAAAAATACTCGCCGTGATGTTACTGCTGGCTTTGCTTATCGGCGGCTGGTTCTGGTCGGTGAACATGCAGCCGGATACCGCGCTGCGCATCGACAACCCGCGCATACGCTTGCTGCCGGGTGACCGCCCGCTGGCCGGTTATTTCACCATCCACAATGCCGGTGACAGCGATTTGCAGTTGCTCGGCGCCAGCAGCGAGGCCTTTGCTCGCATCATGATCCATGCCACCATCGTCAGCAATGGACAGTCGAAAATGCAGGAACAGACCGAGGCGGTTTCGATACCGGCTGGTGATACCATTGATTTCGCCCCTGGCGGGCTGCACCTGATGATGATGCAGAAAAAGCGTGATCTCAGCATCGGCGATGAAGCGCAGGTGGTGCTGAGTTTTGTCGATACAGATGCCCAGCCAAAAACCATCGAGGTGCCGTTCACAGTCGTGCCGGTGCAGCCGCAATGAAATACCTGTTTGTAGTAATGCTGCTGGCTGCACTGGCAGGCTGTACATCCGAGCTGGACTGGCACGGCAAGGACATCAGTGGTCTGATGCCGGAGCTGACTTTCGAGCTCACCGACGAAAACGGCAAGCAGGTGACAGCCGCTGACTACGCCGGTAACACGGTGCTGATGTATTTCGGTTTCACTTATTGCCCGGACATCTGTCCCACCGCACTGGCCAAGCTGGCCGCGGCCGTGCGCAGATTGCCGGATGCAGTGCAGCAGCGCACGCTGATTCTGTTTGTCAGCGTCGACCCGGATCGCGACACGTCACAGCAACTGCAGCAATACACCGACGCATTTCACCCGCGCATGATCGGCTTGACCGGCACGCAGAAGCAACTGCAACAACTCACCCGTCGTTACCGCATTACCTATGGTTACGATGAACCAGACAGCGACGGCAATTACAACGTCAGCCACAGTTCGGCCATTTTCGCTTTTGATCGGCAGCATCAGGTGCGCCTGCTGCAGCGCGACGATCTTGGCGTACAGCAACTGACTGAGGATATACTGCAACTGAATAGTTTATGACCCACTTTGGTGCCATTGCAGGAGGTCGAAATATGCAAGGTTTATGTAAACTGCGACTGACTCTGCTGCTGGTTACAAGCGGTTTTTTTCTGTTCCACCTGCAGGCTCGCGGTGAACAAGCGGATGCGGCTTCCGACAAGCCTGCCAGCAGCCAATCCATGTCGTTAACTGAAATCAGCATCGAAGCCGCGCAGCAGGCGATGGCCGATGATCGCTTAACTGCAGTCAGGCTGGCCAGCTACTATCTGCAGCAGATCGAGAGCAGAAATGACCAGTTAAACGCCGTCATCAATATCAATCCGGATCTGCTGGCGCAGGCAAAAACACTGGATCAGGAGCGCGCCGCCGGCAACGTGCGCAGCCCGCTGCATGGCATTCCGGTGCTGCTCAAGGACAATATCGAAGCGCGCGAGAAAATGCCGACCACGGCAGGTTCACTGGCCTTGCAGAACAACTATACCGGCCGTGATGCCGCCATCGTCAGAAAGCTGCGCGCGTCCGGTGCGCTGATCCTGGGCAAGGCCAATCTCAGCGAGTGGGCAAACTTTCGCTCCACCCGCTCATCTTCCGGCTGGAGCGCAGTCGCTGGCCAGACGCGCAACCCGTATGATCTGAACAAGACGCCGTGCGGCTCCAGTTCAGGTTCGGCGGTGGCGGTGGCGGCTGATATGTCGCTGCTGGCCATCGGCACCGAAACCGACGGTTCTGTGACCTGCCCGGCCAGCATCAATGGCGTGGTCGGCATCAAGCCCACCATTGGGCTGATCAGCCGCAGCGGCATTGTGCCGATTTCACATCGCCAGGACACTGCCGGGCCGATCGCACGCAGCGTGCACGATGCCGCCGTGCTGCTGACCGCCATGGCCGGTTATGATGAAACCGATGCCAGCACCAGCTATGCGTTGACCAAAGGTGTTTTCGGCATTGATTACAGCCGTCGCCTGGAGCAGCTCAACATCAAGGACAAGCGCATCGGCGTGCTGCGCGGCAACGCCGGTTTTCATGCGCAGGTCGATGCCCTGTTCGAGCAGGCCATTGCCGATCTGAAAAGCGCCGGTGCTGTGATCATTGATGAGCTGGCTTTCGCCGAGACGGAAGGTCAACAGGCTCACTTCAGCAATTACCTTAACACCTTGAAACATGACTTCAAGCGCGATCTGAATGCTTACCTGGCCGAGCTGCCGGAAGTGCCGCCACAGGCGGCTGATCTGGACGCATTGATCGCCTTCAACCAGGCCAATGCCGAACGCGAACTGAGCTGGTTCGGCCAGGAACTGTTCGAGCAATCGGCGGCGCTGATTGATTTTGACGATGCACAATACGGCAAAACCGTGGCGGCATTGACGCGCATCACGCGCAGTGCGATTGATGATCTGCTGTCTGAGCATGAGCTTGATGCCCTGATCGCACCCACCCGCGGTGCCGCATGGAGTATCGACAAGATCAACGGCGATGCCGGCAGTGGCGGCAGCTCCACTTTCGCGGCGATTTCAGGCTACCCGCACATTACCGTGCCGATGGGTTTTATCCACCATCTGCCGGTCGGTTTGTCGTTTATGGGCACAGCGTTTTCCGAAGTCGAACTGATCCGGATCGCCCATGTGTATGAACAAACCAGCCAGCGACGCAAGCCGCCGCCGCAAACATCACGCATGATCATGCCCTGATCCCTCAGCACTGAGCCATCAGCCCTCAGTGCTGAGCAAGAAGGACTAAATTTACTACGCAAGCACGGCCAACAAATTCATGAGCAAGGAAACTATCAAGGCATTTCAGCAACGTCGCGAAGCCGGCAACGAGGCCCTGCTGGACACCGAATCACTGGCCATCAAACGCTTTATGGGGCTGGACAAGACGGTCTATGGCGCAGGCGCTCTAGATGTCAAAACCAAGGAATTGCTGGGGCTGGTGGCATCCATGGTGCTGCGCTGCAACGATTGTATCGACTACCATCTGCAACGCTGCGTGGAAGAAGGTCACGGCAAAGCTGAAATTGATGAAGCCATGAGTGTGGCGCTGATGGTGGGTGGCAGCATTGTTATCCCGCATGCACGGCATGCGGCCATGACCTTGCAGGCCTTGCTGGAATAGATGCTGTGCGCCTGCAATGCCAAGTGTATTCAATGGTCGCGCTCTATCTCTATACCGGCATCCGGATCGTGGTAAGTATCAATATCCAGCTCGTTTTCTGACTTTGCCACCACCGTTGAGACCATGGCATCGCCGGTGATATTGACCGCGGTGCGCGCCATATCAAGAATGCGGTCCACGCCCAGAATCATGGCGATGCCCTCCACCGGCAACCCCACCTGCTTGAGCACGGTGGCGAGCAGTATGATGCCCACGCCGGGTACACCGGCGGCGCCGATCGAGGCCATGATCACCATCAGAATCACGGTCAGGTATTGCCCCAGGCTCAAGTCCACCCCATAGGCCTGGGCGATGAACGCAGTGGCAATCCCCTGCATGATGGCGGTGCCGTCCATATTGATGGTCGCGCCCAGCGGCACCGTGAACGAAGCCACCGAATTGTGCACGCCCATGCGCTTTTCCAGCGTGGTCATGGTCACCGGGATGGTGGCATTGCTGCTGGCGGTAGAAAATGCAAACAGCCAGGCCGAGCGCATCTTGCTGAGAAACTGCAGCGGATGCAGGCGCGTGAACAGCATCAACAGCGTCGGATAGGTGACCAACATCTGCACCAGCAGCATGACCAGTACCAGGGCAATGTAGACCGCCAGATTAGCAAACACTTCGCCGCCCAGGGTAAAGGTCAGGCGCGCAATCAGCGCAAAAACACCATACGGGGCAAAGTGCATGACGATGGTAACGAGCTTCATGATGACCACATTGAAGTCATCGAAAAAGCGCCGCGTGCGCTCACCGGCGCTGCCGGCCATGGTGATGGCGATACCGATGAGCAAGGCAAACACGATGATCGGCAGCATGTTGCCTTCGGCCATGGCATTGATCGGATTTTTCGGCACCAGTTGAATGATCACTTCGGTCAGCGAGGGGGCTTCCTCGGCGCTGAAGCTGGCATCGCCCTGCAGTTCCACGCCATCGCCCGGACGCACCACCAGCCCGGCGAACAGGGCCAGCGATACCGCCACGGCGGTGGTGAGCAGATACAGCAAGATGGATTTGCCGCCAAGGCGCCCCAGCCGCGACGGATCACCCAGCGCGCTGACGCCGGTAATCAATGACACCAGCACCAGCGGCACCACCAGCATCTGCAGACCATTGATGAACAGTTGCCCGGCGATCTGGAACGCGCCTTCGATCAGCCAGGCATTGACCCAGTCGGCTTCGATAGCGCGCAAAATCAGACCGATCAGTACGCCGGCTCCCAGACCGATCAGTATGCGGCTGTTGAGACTGAGCCGTTTAGCGTCGGCGGTTTTTGATGACTGCTCTGAATTCATTGTTGATTAAGTGATCCTGAATGGCTTTGTGCTGTCGATCATGTCATCACAGCAAAGCGTCGTGTGCCGCGATCAGTTGCTGCGCTGAAAGACTTGCCTGGTTGTGTCAGCCAGAATGTGGTCATTGCCTGCGGCCACGGCTACAATACAGTGCTAACCTGCAAATTGCCAATAGTTCATGTCCAGCCGAAACGATTCCAGCAAGCCAGAACATGGCGCTCAGAACGACAGCGTTGTGGCCCATTTCATCCGCAACCGCATCCGCGAGGATGTTGCTGCCGGCAAAAATGACGGTCGCGTCATCACCCGCTTTCCACCCGAGCCCAATGGTTTTCTGCACATTGGCCACGCCAAGTCCATCTGCATCAACTTCGGCATGGCAGAGGAGTTCGGCGGCAGCACCAATCTGCGCTTTGACGACACCAACCCGGAGCGCGAAGAAGCGCTTTACTATGAGCGCATCATGGAAGACGTGCGCTGGCTGGGATTTGACTGGCAGTCGCTGCAGCATGCTTCCGATTACTTCGAGCAACTCTACCGCTTTGCCTGTGAGCTGATCGAGCAGGGCCTGGCCTATGTCGACAGCCTGAGCCCCGAGCAGATGCGCGAGTATCGCGGCACGCTGACCGAACCCGGCCGGGAAAGCCCTGATCGCGAACGTCCGGTCGCCGAAAACCTGGATCTGTTCCGGCGCATGCGCACAGGTGAGTTTGCCGATGGTACCTATACCTTGCGCGCTAAAATCGACATGGCCGCGCCGAACATCAATCTGCGTGACCCGATCCTGTATCGTATCCGCAAGATTGCGCATCACCGCACCGGCAATGCGTGGTGTGTGTATCCGACCTACGATTTTGCCCACGGCATCAGCGATGCCATCGAAGGCATCACGCATTCACTGTGCACGCTGGAATTCGAGGATCACCGGCCCTTGTATGACTGGCTGCTGGAGCACATCAGTATCGATTGTCATCCGCAGCAGATCGAATTTGCGCGCGGCAACATTGATTTCACGGTACTCAGCAAACGCCGCCTGAAACGGCTGGTGCAAGAAGGTCACGTCGATGGCTGGGACGATCCGCGCATGCCGACACTGGCCGGCTTGCGCCGACGCGGTTATCCGGCCATGGCGATCCGCCGCTTCTGGGAGTCGGTTGGTGTGTCCAAATCCGAAAGCATCATCCCCATGATCGTGCTGGAAAACGCTGTGCGCGATGAACTCAACGAGCGCGCGCCGCGCAGCATGGCGGTGCTGCGACCGCTGAAAATCATCCTCAGCAATTTCCCGGCAGACGAAACCCGCTGGCTGGATGTGCCGCTGCATCCGCAGCGTGAGGAGATGGGCACGCGGCGCATCGCCCTGTCCCGCGAGCTGTATATCGAGCAGGACGATTTCATGCTCGATCCGCCGAAAAAATTCTTTCGCCTCAAGCCGTGCGGTGAAGTGCGTCTGCGCAATGCCTTTATCATCCGCTGTGACGAGGTGGTGGAAGCTGCCGATGGCAGCATCGATCATCTGCTCTGCAGTTTTGATCCTGACACCATGTCCGGGCTGCCCGGCGCCAGGCGCAAGGTCAAGGGCACCATCCACTGGGTCTCTGCCAGCCACGGCCAGCAGGCCACGGTGCGACTGTACGATCGGCTGTTTAACGTTGCCAACCCGACCGCTGATCGCGACACCGATTTTATCGAGTATCTGAACCCGGAGTCACTGGTCACCATTGAAGATGCCATGATAGAGCCGGAACTGGCAACACAGCCGGCCGGCCATCAGGTGCAGTTCGAGCGCACCGGATATTTTGCCATTGACCCCGACAGCACGCCGGAGCAGCCGCTGCTGAACCGTACCGTGAGCTTGCGCGACAGCTGGGCGAAAGTGGCAGGCAAATAAAAAGCCCCGAACAGCTTGCCCCGAACGGTTTGAGATAGCCGATTCGGGGCGCGCCGCTGCGCGAGTCGAACGCCGGTTTTACCCGACTGACATCATATTTATCTGACCACCGCTCGACCCGACGGCCAGCGAGGGTCACTGCCGGCACTGACGGCATTGTCCTGGTGTTGCCACAACACGCCGTGCATGTTGCCCCAGGTGCTGTCGCGGGCCTCAACCTTGTGGCCCTTGGCCTGCAGTTGCTCGATCAATTCTGTGCTGAACGCATCCGGCTCGATGCTGATGACATCAGGTCGGTACTGGTGATGAAAACGCGGCAGTGACACCCAGCTTGCCGGCTCATTACCGGCGATCATGTCCAGTATGCCCAGCAGCACCATGGTGATGATGCGGCTGCCGCCTGGCGTACCCAGCGCTGCCTGGAGATCTTTGCCGAACACAAAACTCGGCGTCATGCTGGAGAGCATGCGCTTGCCCGGCTCGATCGCATTGGCGGTGTAGCCGAGCAGGCCAAAGGCATTCGGCTCACCCGGTTTGGCGGAGAAATCATCCATCTCGTTGTTGAGCAGAAAGCCGGTGCCTGGCACCATAAACCCCGAGCCGTAGGGCAGATTCACGGTCAGGGTCGCCGCGACCATGTTGCCAGCAGCGTCCAGCACCGAGAAATGCGTGGTATCCATACCCTTGGGTGAATCGGCAAATCCGGCCAGCATGTCGCTGTCGGTGGCGCGATCCAAGCGTATCGAAGCACGCAGACCGGCGGCATAATCGCGGCTGGTAAGCTGCCGGATTGGCATGTCAACAAAATCGGGATCGCCCAGATAAATGCCGCGATCGCGGTAGGCCCGACGCATGGCTTCGACCAGCAGGTGTACCTGTCCGACCCGGTCAAGGCTGGCGATATTGTAGGGCTCGATGATGTTGAGCATTTCCGCCAGCGCCACCCCTCCCGATGATGGCGGTGGCGCGGTAACTATACGATAGCCCTGATATTCCAGACTGATCGGCGCGCGTTCCTTGATCTGGTAAGCGGCCAGATCATCCTGCGACCAGATGCCACCGGCAGCTTGCACTCCACGTACCAGTTGGGCGGCAAACTCACCGGTGTAGAACGCCTGCGGACCGTTTTCCGCCACCATCTGCAGGGTTTTCGCCAGGTCCGGCAGCTTGATGGTGGTGCCGATTTCCGGTACTTCGCCAGCGACCAGCAAGGCCTTGCCGGCAGCAGGCCAGCGCCTGATGACATCGGCGCGATAGCGCATCAGCGTGTGGTATTTTTCATCCACCGGGAAACCCTGCGTGGCCAGTCGGATGGCCGGCTGCAGGCTTTCTGCCAAAGACAATTTGCCATACTTGTCGGCAATGTGGGCGATGCCGGCGATATGCCCGGGAATGCCCGCCGCCAGCGGGCCGTTGACGGCCAGATCACGATTGACTTCACCCTGATCATCCAGATACATATCGGCAGTTGCCGCCGCCGGCGCAATTTCGCGTCCATCGACCATCACCTGCATGTTGTCGCTGCTTCGATGCAACATCCAGAAACCACCGCCACCGATACCCGATGAAGACGGTTCCACCACCGCCAATGCAGCACTGATCGCAACCGCGGCATCAAAGGCGTTGCCACCGGCGCTGATGATTTCATGGCCGGCTTCGGAGGCCAGATAATGTGCCGAAGCCACGGCTGCTGTGCCTGGCTGCTGCGCCGGCTGTGCCAGCAAACTGCCCGGCAACGACATGATCAGGAACACCACCGTAGCTGGCAGGATGGAAACGGACATGGCAGATCGTGATTTAAATGCAGTTAGCATAATGCTCCAGAAGGAATTAACTGTTAAAGGTTTCGTGCAAGGCCTGCTTAACCTCAGGATGCACAAATTTCGACACATCTCCACCGAGTCTGGCAACCTCTTTCACCAAGGATGAGGAAATAAAGCTGTATTCGGTATCGGGGGTGAGAAACACCGTCTCCACATCCGGGTTCAGTTGTCGGTTCATGCTGGCAAGCTGGAATTCGTATTCAAAATCCGATACCGCGCGCAGACCGCGCAGCAGCACACCGGCACCGCGCTGCTGCACAAAACTGGCCAGCAGGCAGTCAAATCCAACCACTTCGACATTGTTCAGATGTGCCAGCACGGTCTGGCTCAACTTGATGCGGCGCGCCAGCGACAGCGAAGGTTTTTTGTGCGGGCTTTCGGCAATGGCCACGATCAAACGATCATAAAGGCGTGCAGCGCGTGCCACCAGATCGGCATGGCCGTTGGTGACCGGATCGAAGGTGCCCGGGTAAACCGCAACGCCGTAATCGAGCTCACCTGCAACCGCATGGATGTCAGTGACGGTGTTCATCTGCGCATTATAGCGTGACACAGACGATGGCAGCGTCGATCACCGGCCGGCATAAAAAAGGCGGTCGCGAGGACCGCCAATGAGGGGTTAGAGTCAGAGGTTGAGTCATTAGAAGATAACGACTCGAGCAACAAGACCAAGCAGATGACGGCTTGATTACAGCGAGATGGCATTTTTTTTAACCTGCAGCAGCAAAAGCTGTGCTTCGCCAATGGTTTTCTGCTGCAGCGGCAACCAGCATGTGGCGTCAAGGTGCAGCTCAGACCGGGTCGGCAGTTCTGCATAGACCAGCGCATCTGCTTTTAGCCAGTCCCGCGTCAGCAGAGATGCCAGCACCTGCTGATGGCATTGCAGTTGCCAGGGTGGATCGATGAATACCAGATCAAATTTTTGTCTGATGTCTGCCGCGCGCAGCCAGGCCAGTGCATCGTGACAGACAACCTGCAGAGATTCAGCCTGCAGGGCTGCTTGCTGCGATATTAATCTGACCACCACATCGGAGCATTGTTCCAGCATCACCGCGCTGGCTGCACCTCGCGACAGCGCCTCGAATCCCAGCGCCCCGGAGCCGGTGAACAGATCCAGACAATGTGCGCCCGGCAGGTGGGGCTGTAACCAGTTAAACAGGGTCTCGCGTGCTCGATCTGAGGTCGGCCGCAGGCCTTCAGTGTCGGCCACACTGAGTTTGCGACCACGCCAGGCACCGCCAATAATGCGCACCCGGCCACGCTCGTTAGATTTGCTGCGGCGCTGTCTTTTTGCCATGCTGACTTTGATCTGACACGAATGCTCACATATAGGGCCTGTTTACACTAATCCAATTGTCACTGTTGCACCTGAAAGAGTGCCAAT
>CAZHRH010000066.1:0-11869 GCA_964534475.1 uncultured Wenzhouxiangellaceae bacterium
ATTCCCTGTTGACGCTGCGATGCTCGGCAGCCGCCCGCTCCCGGACCCTGGCAAGCAATTGTTCCGGAATATTCTTGATCGTGATTGAGCTCATGGGTTTATCCAGTGTCATCCAAGGCAACCATTATGGTTGCATGCAACGCCTGCAACGTCAAGGTCAAACCAAGGGTTTAGGGTTTAGGGGTCAGGTGAAAACCAAGGAACCTGAATCTTATACGCCCCTGTCTGGATCAATGGCTGAAATCAGGTTGAGGATGTCGGGGCTCAAGCTTTCATCGTCCTCACGTACCTGGTCGCGGCGGCTGTCGGCCAGTTTCTGGAGCATTCTGCCGATCACGATTGTTTCTGTTACCAGGTCCTTGCCCTGCTGCATCCCGATCACGCCGATCTGCTCGGCTATGTAGAGCTGCGTTCGAAGCTCGGCTGCCGATCCCTTGGCGATATTGAGGAACCGGATAAAATCCTTGCTTGAGCCGCGTTCGTAGCCTTCGGCAATGTTCGTGGCGACCGTCACGCCGGCGCGGGTCATCTGGTCTTTCAGCCCATAGTCGCGACAGCCTTTCAATTCCACGTAGATCCGGACCGCCAGACGGCAGGCCCGCTTCCATACGTCAAGGTCTTCGAAGGAATGGTAGGGCATAAAGGCGTCGGTTTCAGGGTTCAGGGTTTAGGGTTTAGGGATCAGTGGTCAGGGCCTCGCCTTCGGCTTCGTAAAAAACGGTTCCGTTTGCCGTTTTACGGGTTCGGCAATCAGAGGCAAAGGTCTCGCCTGCGGCTTCGTAGAACTCCGGTTTCGGTTCAGGTTCACTCAGGCGAATCGTAGATTTTTCCGCCTGCCTCTCGCATGGCGGCGGCGAGTCTGGTGTCGAAGGTGGCCAGGGTCGATCCCGTGCGCAGCGCCAGCTCCAGATATGTGGCATCGTAGGCGGTCAACTGAAACTGCCGGCCCAGGGCCATGATCATTTCCTGGCGCGCCGAGACTTCGATGTCGTCCGTCATGATCGGCAAGCGGGTCAGGCGCTGCCGATAGTCAGTCACTTAGGATTCTTTTACGACACCACGCCGCTCGGCGACCAAGAGGGCATTGGCAACTTCGAGATGCCAGAGGCTGGGCACACGCGCGGACAGGGCTGCGATGTTATCGAGCAGCTGATCGGCCAAAGCAATTTCGGCTGGATCTGTGCGCTCGAACATCCAGGCCAGAGCGGCGGAGGTATCCAGCACCACATTCATCGACGGCCTTCGGCAATCCAGCCTTGCAGGTCGGCGACATCTACGCCCTTGATTCTGGTCAGGCCGCGCATGGCTGCGACCGCCTCACAGTTGTCATGGCTGTCGGCACGGCCCACGGGCACAAGCTCTGCGACCGCCTTTCCACGGTGAGTGATGGTGAAACGGTGCCCCTCACGCACCTGGCGCAAGAGTTCCGGCAATTTGGTCTTGGCGTCGTAGGCGCCGATTTCAGGGTTCATAATGATAATTCCCAATCTAGTCTATTGACTGGTCTATTTTACATGATTTACGGGAAACGAACGATTCGTTATTCGGGCCGCGGACATCAGAAATGCCTGGTCGGGCCTTGGAGCGCCCTCCTACAGCGGGATGGTTTTTTGGTTGAAAGTCAAAAGCAACGTCAAAGGTCTCGCCTTCGGCTTCGTAAAAGAACGGTTCTGTTTTCCGTTTTCTGGGTACGGGTCGCTTTTAAAATCTTGCAACTTCAAGGCCCAGGCTGGTCGCCGCATCGGCCATCACCGCATCCGCGGTGGCGATGAGTTGAATTTCCGCCTGCACGGCCTGCACCAAGTGCAGTGCATCCAGTGCGCGCAACGGATGTTCCGGATGGCGGCTGATCAACAGAATCACCCACGCTCCCTGAGCGCGATCGATGACAGTGGTTCGCCCTGTTCACTGATTCTGATTTGAGCCCCGGCCGGCTTTCTGCCGCGCCAGTGGGCTTGTCCGGTGGCCAGCAGGCGCTCCAGATCGTCATCCTGCGTATCAGGCACGCCGATGCTGTGCGCGATTTCCGTACGATGGGAGGTGACCCGAATCACCTTGCCGGCACGAGCTTCGGCCAGGTATTGCGAGAGATGGGCTTACAGTTCGCGGATTGAGACGGTCATTTTCGGTCACAGAAATCTGTTGTGTCCGCATAGCGGCCACTTTCTGCGGGTTGGTCAAGGTTTTGGGGACACGGGTTCAGGGTTCAGGAAAAACTACGGGTTCCTTTAAGAAACAATGAGTTACGGTTAAGTTTTTGCATACAACAGCCTACCTCTCAGCTCCGGGATCGGACGACCAAGCTCTTTCACCGTTTTAATCCACTCATCAATGACCTGCCGAGCGTTTGCTACAGCCTGCTCATAGGTTTCTCCATCAGTCATGAAGCCCAGAACCTCCGGAACTTCGACGGCTAAAAAGTCGTTGACATCGCTCCACTAGGGAACTTCTGATCAATTCGTATTTAATCGACATCGGTCTCCGTCGGCGGCGTAGCGCCCACCTGCGCGAGAACGTCACAAAGTTCCATCAGCGACGCATGGTTGCGGCTGTCAGGACCGGGGTAGCGTTTGTTTCGGCGGCGGCTGCAAAAGTGTCGTCCAGGGTGACCAGTCGCATGCCGTGGTCGGCGCAGACCGCAAGGTGCAGGGCGTCTCCGGCACGCAGGCCGCTATGGTGCTGGTCGGCCAGTCTGGCGGCGGTGCGAAAGTTGGCGCTGGTGACCGGCAGGACGATCAGGCTTTGCTCCACCAGCCGGGCGAAGGCCGCCAGGCATTCGGCGCGGTGTTTGGGCTGTATCTGGCCGGTGCGTAGCTTGAGTGACTGTGCGCTGGAAAATTCGGTGATGACCCAGTCGCTGATGTGCAGCTCGCACGCTCCCCGGACGCCCAACCAGTTCTGAACGCTTTCGGTTTGCTGCTCGTTGCCAAGAGCGGCGACCAGGGCGCTGGTGTCGAGGTAGAAGGTCAGTAGCGAGCCTCGTCGCGCAGTTCACGCATCAGTTCCCCAGCTTCCTTTTCGGCTCGGGGCAGGCGCCGGGTGAGCTCGCGCAGCGCTTGGATATCCACCGGTTGCCGTGCAGCCTTGCTGGCCGTCAGTTGAGCCACGACCCGGCCTCGCCGCGAGATAGTGATGGTCTCGCCCGAATGAGCGCGGTCGACCAGCTCGCTCAGGCGCGCCTTGGCATCTTTCAGGTTTGTGGTTGTCTCAGACATAGGTGTAGAGTAGTTACTTTGGGGGTTACTTGTCAAGGTTTAGTCGTTCATTGTTCGTTTCTTCATTGACTCAGCGTCCGGAGAATCCCTGGAAATCTGCCCCCACCCTGAACCGCCCCGACTTTATCGGAGACTCGTTTGTGTGAGTCATGCCAGCACAGCAGACTCATCCAACTGCTCATAATACATCTTGAACCGCCCCGCAAGCGGGGGAGGGTGTGGGATGGGGCACGCGCGAGTCCGGGATGATGATGGAGTAAGGGAATGACGGTTGAAGTGTGTGAATGAGCGTGTGCGCGAACGATGGCTATTCAAAGCCATCGGCGAAGATCAGTTCGGCGTCTGCGACGACGTTGACTGGTCCAGTCACATATCTGCTGACCGTGTTAAACCATCGCTGATCTCGGCAAGAATTCGATATTCTCCACCTGCTACATTTGATTGCAAGTAAACGGCGACGTTTTCTGGAGCCTGAGCAGCGCCCTTCGCTGGAGCCGGTAGAGCCAGGCTCAACGGAAAATTTCCGCTTTTTCGACGGGAAACCACTGGCCGGTCCTCGCTACTCGGCAACGCACCTTGTCTCCCGATTTGAGTTCGACCGGCAGATGAAAGCCCACATAGCCGCCGCGTGGCGGCATCAGGTGGCACAAACCCGGCCGCCGCTCCAACGCAGGCACCGTATCGACCAGTTCTTCGTTGATCCAGATTTCAACCGCTACAGGTTCATCCGCTTCTCCCGACCACCATGCCCAGCCAGCCACGCGGTTGGAGTTTACCGCAACCAATCTGGCGTGAGACCAGGGCTTGTCGGCATAGAACAAGGCCAGACGCGCTTCAACCAATGCAGTCACGCGTTTGTAAAGTTCAAAATCGCGCGTATTGAGTTGCTTGAACTCGGCCATATCCTCCTCGGAAAGTTGATGCCGTTCTCTCAGCGCCCGCTTGCCCCGATTATCCTCCCGAAATGGGATTTCAATGCCATAACAATCGTTGAGCACTTCCAGACTTTCTCCGTAGCACCCCGTCAAGCCTAACATGCCAATAGCCTCGATATCGACACCGTGCAGAATCTTGCTCTGGCGATTGTGCATCACCGGCCTGGAGTAAAAATCCTGAAAGCTTCCCTCGTAGCCATAGTTTCGCACGAAGTGCTCGTATTCGGAAGCCATGCGCTCCAGAGGCTCACGCAAAAAAGTAATCGTGTTGGTCACGCCAAAAACCGAAACGAATTTACTGATCCCGACATGACCACCAACCAATGAAGCATCTCCGGCTGCACAAGCCCGACCGAACGCCCAGAGATCCGGGGTTGATACGTACAAATGCTGCCGGGCTATTTCCGAAGTCGTATCAGAGTCCTTTCCATAGTCGTATACAATATTTTCCTTGCGGAAATATTGCTCCGCCCCTATACGAAAGCTTGTTCCTGCTGTCTTCGGAATATGCACGAAAAAAAGGGGCACTGAACAGATCTCCGTAATTTCAATATGGCGTTTACCCGGTCTTTTCGGGCAACGTGCGGCTTCAACAAAACTATTGCGGCATTGACGGTGCTTTCGTTACATTCGGGAGGAATCGTTCCGAATACGGGCTCAGATTAGGGCTGAAGTACGGGTCCGCCTCTGCCAGGGTGATGGCATGGCGAAGCTGCATGTACCTAACCTCAGCCGAGAACCGCTTCTTCTTGTCGTCGGAGTCCTCGTAGCCGCGCGAGATCGATTCGTAATGGTAAAGCACCGCGGCCGGTTGGTAGATATTGAGAAGGCCTGTCTCGCGCAGCCGGATGCAGAAGTCGATGTCATTGAAGGCAATGGAAAGATAGCGCTCTTCCAGACCCTCGAGTTGTTCGTATAAACGCCTCTTGACCATCAGGCAAGCACCGGTAACAGCGCTGATGTTCTGCGCAAGATGCGGGCGCGAGAAATAGCCGTTGGCGCTGTTGTCAAGGAACTTGTGCGAGTGCCCGGCCACGCCGCCGATGCCGAGGATGGCGCCGGCGTGCTGGATGCGGTCGTCCGGATATAGCAGTTTCGCGCCGACCGCACCGACCTCTTCGCGCTGCGAATGCGCCAGCATCGCGCCCAGCCATTCCGGCGCAATCACTTCGGTGTCGTTGTTGAGCAGCAGCAGATGCTCGCCTTCGGCCAGACTTGCGCCAAAATTGTTGATGGCCGAGAAGTTGAAGGGGTGATCGTAGTGCTCGAAGCGCACCCTGTCGTCGGCGTCGGCAAGCGATTCCAACAGCCGGTGCGTGGCCGACTCTTGGCTCTGGTTGTCCAGGCCGATGATTTCGTAATTATCATATTCGGTTTTCTCGAGAATCGAGCGTACACACTGCTCGAGCAGCCGGGGCTGGTCACGAAACGGGATCAGGATACTGACTTTCGGATTGCCGACCAACTTTCGGGTTACGCGATATGTGCCGGGACGCTCGCCCAGTTCGACTGTTGCGGCGATTTCGCGCCGGGCCAGTGCTTTTTCGACCGCGTTTCTTCCGGCTTCCCACGGATACGATTTCTCGCCGAACTCGCGGGCCGTGGAGCCTTCAACCGCGCGCCAGTGGTACAACGCGATCGGCACGTGAACGATCTCGTTGGCGTGCTCAACACAGCGCAGCAGCAGCTCGTGGTCTTGCGAGCCGTCAAACTCGGAATTCAGACCCCCGACCCGGCCGATCAGGGCGCGCCGGATCACAGTCAGGTGAGAGACATAATTCTGCGACAGCAACAGATCCGGCGACCAGGCCGGTTTGTAGTGCGGGTCGTATTTTTCCTCGCCGTCCTCATCGATCTTATCCTCGTCGCTGTAGACGATGTCAGCATCGGTGGCATCGATAGCCCTCGCAACCTGCAGCAGCGCATCCGGTTCGAGCAGGTCATCATGGTCGACGAACGCAATGTAATCGCCGTCGGCGTCGGCGATGCCGCTATTGGTTGCCATGGAAATACCGCCGCCGGAGTCACGCCGGATGACGTGAATCCGGTTGTCATCCTCCGCAGCCGTAAGGGCCTCGCGTGTTTCGGCTTTTGTTGAAGCATCGTCGACCAGCACGAGCTGCCAGTGCGGGTAGAGCTGGGATCGAGCCGATTTGACCAGGGCGTCCAGCCATTCGCGTCTGGTGTCGTGCACCGGCACAACGATGCTGATGACCGGTCGATGTGCCCAGTCTTCGAGCTGCGCGGTGAGCTTGCGCGTGGTGTCAGCGGCCAGGTTCCAGTGCAGCGGCCGCTGCGGTGGTGCGGCCGGGAAGCGGCGCGGCACGGTCTCGGAAAGGCGAAAATGCTTGCCCAGCACCACATCGTCCGGCTCGGGGGACTGATCCAGGTCCGGCATTTCGGCGATTTCCTTCAGCTCGCCGATCATGCGCCGCATTTCAGTCTCAGCAGTCGATGCGGGCAAGCGCATGCCGAAACGGCGCAGCAGGTTCGCGAGCCACTGCCCGGCACGCCACGAGACCGAAGCGAACACATTCTTGGAAAGCGTGTCCAGGTTGCGGACGACGGCCTGCAGGCCGGCCAGCCGGCGCAACACCTCGGCACCGTCGCGATCGGATTCTGCGCGCTCGGAGTTGTCGGATTTACGGCCAGATTCAGGCATTGGCAGTAGTTACCATCATTTCGGATACCGCGTTTACAAGGGTATGGGCGATTTGCCGTGGCATCGTCATTCCGCTTTTCGCGCGAGAACTTCGCGCTGTTCTTTCGCGCGCTGTTTTTGGGATTCCTGGTAGGCCGCGATAATCGTTTCGACGTCTCCTTCGGCGGCAATCTGGCCTTCCTCCAGCCAGATACCGCGTTTGCACATTTGACGCACCTGACTGATAGCATGCGATACGAACACAAATGTCATGTCGTCGGACTTCAACTTCTCGGTCATCAAGGCCGCAGCCTTCTGCTTGAATTCGTCATCACCGGCCGAAAACGCTTCGTCAATCAGCAGTACCGCCGGGTCGTTGTAGAACGATGCGGCGAACCCGAGCCTGCCTGTCATGCCCGAGGAGTAGCTTGCGATTGGATCCTCGAACGCATCGCCGAGCCCGGAAAGCGCCTTGATTTGGTCGATATGCGACAACACCTCGCGGCGGCGCTTGCCCTGCAGCATCCCAGCCATGATCGCGTTTTCACGCCCGCTGAGATGCTGGACGAAACCCAGGTTGATCGTCAGCAGCGAGGCATCGCCAAGCGTGTTCACTACTTTACCTTCGTCCGGTGAGAAAACGCCGCTCAGGACGCGCAGCAACGTGCTCTTGCCGGAGCCATTGCGCCCGATTACGGCAAATGAATCGCCCTGCTCGATTCTGAAGCTGACGTTGCGCAGCGCCCATTTGTCGCGGCGCGCGAACACACCCTTGCGCAGACTGTAGCGCACGCCAACATTTTCGGCAATCAGTTCACTCATCGAGCAGCCTGCAGTGCTTTAGCGTAAACAACGTTCAGCGAGCGCATCAGCGCGGTGCCGATCCACATCAACACCAGCCCGACGCCAAGCACTGCCAGAAGGGGAAGCCAGGCGGGTGATTCGCCGTGCAGCATGATCGCGCGGTTGGCGTTGATGACATGCACCATGGGATTGAGATTGAAAATCCACTGGAATTTTTCCGGCATGTCGGCAACGTCATAGAAAATCCCGGACAGAAAGAACATCAGCATCAGCATGTGCGAGACCACGTTTCGCAAATCGGGCAGCAACGGCACCAGCGCGGCCAACACAAACGCCACCCCACAGATCAATGCCAGTTCTACCATCAGAATAGCGGGGATTTGCAGGTAATGCCATGTTGACGGCATGCCGGAGTACGCCAGGAAGGCAAAAAGCACTGCCATTGCGATCAGAAACTTCAATGCATTGCCGAGGATCAGCGTGGCCGGGAATACCCACTTGTCGATATCCAGTCGCAACACGAGATTGCGGTTCTGCATGATAGCGCCGGAGGAGAACTGTACCGAGCTGGCGAACCAGCGCCAGATAATGATGCCGATAAGCAGGAACTGGACGAAGTTCTCGGTCCGTCCGGCACCGCGCAGCCCAACCCCGAACACCAGATAAAAAATGCCCATCTGCAGCAACGGATCGAAGATCCACCACAGGATGCCGATATAGGTTTTTGAGGCCTCGGACTTGAGGTCCGCATAGGCCCGGAACCAGACCAGTTCCCAGAGATTCTTTTTCATGAAACGCTCAATTTGGACCGGAAGATGCCGCGCACAAGCCCGACGGTCAATGCCGTGAGTTTTGCTACTCGCATTCGCTCCAATACTAGCATCGCCACGACGCTTCTTGGCAGCTCGAAAAACAACATACGCATGCACCAGACCGGCTCGTCGCGCCAGTACGATTTGATCACGCGAACCAGAGCCTCGGTCGCTTCACGCCGGCGCGCCGGTGAATGGCCGCCGCTTTGCCAGACCCGACCGAATAGCCGCGCGCAGGCCACCTGTCCGACCTCATGCCGGAACAATGTCGCGCGCGTAGCTTGCACCCGATAACCGCGACGGCGCAGCCGAAGGCAGTACTCATGGTCAACGTGGTCGACGAAAAGGCTCTCGTCATGACCATCCACCTCAGCGTGCACGGCCAGATTGATCAGAGAGCCCGAATGCAGCGCGACGACAAGATCAGCGACGTCGTCTTCAACTTCGAACCGATAGCCGGGAAATCGCTCGCCGAGCAATTCGCTGCAATAATTTGCCGCCAACAGCGCCGGCGGATGTTCGAGCGCATGAAAACATTGCGCGAAGTGCTGCCGGAAATCGGCAGGGATCAAGCTGTCCTGATCGAACAGCACCAACCACTCGAAGTCTGCCGTGCGCGCCGCCACGCAAAGCTGATTGTCGGCCACCGCCAAGCCGCGGTTGACAGTATTGTCAATGACTTCGACCGCCGGGTTCATAGTCTGGTACTCCGCGGATTCATTTTCGACGACGAACACGCGGTCGAACTGTCTGGCCAACGTATCGATCGTTGCGAACGCCTCGACCTCGGGATGATACAGCACGACTCCGGCGGCAATGCGCTCCGGCGGCCAGGCGGGTTGTGCGGCTGCGGGCATGAACAGGGTTTGCTTCAACCCTGGTCGACCAGAGCGAGCAAATACTTGCCGTAGCCGCTTTTGTTGAGCACGCGGGCCTGCTCGCGCACTGCTTCGGCATCAATCCATCCCGCGTGATAGGCGATCTCCTCAGGACATGCGATCTTGAGGCCCTGCCGGTTCTCGATGATTTCGATGAACTGGCTGGCCTGCATCAGCGATTCATGCGTGCCGGTATCCAGCCAGGCAATGCCGCGGCCAAGCTGTTCCAGGTGCAATTCGCCAGATTCCAGATAGCGCTTGTTCAGGTCGGTGATCTCGAGTTCGCCGCGATGCGAAGGTTCGAGCGCAGCGGCAAATTCCGGCGCCCGGCCGTCGTAGAAATACAATCCGGTGACAGCATAGTTTGATTTCGGCTTCGCGGGTTTCTCTTCGAGGCCGACGACCCGGCCCTGGTCATCGAACTCGGCCACGCCATAGCGCTCCGGATCGCGCACCCAGTAGCCGAACACTGTCGCGCCCTGGCCGCGCGCCCGAGCGCTCTGCAGGCTGGACGTGAACCCGTGACCATAGAAGATATTGTCGCCGAGCACCAGGCATGAAGGCGCACCGGCGAGCCACTCGGCCGCAATCAGGTAGGCCTGCGCCAGGCCCTCGGGTTCGGGTTGCTCGGCATAATCGATCGAAAGCCCCCATTGACTGCCATCAGCAAGCTGTTCCTCGAACAGTGGTTTGTCGTGCGGTGTCGTGATGACAAGAATCTCGCGAATGCCGGCAAGCATCAGCGTCGACAACGGATAGTAGATCATCGGTTTGTCGTAGACCGGCAACAGTTGCTTGCTGATGATCCTGGTCAGTGGATACAGCCGCGTGCCGGAACCGCCGGCCAGAATAATACCTTTTCGATCGTTCATTAGATTGCCTGATTGTTCAAAGTCATAACGAATTCGCGGCCCCTAGCCTGGATTATTCATGCACTTATGGCGTCGCAGTAGTTGATCATGAATAATCCAGGCTAGACCGCTTCCACTGTGATTTTGCACCGCTTGTCACCGCTCAAAAATCGTTTTCTGCCGACCGAGCACGAATTTGCGGAAATATCTCCAGTAATTGCGCGCAAAGAAGGTCTGGCATGCTATCACCTTGCGACTGGAGATCCGCCGCTTCCGGAACTGCCCCCGAGCCACTGTAATACGACCGCTCAGACGGATTGTATCCACCAGAGCAGCCGACTGCACTGCCAGCAGTCGCCAGCGCCCCATCACCAGCGGTACAATCAGCAGCGCAGCGGTCTTCAGGACGATCCACGGGGTATTCCAGACGATGACCGGCCACGGCATCAGCTTCAGGTAGGTGTAATTAATGTTGATCTGCAACCGCACCGCGTAACGCCGATCCCGAACTTTATCAATGGATGCGCCGATGCGGTGCCTGACAACGGCATCGGGCGCGTAAACCTGGCGATAGCCGGCCAACAGCGCCCGCAGACCCAGTTCTACATCCTCGTAACCGGTGTCGAAGAATTCATCGAACAGACCGATGTCTCGCAGCATGGCTGTACTGTACAGGCAAGCTCCCGCGCATGCACCGACCACTTCGGCCGGAGCATCGAATTCGCCAGCCGGCCGGCCGGCGCCACGCGGCAGCACTTCCCCGGTATTCAGGAACACGTGCCCGGCGTTGTCGAGCTTGTTGCGGTCATCGTAGCGAAGCATCTTGCTGGACACAGCGCCGGCATTGTATGACCGAGCCATCGTCAGCAACGCTGCAAGCCAATCAGGCTCCGGAACAGCGTCGTTGTTGAGTAGCGCGATGAATTCCGATCGGAACTCAGGGCAATCCAGCAGATCGTGCAGAACCGCGTTAACCCCGCGAGCAAAGCCCAGATTAACAGGGTTTCTACGCAACTCCACATGCTCCTTGGATGCGTAACGCGCTTGTAAGCGCTCGAAGTCGTCGCCCGAGGAACCGTTGTCGACCAGCACGACACGGTAATCGACCCCCTCACCGGCAAGCAGCGCATCGACGCATTCAATGGTGTCGTCGACACCGTTCCAGTTCAGGATGATGATCGGAATCATGGCATTGCCTGGATCAGGCCCTAGTTAGAAGGAGATTTTCGTCCCATTTTCAGTATGATATTTACAAATATCGCCTCTGCGATGATTGTAGCCGAATTCATATCCCTTAAGTCCGGATTATTCATCAACAGATCGTCGCGACGAGGTCCCAGACCTCGTGATTACGATGTTTTCGCGACCGAGCGCACCGGTAACGTACTCGCATGTACGGTGAGGGAGCGAGACCGAGCGAAACGCCCCGAACGCGCGGCTTGGCGGCTCCGCAGTTGACAAGCCGGGTTCAGGCACCATGATTGCGCCGAACAAGCGTGGTGGCGCTGACCAGCGTGCCAAGGCCTACCAGGATCAGGGTACCGGTGACAGGGTCGAGCACGTAGTACCGGCCGCTGTGGGGGCCGGGGATCCATTGGTTGTAGCTGGGTTCGCGTTCGATGGGCGGGAGCCGATCGGGGTCGCTGGAGGTGACCTTGATGAACGCGACGGCGAGCAGCATGCCGGTGCCGAGCCAGACAAAGCCGAGCAGGCCGTAGCGGGTGGATGCTTGT
>CAZHRH010000067.1:0-11823 GCA_964534475.1 uncultured Wenzhouxiangellaceae bacterium
CAAGCGAGACATTGTCCAGCGCGTGCTGGCAGCTTCGTTTGCCCGCGCTGCGCCGGATACCGGGAAGCCGGTACATGTATGAGAGATTTTTGCACTTGACGACAGTATCTGCGGACATGGGATGGATCGTCTGGAACATGCAGCACATTATCTGCGCAGCGATCTAGCAAGCATAGTGTCACAGGTCAGCAATCGGGCATGACAGATGTCATCGTTATGTGCGAGCAGCAGTGATGATCTCTACTGAGAAGGCTGCGTCAGATCAGGCTGCAGTAATGTTTGCACTTCCTACATTGACGCACGCAAAATTCTTACAAACGCTATGCCAAAAGCTGTGGATTAACGATCGAAAAAGTAGTACTATAGATTTACTTGCTTGCCAGGAACGCAAGTATCTCAATGTCCAAGGAGGGTTAATCAAGACATGAGATTTCTACATGAACAACACCGCATATCAACTCAACCAACCTAAACAAAGGCAGACACTCCTTTACATTCTCATTCTGCTGGTTGGTCTACTGCTTAGCTCATTTATGGCTAACGCTGATGAAAAGCTTGAAGCCGCCAAGCTGGATAATCAGGAGCGCATCAAACGTCTGTCTGACATACCCATGAATACGGAAGGCTGGTACATGACCATGCCGACCATGCAGTCAAGCAGCAGTCGCACCGGATTACAGACCGCAGGCTACTCGGCATTGCACGAAGACATGCTTGAGGCGATGAATGATCTCGCTGACGATGCCAACAAAGAGCTTGCGCTGAATCGTCTGGAAAACATTCGGGACAGAGTTGAAAACCGCATCGTGGCCAACCTTGATGCCGATTATCTATACGCAGCAGGCGTCTACATTGATATGCTTGAAGACATCGCTCCCAGAGATGATAAGATCACGATGTTCCGCCAGCAGGTCGCAGACAGGAAAGCCTTCAAAGCGTTTGTGGAAAAGTTTGATGCCGCATTGGCAGAAAATCGACTGCAATCACCCGCCAGCGACTGCGCCAGCCATTACCTTGAGCAAATGCGCCAGTTGCAATATTCGGATGCTGCAAAGCTGGCTGAAGCAGAAGCCAGATTCAAGCGTAGCACACAACTTGCGATGAATGGGTAGAACAAACTCACCTGAATTGCTTGCCAGATCATATAAACTATGGCATGGTAACTGGATGTGTTTTAAAGACAACCAAATGATTGCTTGCCTGCCGCTGATGCCGCGACGCCGACCAACACAGCCAAACCGCTGGATTGTTGCTTAGCGCCTGTAAACAAGTAATGAACGCTTTAACCAACCCAGCTCTTCAGGCTGGGTTTTTTTGTTTTTGCAGTCCGCTGATAAAACGGCTGCAGATTCCGGAAAAAACTTATGCAGCATTTTTTAACCACCGAACATTTCAGCCGCGAGCAACTGCAGCAGATGCTCGATCTGGCGGCACAACTGCGCCAGACGCCGGTACGCAACGATCTGGCCGGACGCAGCATCGCCTTGCTGTTTCTGAACCCTTCACTGCGCACGCGCGCCTCATTTGAGATTGGTGCGTTTCAACTGGGTGCCCATGCCGTCGTGCTGGAGCCGGGCAAGGGTGCCTGGGGCATCGAGTTCGCGCCCGGTGTGGTCATGGACGGTGATGCTGAAGAGCATATTACCGAGGTGGCCGGGGTGTTGTCACGCTATTGCGACGCGATCGCCCTGCGTGCGTTTCCGCAGTTCCTTAACTGGTCGGAAGATCGTCAGGACCGGGTCATAAAATCGCTGGCTGCAAATGCATCGGTTCCCGTCATCAATATGGAAACCATTGTGCACCCATGCCAGGAACTGGCCATCATGCGCACCATTCAGGATCATCTGGGCACACCGGATCAGCGCAAATTTGTGCTCACCTGGACCTGGCATCCGCGCGGATTGAATACCGCCGTGGCCAACTCGGCGCTGCTGATGGCAAGCAAGTTCGGCATGGACATCACGCTGTTGATTCCCGAACAGGCTTATCTGCTGGATGAACACTACATGACCACCGCGAAACGACAGGCCGCAAAGTCCGGTGGCTCGCTGCAAGTCACCACCAGTATTGAACAAGCCTACACTGATGCCGACTGGGTCTACGCGAAAAGCTGGGGCGCCCTGAATTGTTACGGTGATCCGCAGGCGGAAGCTGCCTTGCGCGAGCCGTATCGACATTTCATCGTGGATGAACAGAAGATGGCAATGACCCGGCAGGCCCGCTTCAGTCATTGCCTGCCGCTGCGGCGCAACATCAAGGCCACCGATGCCGTCATGGACGCCGATTACTGTGTGGCGCTGGATGAAGCAGAAAACCGCCTGCACACGCAAAAAGCCATGCTGCTGCAGTTGCTGACCAGCAACGCCGTGCCCGGCGTGGGCCATATCACCGCTGCGGAAAATCAGGAGAATAACCGATGAGCAAGAAAATCGTTTTGGCCTTCTCCGGCGGCGTGGACACCAGCTATTGCGTGCTGGCCCTGCGCGAACAGGGCTTTGCAGTACACACCGCCTTTGTCGACAGTGGCGGTGTCGATGATGAGCAAAAACGCTGGATCCGCGACCGGGCACTGCAGCTCGGCGCGGTCGAACATCATGAACTGCACGCCGGGCAGGCGCTGTGGGACGAGTTCGTCGTGCCGCTGCTGTGGTCGGGCGCGCGCATGCACGAGCAGTATCCGATGTTGTGCTCGGATCGCTACATGATCGTCGCCAGTTGTCTGCAGCTTGCCGATCAGTTGGATACCCGTCATTTCGCCCATGGCTGCACCGGCATGGGCAATGATCAGTTGCGCTTTGATCAGTCGGTACGCTGTCTCGGTGATTATCAGATTCATGCCCCGATCCGCGAGCTGCAGCGCCAGACCAGCAAGGTACGCGAACATGAACTGACCTTGCTGCAGCAAGCCGGTATTGAAGTACCGACCAGCGGCAGTCGCTATTCCATCAATGAGAATCTACTCGGGGTGACCCTGTCGGGTGCCGAGATCGATGCGTTCGAGGCACCCCAGGACGACACCCGCATCTGGTGTGCAGCGCGAGCGGACTGGCCCACCGGCACGGCAAGCTGGGAGATCGAATTTGACCAGGGTGTTGCAGTTGCCGTCAATGGCCAGCGCCTGCCCGGTCCCGAACTGCTGGCGCAGCTCAACGACGAGCTTGGCGCCTGGGGCATTGGCCGCCACATCTACACCGGTGACGTCAGTATTGGCCTGAAGGGGCGCATCGTATTTGAATGTCCCGGCATTGATGGCCTGCTGCTGGCGCAGCGTGCCTTGCAGGAAGCGGTCAATACGCGCTTTCAGAATCAGTTCCGCCAGGTCATCGCCACACGCTGGGCCGAGCTGGTCTACAACGGCTTTTTCTATGAACCTCAGATGGCTGATCTGCATGCCTATCTGCACAGCAGCAACCGCTATGTCAGCGGCACGGTGACGCTGGCCACCGCCGGTGGCGACCTGCAGGCCGTGGCCATTGAGTCAGCATGGATTCTGCGCGACGCCGAATCGGTGTATGCGCAATCAGCATCCTGGACCCCGGAACAGGCCGAGGGCTTTGTTAAACTATGTGGACAAAGTTCTACCCTGGCCGCAAAAATACGACGGCAATCAGCATGAGAGAGCACATACTCGAGCATCTGCAGCAGCTGCTGCAATTTGACAGCCAGAATCCACCGCGCGACCTGACCGCCGAATCACCGATGTTTGCCTACCTGCGTGAAGTGCTGGCAGCGGATTTTGCCATCGACATCACCGACCATGGCGATGGCCACGTCAGTTTTCTGGCCGTGCGCGGCACACCCAATGTATTGTTCAACTGCCACCTAGACACGGTGCCGTGTGGCGACGGCTGGAGTGTGCCGCCACTGCAGTTGACGCTGCAAGACGAGCGCGCCTGGGGGCGTGGCAGTTGCGACATCAAGGGTGCGGCTGCAATCCTGCTGACCCTGGCCAGAACCACCTCACAGCCGTTGGCCTTGCTGTTGACCACCGACGAAGAAGGCTCCCAGGGCTGCTGCATTGATCGGTTTTTGCAAACCGAAACGGCCGATCGGTTTCAGCAGGTGGTGGTGTGTGAACCTACCCGCTGCCGGGCTGTGTTCAGCCATCGCGGTTATCTTTCCGTGCTGGGGCATTTTACCGGCACGGCCGGTCACTCCTCTGAACCTTATGCACTGGCTGACAACGCCAATCATCGCGCCGTGCGCTGGGTTGCTGCAGCGCTGGAATACTGCCAGGCCGAAGCCGCTGCCGGGCGTCGCACATGCTTTAATCTGGGACGTTTGCACGGTGGTGAAAAAAGCAATGTCATCACGCCTGCCTGCGATCTGCACTGGTCGGCCAGACTCGCACCCGGTGCCGACAACCAGGCTTTTTACGCTGCCCTGATCGAGCTTGCCGATGCGCCGCAACATGCCACCTGGCAGGTGCCGTTTTCCGGACCGCCGCTGCCGGCTGCCGGGCAAAACGAAGACCAGGCCCGCGCTTTTGCTGCGGCCTGTGAACTGCCGGAATCCGAACCGGTGAATTTCTGGACCGAGGCATCGCTGTTCTCCGCCGCCGGTATGCCGGCGCTGGTGCTGGGTCCGGGCGACATTGCCCAGGCCCACACCCTTGATGAATGGGTGGCGCTGGAACAACTGGATCGCGCCGCACAACTGTATGCCAAAGTCATGGCGCAGGATGCGCGCATGGGGTGTGCATGAATAACAGTGTGCGCCCGATCGTGGTCGAACTGCTCGGCCAGCTCGGTTCCTCGCGTGAAGCGCAACAGTACCTGGAGCAGTTTTCCCAGGTCAACGAAAGCCACTTTGCTGTGATCAAGGTCGGCGGCGGCATTCTTGCCGAGCAACTGGATGAACTGGCCGCCGCGCTGGGCTTCCTGCATCGGCTGGGGCTGTATCCGATTGTTTTGCATGGTGCCGGCCAGCAACTGGATCAGGCGCTGGCCGATGCCGGTATCGAAAACGTCAAGCACGATGGTCTGCGCGTCACCAGCGAGGACGTCATGGCTGTGGCGCGACCGGTGATCTACCGGGAAAATGCCCGTCTGGTGGACCGGCTGGAACAACATGGCGTGCGCGCGCGCGGCTTGCTGCACGGCATCTTTGAATGCGAGTTCGAAGATCGCGACCGGCTGGGACTGGTGGGACAGGTCAAGCGCATTGATCTGACCCCGATCCGCACCGCCGTGGAGGCCGGCATGCTGCCGGTGGTGGCCTGTCTGGGTGAAACCCGCGCCGGCCAGGTGGTGAATATCAATGCCGACGTTGCCACGCGCGAACTGGTGTGGGAGATCGAGCCGTATAAAATCATATTTCTCACGCCCACCGGCGGCTTGCTGGACGGCAGCGGCCGCATCATCTCATCCATCAGCCTGAGCAGTGATTATGCTGATCTGCTGTCACGCGACTGGGTGCACTCGGGCATGCGCCTGAAGCTGCAGCAGATTCGCGACATGCTTGAGCCGCTGCCACCCTCGGCATCGGTATCGATCACCTCGGCAGAAAAACTCACGCGTGAGTTGTTTACCCATACCGGCGCCGGCACCCTGCTGCGTCAGGGTGAACAGATCGACTGGCTGCAGCAGATCCCCGACGATCGACTGCCGGCACTGCAGACATTGATCGAATCCAGTTTTGCCCGCAGCTTGCGCTGTGACTGGCTGCAGGAGCGCGAACTGCATGGCCTGTTGATTGCAGCAAGCAATCGTGCTGCCGCAGTGGTAGTGCGCGGACACGATGGTGTGCCTTATCTGGACAAGCTGGCAGTGACGCCGGAAGCCCGTGGCGAGGGTCTGGGCGCATCACTGTGGCAGGCGCTGATTTCTCGCTGCCCGCAGTTGTACTGGCGCGCACGCGTCAGCAACCCGATCAGCAACTGGTATTTCCAGCAGGCAGACATCTGCCATCGCCAGGACGAATGGGTGGTGTTCGTTAATGGCTGCAGCGACTACCAGCAGATCCATGCGCTGGCTGCCGATGCCATGCAGCGTGATTCCGGCTGGCAGCCGCAACCGCCGGCAACGGTTAATTGACATGGCTTCGAGCGACAACACCCATACGCTGGCACTGATCGGCGCCCGCGGCTATACCGGCGCTGAATTGCTGCGCCTGCTCAGTCGCCACCAGCACATCAAGCTGCAACTGGCCTCCTCGGGCAGTCGCGCCGGCACTGCTTTATCGGACGTGGTCCCGGAATGGCAGGGCCGGCAACAATTTGTTGACCTCAAACCCGAACAAGTCGCGGATGTCGCTGCTGATGTCTGGGTGCTGGCCGTGCCGAATGGCCACAGTGCACCGTGGGTGGAGGCCATTAAGACTGCTCATCCGGCAGCCTTGATCCTTGATCTCGGTGCCGATTATCGCTTCGCTGATGACTGGAGCTATGGCCTCACCGAGTGGCAGCGCACGGCACTTTACGGCACCCGGCGCATCAGCAATCCGGGCTGTTATGCCACTGCCGCACAACTGGGACTGCTGCCGTTGCGCGAGCACATCAGCGCCATCCCGGTAGCCTTTGGTGTATCCGGTTACAGCGGTGCCGGCAGCAAACCCTCGCCGAAAAATGATCCCGAACGACTGCACGACAATCTGTTGCCGTATGCGCTCAGCGGGCATGTGCACGAGCGCGAAATCAGCCACCGGCTGGGCCGCGAGGTACGCTTCATGCCGCATGTGGCGAGCTGGTTCAGCGGCATCAGCATGACGCTGGCCGTGGAGTTGTCAGCCGGCACCGATGCAGACACTATGCAGGCGCTCTTTCATTCCTGCTACGGCGAGGAAGCCATGCTTGCCGTGCAGTCAGACATTCCAGAAGTACAGCAGGTTCGCGGCCAATGCCATGCCATCATTGGCGGTTTCAATGTTGATCAACGCGATGCACGCCGTTGCAGTCTGGTGGTGGTGCTGGACAACCTGCTCAAGGGGGCGGCCAGCCAGGCGCTGCAAAACATCAATCTGGCTCTGGGACTGGATGAGCTTGAAGGCATTGTGCAGCGCGCCGGGAATCATCAATGACTGATCCGATGTGGAAAAAAGCCGGCCAGACCGAAACCGATGCCAGCGTGATGCAATTCCTCGCCGCTGCCGATATCGAACTGGACCGGGAACTGATCGGCCATGACATCCGTGCCAGCGTTGCCCATGTGCGCGGGCTGGCGCGTATTGATCTGCTCAGCGAGAAAGATGCCGCCAGTCTGGTGGCCTCCCTGCAGTCGCTGCAGCAGGCCATCGACAACGGTGAGTTTGTGCTTGATCAGCGCTTCGAGGATGGCCATTCCGCCATCGAGCACTGGCTCACCGAACAGCTTGGTGATCTTGGTGCCAGGGTACACGCCGGGCGCAGCCGCAATGACCAGATCGCCGTGGCCATGCGTCTGTATTTGAAGCAGCAGTTGCTGCTATTGGGTCAACTCTGTGCCGACATTGCCGCTGTCTGCCTGCAGCGCGCCGCCAGCGAAGCCGATGTAGTCATGCCCGGACACACCCATCTGCAGCAGGCGATGCCGTCCTCGCTGGGACTATGGTGGGCAGGACATGCCGAAGCCTTTGTCGACAACACCGCGCTGGCGCTGCAGACACTTGACTGGCTGGATGCCTGCCCGTTGGGTACCGCCTCGGGATTTGGTGTCAACCTGCCGCTGGATCGCGATGGTGTGGCCGCTGAACTGGGTTTTGCACGCCTGCTGGTGAACCCGCAATATGCCCAGAATGCGCGCGGCAAGGTAGAGCTGCGCGCGCTGGATGCGCTGCACGCCGCCAGCTCAGATGTGCGTCGGCTGAGCTGGGATCTGAGCCTGTTCACAACCAGCGAGTTCAATATCGTCGAGCTGCCGGCGAGTTATTGCACCGGCTCCTCAATCATGCCCAACAAACACAACCCCGACAGCATAGAACTGTTGCGCGCCACACATGCCACGGTGGCAGCCGCGCGGGTGGAAATCGATGCCCTGCTGAGCCTGCCGTCGGGCTACCAGCGCGATCTGCAAAACAGCAAAGCCCCCACCTTGCGCGCGTTTGCCCACACCTTGCCAGCGCTGCGGCTGCTGCCGGATTTACTGCATGGACTGCTGTGGAACCAGGAACGCATGCACGAATTGATCACACCAGCCATGCACGCCACCGATCGCGCCAACGAACTGGTCGCCAGCGGGCAGAGTTTTCGCAGTGCCTACCGTCAGGTGGCAACGGAACTGGAGCAGATGGCAGACCGCCAGGCCGGGGACAGCCTGCGGGCAAGAGTCTCGCCTGGCGGCTGCGGGCAACTGGAGCTGGGACGCATCGGGGATCGACTGGATCAATTATCAGATCAGTTGCAAGCCGCGACATCGGCCCAATCTGTTGACTCGAACATCGGATAAAATGTCTTACAGTCACTTATATTCACCATCCGCATGAGCGCAGCCATCAGCACCCAACGCATACCCATCACCGTGAAAAGCGGCGCCAAGGTACACAAGCCGCAGGGCTTTACTGCCATCCGCGACGGCATCAAGTCACGTCCGGGTGGTCAGCACGAACCCATTGGCCGCAAGCCGCCATGGCTGCGCGTGCGGCTGCCGGCCGGCGGCAAATACGAAGCGGTCAAGGCCAATGTGCGCAGCCATCGCCTGGCCACGGTGTGTGAGGAATCGAAATGCCCGAACATCGGCGAGTGCTGGACCGCCGGCACCGCCACCATCATGCTGATGGGCGATGTCTGTACCCGTGCCTGCCGCTTCTGCTCGGTGGACACCGGCAATCCGCGCGGCTGGCTGGATCAAGACGAGCCGGCCAACGTCGCCGAGTCGGTGCGACTGATGGATTTGCGCTACATCGTGCTGACTTCGGTCGATCGTGATGACTTGTCCGACGGCGGTGCCGGCCACTACGCCGATTGCGTGCGCGCCATCAAGCAGGTCAACCCGGATACCGCAGTGGAAGCGCTGACGCCGGACTTTCAGGGCCGCACCGGTTGCATTGACATCGTGGTCGAGTCGGGACTGGAAGTGTTCGCGCAGAATGTAGAAACCGTGCGCCGGCTGACCCATCCGGTGCGCGACCCCCGCGCTGGCTATGAGCAGACCCTTAACGTGCTGCAACACGCCAAGCACAAGCGCCCGGATGTATTGACCAAAACCAGCCTCATGCTGGGCCTGGGAGAAACCGACGAAGAAGTGATTGAATGCATGCACGATCTGCGCGACATTGGCGTAGACGTGGTCACTTTTGGCCAGTATCTGCGTCCCACCATCAACCACCTGCCGGTGGCGCGCTATGTCACGCCGGAACAGTTTCAGGCATTCCGGGAAACCGGTCTCGACATGGGTTTTCTGGAAGTGGTTTCCGGACCGCTGGTGCGCTCCAGCTACCGTGCCGAGCGAGTGCTGGAAAAAAACAACTGCGGATTGGATGCGGATTGAGCTGAACGATCAGCAACCTGCCAGCATAAATTGCTGGCTCAAATAATTCCCAGCTCAAAGGCTTTCAGTACCGCGCGCGTGCGGTCGCGCACGCCCATCTTCGATAAGATGCTGGAGACATGATTCTTCACCGTACCCTCGGCCACCTCCAGTGAGCTGGCGATCTCCTTGTTGGAAAAACCGCTGGCCATCAAGCGCAGAATTTCGGTTTCGCGATTGGTCAGCGGATCGGGCTGTTCCAGGCTGTCAAAGCCGGTGTCCATGCCGGTCAAGCCTTCCATCAGCCGTTCGGTAAACGCCGGCTTGACGATGGAGCCGCCGGCCGCGACCGTTTCAATGCCCTCCACCAGTTGCTCCAGCGACACATCCTTGAGCAGATAGCCTTTGGCCCCGGCCTTGATACCGGCCAGTACCAGTTCATCATCGTCGAAGGTGGTGAGTATGATGGTCGGCGGCTGCTGCTGCAACTGTTTTGACTCGCGCAGCACGTCGAGTCCGGATTTGACCGGCATGCGCATGTCCAGCAACATCACATCCGGCTGCAGTTCAGGCAGAATCATCAATGCCTGCTCTCCGTCCGAGGCTTCGGCAATGACTTCAATATGCTCTGCCAGCTCGAGCAGACTGCGCACGCCGCTGCGCACCAGATTCTGGTCATCCACCAGCATCACCCCGATGCGGGCCTTGTTCTCTTTGTTTGCCGTCATGCTGTCTGTTCCTCGGGCAGATGAACCTGTAATGCAAAACCATGCCCCTGTGCTGTTTCCAGCTTAAGCTCGCCGCCTAACTGGCGCAGGCGTTCGCGCATGCCGCGCAAGCCGTTACCGATATCGGCGGCATCGGCACCGCGGCCGTCGTCATGCACCTGCAATTCTAATATGCTGGCGGCGCTGTGCAGCGACAGCCACAGGTTGTCAGCACCGGAATGGCGCACAGCGTTGGTGATGGCTTCCTGGGCACAGCGCAGCAACACCTGGGCCCGCTGCGGGTCGGTCACTTTGAAATCGGTGGGTATATCCAGATGAATGCGTGGCCTGGGCACGCCTTCGGTGAGCATGCGCACGGCATCGGCCAGATTGACGCCATCATTGCTGCGCATCTCGCTGACCACCTCGCGCACATCGGTGAGCAGCAATCTGGCGATCGATCTTGCCTGTTCGACATGCTCCAGCGCCTTGCCTTCGATCAGGTGGGTGGAGACTTCCAGATTCAGCGTCAGCGCGGTGAGGTGATGCCCGACCAGATCATGCAGCTCACGGGCAATGCGCACGCGCTCGGCGATGCGCGTATTCTCCGCCAGCAGACTTTGCGTGGCGCGCAACTCCGAGTTGACCCGGCTCAGCTCGGCACTGGCCTGAGCCAGCTCTCGCGCCGCCATGGAAGCGATGTAGGCAAAAAAGCCCAGACCAAGAAAAGTTGCACCCAGCAACAGCGCAATCGCCGGCACCACTTCGGGATTGCGCATCACCGCGAACGCAACCAGCACGCTTTGCAGCGTCATCCAGGTGATGCCGATGCGAGGCGCACACACCCATGGCAGCAGACTGGCCACCACCATGGACAACATGCCGCCAATGCCGCCAGAGGTGAACCAGGAACTGGCGATCGCGGCCAGACTCATAATGCCCAGATAAAACCACCACGGCCGCTGCGGCACACTGGGCCAGTGCCAGACCGACTGCAGGTAAACCCCGCCAAACACCAGCTCCGCCGCCCACCAGCCGATGTAATTGGCCGTCCCGATCGGCTCATCGGTGAGCATTGGTGCCACCACCAGCGCCAGTATGGACGTCAGCCATATCACCAGACCGGCATATTTCAGCAGATCGGAATCGGTGTAAACTGGCAGTTTTCGGGACACTGTATTAATCTGGCATGATGGCTAACATCCAGTCATTTTATCTGTTTACGCTCAGCTTTGTATGTCCCTGAAGTCACAGCCAATTCATGCAGCAATCTGCAGTGATGACAACGCGCGGGAAGATCAACCGCCGCTGGAGCATGACCACGCAGTGACCTGTTGGCTGGATCACGCCAAATCCTTACAGGCATTGCTGCTGGCGCATGGCCTGGCAATCACCAGGGTTGCATCGGACGCGCCGATTCCAGGCAGCTACTGGGGCGACAGCGAAGCCGGACTGGTCGGTAACAGACTCTATCTGCGCGACGACACGCCGCTGCACTCGGCGCTGCACGAAGCCTGCCATTATCTATGCATGGACGAGACCCGCCGGGCACAACTGCACACCGACGCCGCCGGTGACTATGACGAGGAAAACGCCGTCTGTTATTTACAGATACTGCTGGCGGACAAGATCAGGGGTTACGGCCGCGAACAGATGTTTGCCGACATGGACGCCTGGGGCTACAGCTTCCGGCTGGGCTCGGCACAGGCCTGGTTTGAACACGATGCCGAGGATGC
>CAZHRH010000068.1:0-6961 GCA_964534475.1 uncultured Wenzhouxiangellaceae bacterium
GCAGAGCAGGCAGCAGAGCAGGCCCCAGAGGCGGCCGAGCAGGCCGCAGAAAAAACCGGTCAGGAGCTGTCCGTGGTCTGTGCTGCCTGTCACGGCGCCGATGGCAACTCTGCCATGGCCATCTGGCCCAAGCTTGCCGGTCAGCACGAGCAGTACATGACCCGCCAGTCGATCATGATTCGTGAGGGCCAGCGCATGGTGCCGCAAATGATGGGCATTGTCGCCAATATGACCGATGAGCAACTGGCCAAGGTCGCGCAATATTACTCTGAACAGCAGATCAAGCCGGGTTCGGCGGATCCGGATCTGGTGCCACTGGGCAAGAAGATTTATCACACCGGGCTGCTGGAGAAGAATGTGGCGGCCTGCCAGTCCTGTCACGGGCCGGTGGGCGCGGGCAATCCGTTTTCCGGCTATCCCAAAGTGGCCGGGCAGCACGCCGATTATCTGACCCAGCGTCTGCAAAAATACCGCAGCGGCGAGACCAACGGTGAAGACGATCCCTACAGCGCGCAAATGGTGCTGGTGGCGCAGAATCTGACCGATCACGAAATCGAAGCGGTGTCCAGCTATCTGCAGGGCATGTACGACAAGCGCGCACAGGAATAATCAGGTTTTCAGGCGCTGCTGCGTCTGACTTGGAACTGGCAACATACCAGCGGGTCACATAGAACCTGATGACCAGCTCTACATCCAACGGAGATTTAACCATGAACAAATTGAACTCGAAACTGCTCGCCGCGATGTTCATGCTGCTGTTGTCGCTGGCGGCACAAGCACAGCAATATCAGGCCGGCAAGCATTACACAGTGATCGAACCAGCAGTCAATACGCAGGCTGAAGATGGCCAGATTGAGGTGGTCGAGGTGTTCAGTTATGCCTGCCCGCACTGCTATCGCTTCCAGCCGCACATTGATCAGTGGCTGTCTGACAAGCCGGACTATGTGACTTTTAGACGCGTTGCGGCACAGTTCAATCCCACTTACGAGGTATTTGCCCGCGCCTTTGTCACTGCCGACATGATGGGATTGGTGGATCAAGCCCACGAACCCATGTTCGCCGCGCTGCACGATGAACGGCGCAAGTTTCGCAGCATGCAGGATGTGGCCGGATTTTACGCGGAATATGGCGTCGATAAAGGCCGTTTTCTCAGCACGGCGGAATCATTCGCCGTGGTCACACGCATGAACAAGGAGGCCAAGGATACCCGTGACTACGGCATCCGCGGTACACCCAGTCTGGTCGTGGCCGGCAAGTACCTGATCAGCGCCAATAATGATGTGCCCAGTCATTCAGAATTGATTAAAGTCATGCAGCATTTGGTAGAACGCGAACACGAGGCAGCACAACAGGCCGTTGCCAGCGCCGAATGATGGTGACCTCAATCGGTCACAAATAACTTAAGGAACCTCTGATCAATTATGCACGGGCGCGACGAGGTCTTTGCGGGATACACCGGTGCGGCTACAGCGAGTGTGGTTTGGTTGGCCAAATGAGCGAGCGGAGACGCGGCGGGGTGCCCGCAAAGGCCCGTCCCGAAGGGTTTTGTCGGAAAAGCCACATCTCGCACGTGGCGAGCCGAGGCCGTAGCTATGGCTACTGTCACTCGACTCGCCCCGCACGATCTGCGGCTTTTCCGGCGAAAACGCGCTCCGCGCATAATTGATCAGAGGTTCCTCTATGGCTGCTGTGACCAAGCGACATTCAGGCTGGCAGTCAGTCAACACAAAGGATGCATCCGGATTGCCCACTCATGAGCGTGCCTCAGGTACGCTGAATGCAGTAAAAATGGCTGATTCGACGACGCTTGCAAGTTCCCGTCAGTTGCGCATTCTCAGCTACAACATCCAGGCGGGCATCCGCACCCGCCGTTACAGCGACTATGTCACTGGCAGTTGGCGGCAGTTGATTCCGCATCATCAGCACCGTGATACCTTGCGTGATATAGCGCTTCTGGCCAGCGACTATGACCTGGCCGGCCTGCAGGAAGCCGATGCCGGCAGCCTGCGTAGCGGCTTCATCGATCAGACCCGTTTCATCGCCGAGCAGGCCGGTTTTGAATTTCAGTATCATCAAAGCAACCGCCGCGTCGGTAATCTGGCCCACGCCGGCAATGGACTGATGTCGCGCTGGCAACCCAGCGGCCTGGCCGAACATGCCCTGCCTGGTGCGGTGCCTGGACGCGGCGCGCTGTTTTCCTGGTACGAGCTTTCCGGCATCACGCTGCTGGCGGTGATTGTGCATCTGTCACTGGGACAGCGGGCACGCGCCAGGCAACTTGGCTTCCTGACGGAACTGCTGCGCGGGCATCCACACGTTGTCGTGATGGGGGATTTCAACGCCTCACCGCAAAGTCTGCCAGTGCGTGACTTTGCCGAGGTGACCGGTTTGTCTCTGCTCACCGGGCAATGCCAGACTTTCCCCAGTTGGCAGCCGCAGCGCTGTATTGATCATCTGTTTATCAGTCCATCGCTGCATGCCACCCGGGTCGAGGTGGGTGGTCAGCGCTTGTCCGATCATCTGCCCATCAGCACCACCATTCAGTGGTAATTACAGCCACAGCAGGCGTGCAGCGAGCACCAGCAGCAACAGCGCAAACAGGGTTTTTAACACAGCTTCCGGCATGCTGTAGGCCAGCTTCGCTCCGCTCGCTGCGGTGAGCAACCCGCAGGCACCGATGATCACTGCCCCAGGCCAGAAAATGGCGCCCAGCAACGGCCACTGGCTGTCAGTGGTATCGTGCATGGCAAAGCCGATACTGGCGGCCAGCGCCAGCGGATAGCCGCAGGCGGCAGCCGTGCCCACAGCATGGCGCATGCTCAGGCCGCGGTAATGAAAGTAAGGTGCGTTCATGCTGCCGCCGCCGATACCAAGCCAGGCAGAAAACTGCCCGATAAGCAAGGCAACAGGCAGATCCAGCGACCAGCGAAATGCCAACGCTTGCTTGTCACCGGCATTGTCAGCAGCGCTTTTCCTGGTGCTCAATTGCCAACTGCTGAGCACGGCAAAGGCGACGAATGTGTAGATCAGAAAACGGCCATCAAACCAGCCGGCAACCTGCTCGACCACTACTGCGCCAAGCCAGGCGCCGAGCATGACGGCAGGCGCATAGCGCAGCAGGAAGCGCCAGCGCACGGCACCGCGTCGATGATGCGCCAGCATGCTGCCCAGCGAAGTCAGCAGTATGCTCGCCATTGCTGTGGCCACTGCAACCTGCATGCTGCTGGCACTGTCCATACCGGTGGCTGTCGCCGCCATGGCCAGCACCGGTACCAGCAGCAGGCCACCACCGATGCCGAACAGGCCGGCCAGCACACCGGCCAGCGCGCCGCTGATCACCAGCAGTAGAAGCAACTCGAAACTGATCGACAACATGAAGACAATTGTTTATTTAAGGAAATGAGCTTGATCGAAACCATCGCATTATGCAAATGACAGCCGATCATAACAATAATAAGCCAACGCTCTGGCCACACATGCCGCGCTGTCGCTGGTGGCAATGGCTGCCGGCAATTTTGTCTGCCGGCGGACTGTTGCTTGCGATGCAGACAGTACTGGCCAATGAGTCAAAACGACCGCAGCAACGCGAGCATTTTCGCCAGGCCTGGTCGGCGCTGGCGCGAGCGGATTGGGATCAGGCCAGAGCTATCGCCAGCAAGCTGGAAGAGTACCCGCTGTTGCCCTACCTGCGCGCCGAGCAGATGCGCCAGCGCCCCAGCGCTTTCGACGATGCACAGATCCTTGCTTATCTGCAGCGGCATGAGGACTGGGCTTTTCACGATAATCTGCGCCGCAACTGGTTGCGCACGCTGGGGCGTGATGGCCACTACTCGCGGCTGCTCCAGCATGCCACGGCTGCAGATACCGATGCCGAAGTGCGCTGTTATATCGCCCGTGCTCTGATCCAGCAGAGCAATCGTAACAGCACACAGCAGCAGCGACTGCAAGCATTGCTGCAGGATCTTTGGCTGGTCGGCAAAAGTCAGCACAAGGCCTGCGATCCGGGGTTTGCCTGGTGGCATCAACAAGGCGGCATCACTTCGGCGCTGGCCTGGCAGCGTGCAGAGCTTGCCATGGCCGCCGGCAACTCAAGTCTGGCCAGATATCTGCGCCGTTTCATGTCGGCGGACGATCGCACCTGGCTGCAGCGCTGGTTGCAGATGCATGCTGCGCCTGCAGCCACATTGTCCGCCGTCGATAACTGGCCGGATCAGCCACGTAGCTGGCAGCTTGTCGAGCATGGCCTGGCACGCCTGGCGCGCAGTGATCATGAGCGTGCGCTGCTGTTATGGCAACAGTTGGATAAGCAGTTTTCCTGGCCGCAGTCACAACGCGCTGCCGGACTGCGCGACATTGCGCTGTTCGGTTCGCTACAGCTTGAACCGCAAGCCATGCAGGTGATCGACAGCCTGGCGGAAACCGCCAGCGACCCGCAATTGCTGGCCTGGCGCACACGCGTGGCGCTGGCCAACGAGCAGTGGCCGGAAGTGCGGCGCAGCATCGAGCGCATGCCGGAGGATTTACAAGCAGATACCCGCTGGCGCTATTGGCGCGCGCAGGCACTGCAATCTGAGGGTGAGCCGGCGGCAGCAAAACAGATGCTGCAGGCACTCAGCAGAGAAGCCGAATATCATGGTTTTCTAGCGGCTGACTGGTTGCAGCAACCCTACCGCATCTGTCGACTGGATAACAGTGCAGACGACTGGCGCAGCCTACCCACGGCAGCGCAATTGCAGCGTGCCGTGGAGCTGCAGCATGTCGGTCTGCACAGCTATGCCGGCAGAGCATGGCGCCAGGCCATCGCCCCACTGGATAGCAGCCAGCGTGCTCGAGCGGCGAGTCTGGCTGCGGCGCATGAATGGTGGCTGCAAAGCGTGCTCACTCTGGCCGGCCGCGCCACCAGACAATACTACCATCTGCGCTTTCCGCTCAGCTATACGCCGCTGGTGCGCAAGCACGCGCAGCGCCAGCAACTGGATGCAGCGCTGGTCTATGGCCTGATGCGCGCTGAGAGTGCAATGAACCCGCAAGCCATTTCCACGGCCAACGCACGCGGCCTGATGCAGGTGACGCCGGGCACGGCGCGCGGGCTGGCCAGTCGCCATGGCATGCCTTATCGCGGCAGCGCCAGCCTGCTGCAGGCAGACACCAACATAGCCTTCGGCACCAGTTATCTGGCCGAGATGTTGCAGCGCTATGCTGCTGATCCGGTCAAGGTGCTGGGTGCCTACAATGCCGGGCCGCATGTTATCGACCGCTGGCAGGCCGAGTCACGTCCCCAGCGTCCCGATATCTGGATCGAGACACTGCCGTATTTCGAGACCCGTGATTATATTCCTCGCGTTTTGGCCTTCAGTGTGATTTATGACTGGCTGCTGGATGGCAATGTGGTGCCGCTGGCGGCACGCATGCCCGGTATGCCGGCGGTAATGCACAGCCGTTCTACTGACACTGACCGGCGTAAGGTAGAATGCCCACAGTGATGCCACCATATATGTAGCAGTGAAGTAATGGCAGCAACAGCATGAAGCAAGATGCAAAAAAAATCCTTGTGCTCGGCGGCACCGGTTTCGTCGGCGGCTATGTCTGCAGTCGGCTGGCCAAAGCAGGGCATCAGATCACCCTTCTGACACGAGATAAACAGCGTGCCAGGTCGAGTCAATTGCTACCCCATACCCAACTGGTGGAGCTGGATATCTATCAGCAGCCGGCACTGACCAGGGTGATGCGTGGTCACGATGTCGTTATCAACCTGGTCGGCATACTCAATGAGCGCGGCTTCTCCGGCAAGGGCTTCCAGCGTGCCCACGTGCAGCTTCCCGACATCATCATGGCGGCCATGCATGAGCTTGGTATAAAGCGTTATATCCACATGAGCGCATTGCGCGCCGGCGAAGGCAACAGTCATTATCAGCGCAGCCGCGGTGAGGCAGAGCAGCACGTACGCAACAGCGGGCTGGACTGGACCATCATGCAGCCGTCGGTGATATTCGGTCGCGGTGACAGCTTTATCAATCGCTTTGCCGGCCTGCTGAAAATCGCGCCCGTGCTGCCGCTGGCGTGCGCCGGCAGCCGCTTTCAGCCGGTCTGGGTGGTGGATGTGGCACAAGCCTTTGTTGCAGCCATCGAGCGTGACGAGACCATCGGGCATAGTTACGAACTGGGTGGTCCGGATATTTTTACCCTGCGCCAGATTGTTGAACTGGCGCGCGATCTGCTGGGCGTGAAGCGTGTCATTATCGGGCTGCCGAAACCCTTGTCATGGTTGCAGGGGCAAGTACTGGACTTTGTTCCCGGCAAGCCGTTTTCCAGCGACAACTACAAATCGCTGCAGGTCGACAGCGTGGTCAAGGGCGAAGACGGGCTGCAGACACTGGGCATCGAAGCGCATGCCCTGCCCGCCATTGCGCCGGATTATATTGGCGGTGGCAGACGGCGCAAGCTGCTGAGCAAGGCGCAGCGCAACGCGCGTCGCTGAACCTGTTGCATTACCAGTAATGGAGACCTATCTGGTCGGCGGCGCGATCCGTGACCGCATGCTTGGCATCACCGGCAGTGATCGCGATTATGTCGTCACCGGCGCCACGCCGGAACAGATGCAGGCGCTGGGTTATCAGCCGGTGGGCAAGCACTTTCCGGTATTCTTGCATCCTGAAAGCAAGGCCGAATATGCGCTGGCACGCACCGAACGCAAACAGGGTCGGGGTCATCAGGGTTTTGTGTTTCACACTGGTGCCGATGTCACCATCGAGGATGATCTGCTGCGTCGCGATCTGACCGTCAACGCCATGGCCGAGACTGCCGCTGGCAAGCTGATTGATCCCTGCAACGGTCGCCATGATCTGCAGAACCGCTTGTTGCGGCATGTTTCGCCGGCGTTTGCCGAAGACCCGCTGCGCGTGCTGCGGGTGGCCCGATTTGCCGCCAAGCTGGCACCGTTCGGCTTTACCCTGGCCGACGA
>CAZHRH010000068.1:7061-9067 GCA_964534475.1 uncultured Wenzhouxiangellaceae bacterium
TCTGCCCAAACACCACGGTCACGAGCACAGCGGCGTGGCGTTGATCCGCGCGGTCTGCGCCCGGCTCAAGGTGCCGAAAAAATATGCCGAGCTGGCGCTGCTGGTGGGGCGCTGGCATTTGCAGGTGCACCGGGCCATGGAATTGCGACCGGCCACCCTGCTGGAGCTGCTGGAGCGTTGTGATGGCTTGCGCAGGCCAGAGCGATTTGCGCAGATACTCACCGCCTGTGAGATGGACAAGCGCGGCCGCAAAGGTCTGCAGCAGCGGGATTATCCGCAGCGCGACTACCTGCTGGCGGCGCTGGATGCCGTTAATTCTGTGGATTATGCCAGCATTGACAAAGATTTACGGTCTGCTAAAGTGAACGCCGAGGCTTTTCGTAATTTAAAGCTGGAAAAGCTCAAGGCATTTCGTCACCATCACAGCAAAAGAGGATTGCATGATGAATAAAGGATACATGGTTTTATTGCTGCTGCTGAGTCAGCAGCTTATGGCGCAGTCAGCGGGTTTTGCGAACAGTTTTACCGGTGCAAAAGGTATCGAACACATCGGCCAGAATGCCGTGCTAGCATTCAAGCAGGCCGGTGCACAGGCTGACGCATTGTATGAACGCGGTCATTACAAGCATGCCTTCAGACAATATGAGCACATGGCAAAATACGGCGATAAATTCTCGCAATTTCGCCTCGCGGTGATGTATGAACTGGGTCGCGGTGTGGATAAGGATCTGCTACAGGCCTTTGCCTGGTCTTATGTGGCCGCAGAAACCGGTCACGAGCAGTTCAAGAACTACCACAAGATGGTACGCGAGCAGATGACGCCGGAGCAGATCAATGCGGCGAAACAGACAACGCGTGATTATCAGATTGATTATGGCATGTTTGCAGCGGCCGATAATGCCAACACCATCGTCAACCGTACTTTGAGATTGTGCACCGGATCTAAATTGGGCAGCCGCTGTGATCGTGTTTCTGCCAACGGTGTCAGTTGCGGTTTGAATAATTATGGCATTCCGGACAAGGGTTGTATTCAGCTCGGCATGCTGGGCATACCGGCAGTGCAGGGTATGATGCCGCTGGATCTGCGCATCGCCCGCAGCAACCTGGTCAAACTTAAAGCGGCCTATAATCCGGGTCGCACGGAATACCGCGAACTTCGACTCATCAACGAGTAGGCGTTACTACCAGAGCCTTGTGCCAGGTCCGCCCTTGAACGGCCCGGTGACGTGTGAGCTGATCCAGCCAGCATAAAAGTCACCGGGCTGTGGCGTGACTTTTTCGCCGTCTACCAGACACTGGTCAAAAGGATCAGCATAAAAGGATATATAGTCGCGCAGAGCAATGAATGTCCTGCTTGGATCATGGTACCGCCAGGCAGCATTACTCAGGCGTTGCTCACCGATGACGACATCGAAATATTGCGCCTGCCCTTTCCATTCGCAAAATGTTCGATGCGATGACGGTTGCAAGTACTGCATCTGCACGTGCTCGGGCGGAAAGTAATAACTGGGTGCATGCGAGGTTTCCAGTGTGCGTATGGACTGATGAGTATCGGCAATGCACACACCTTGATGTATGACCTGGATGTGGCGTGCGGTCGGCTGACAGATCGCCGGGCGGGGATAATCCCAGACGCTTTCCTGGCCGGGCTCGACCGGATCGGGCTTGACGGGTGGTTGCTGCATCGATATCACGCCTGTTCAGCTCTGTCCGCGGTGAGCGGTGGATTGACCCTCTATCCGGCGCATCCATGCCTGCAGTCGTGGGCGGACAAGTAAAAACCAGCCATACAGCTTTTCCAGCACTGCCAGCACCACCCGGTTACGGGCCATCAGCCCCAGTGGGCGCAGCCAGGGAATGGCGCGCCACATGGCGGCAAAGGCTTCCGCGCCGGACACCACTCGACCCGCTTCACGGGCATGAAAGCGTGCCAGCAGGGTTGCGCGATCCAGCGGACAAGCGCTGGCGTTGGCGTCACCGGCCACGTCAATGAATTCAATGCGCTG
>CAZHRH010000068.1:9167-11368 GCA_964534475.1 uncultured Wenzhouxiangellaceae bacterium
CTTATTTGAAATGCGACATGAAATAATTGAACGAGTGTTTGGCGGCATCCCAGGTATGCTCGAGCTGATCCTGCAGCTTTTGCCACTCCTCTTGACTGGCGTTGCGAATCTCGTTCAACTTGTCTCTGGCTTGCGCACGACGTTGACGCAGTTCGTCGAGCTTGTCGCGGTAGTCCTGTTTTAGCGAATCTTCAATCTTTTCGCCGCGCTGCTCCAGCTTGCTGATCTGCTCGTCAAGATCGTCAAGTTTGGCTTTCATGCTGTTGATGTATTGTTTGCGTTTGTTCGTTTCAGTCATGATGACCTCCTTATGATTCATGAGTCATGACTGATACCTTGTGTTTTAACCAGCATATATCAATGTTGGTATTCACTCGCTGCGCTGCTTTGTCAGTTTTAGCAGCTTGAATTTCTCGCCCATTTCAGTGGGCAGCATGAGTTGTTTGAATTCGGCATTGCGCTGCAGCATGGCTTTGTTGTCGCTGCCGGCGTGTACCGGTGCCAGCAGTTCATCGATTCCTGCTTGCAGCAGGAACTCGGCCTGGGTCTGGAACGAGTCGGGCTGCAGGCCGCAGCTTTGTGCCGCGCTGATGACGGCGCTGAAATCAACAAACGCAGACAGATCCTGTGCGCCCGGTCGGGCCAGCAAATCGAAATGGCCATGATGTCTGCTATGGCTGACCAGCGTGCCCATATGTCGCTGCGGATGGTAATACTCGTGCTGCAGGTAACCGTAGTCGATCAGCAGCAGCACGCCGGTTTGCATATGAGCGGTCAATGCCGCCAGCAGGTCGGTCAGGTCAGGGCATAGCTCCGAGGTATACGGCAATGGCCAGGCATCGATCTGTGCCGCATCAAGTTGTCTGCGCACGCTCTGCACAGAGCGGATCAGTGCCTCATCGGCGGGCAGTTCAGTCCAGCTCAGTCGATCGTTGTCGGTGACATCCACCGCCAAACGGGCAATGCGGTCGCTGTGCACACGAAACCGCTCCACCGGCAGGGCATCCAGCAGTTCATTGGCGAGCAGAATGCCGTTCCAGTCCTGCTGTGGTGGCTGGTTCTGCCAGCTCACCAGATCAAGCAGACCGGCCTGCGCTAGCAACGTCTGCTGGCGCTGCTGCATGGGTCGGCTGCGCTCAATGAGAATATAGCGTTCCGGCAGACAATCCAGTGCGCGCAGTGACAGCAGCAAATCCAGCGCCAGGCGGCCGCTGCCGGCACCGACTTCAACCAGAGTTTGTCGGGCAAGCGAAGCATGCTGCTGCGCCAGATGGCGGGCAATGCTGCCGGCGAACAGGCCGATCTGGCCCGGCGGCGCCAGTTCCGGAGCGGTGATATAGTCGCCATCGGCGCCGAAAACAGCATTATCTGACGTGTAATAGCCATGATCATCGGCATACAGCGCGGTCTCCATAAAGTCGATGAAAGGCAATGGGCCGTGCTTGCGTATGTCGCTGATAATCTGCTTTTGCAAGGCGTTCATGCGACAATACTGGCATGAATACGAAGCAGAAGAAACCGGACATGAAACCGGTGGCGTTATTGACCGGTGCTGCCCGCCGCATTGGTGCAGCCACTGCGCGCATGTTGCATGCGCGGGGCATGGATATCATCGTCCACTGCCATCGCTCGCAGCAAGAAGCCCGGAAACTGGTCAACCAGCTCAATGCAGCGCGGGAAGACTCTGCCGCCATGGTCAGTGCTGATCTGAATGACATGCAGGCATTGCCGATGCTGCTGCAGGAAATCGACAGCCATCTCAATGCGCGTAAACTGCGCCTGCTGGTCAACAATGCCTCGCGTTTTTATCCGACACCTGTGGCCACAGCAGGGCAGGACGACTGGGATAATCTGTTCAACAGCAATGTGCGCGCGGCTTACTATCTCAGCCAGCAACTGGCACCGCAGTTGCGCAGTGCGCAAGGTTGCATCGTCAATCTGATTGATATCTACGCCCAGCGCCCGCTGCCGCAGCACAGCATCTACTGCATGGCCAAGGCGGCCCTGCAGATGATGACGCTGTCGCTGGCGCAGGAGCTGGCGCCGGAAGTGCGCGTCAACGGTGTCGCGCCCGGCGCCATCATCTGGCCCGAGCAGGGCTTGTCGGAACAGAACAAACAGGCGATTCTTGAGCGCGTGGCGCTGCAGCGCAGCGGCAGCGAAGCGGACATCGCCAAAGCGGTGACCTGGCTGGCGCTGGA
>CAZHRH010000069.1:0-11187 GCA_964534475.1 uncultured Wenzhouxiangellaceae bacterium
ATTCCCGGCGTCGGCCCGCAATGGCACAACGACGGCAGCTTCATCGCCGATACTTTCTCCCACGCCGGCTACCACATCGTGCGACCGGCCGAAAAAGGCGGCGGTACCTGGTTTGCACATCAGGGTGCAGCCTATGCTGCGCTAAGCAGTCAGCGGCAGGCATTCTGGCGCCGACTTTCCTCGGTCAACTCGGCTTCGGGCGTGGTTCATCCGGCAGTACATGAGCATCCCATTTCCGGGCGCATGAGTCTGTGGCTGCATCTGGGCATGACCGGTGCGGTCATCGAGAAGCTGCCAGAGGGTGAGGGTTTTCGCCTGCTGGATGAGCAGGCGCTGCGGCAACTGTGTCATGAATACAACGACATTCTTACCGCAGGCTTCGAGCACGGCTACGCCATCGCTTATGAGTACCAGCAGCACGACTGCATTTTCATCGACAATCTGGCGGTGGCGCACCGGGCCTCGCCGGAGGCACATCTGCCGGCCGAGGAGCAGGGCTTGCGCATCATGCACCGCAGCACGGTGCGTGGCGTTGGGCCGTTTCGCCCGCAGTTTGGCTTGCCACAGCATCTTGATATACGCGGTCCAAGCCCACTCGGCGAGGGTGTCTGGCAGGCGGGCGGCATCGGTTTCCGCTGGGATGATGATATTCCCATGCAGAATTGACAGAAACTGAGTTCGACTCGCGTCCAAGCGTTTTTTTTACAGCCCCGCTGTGATGACTCCCATGTCGGTGCAGATGCCGATACCTTTCAAATACACTTGTGCCCGCCGCACTGTGCGAGCAGCCAGATCGCACCTGTAGCGGCATCGCTGTTGGTATCCTGTCAGCCAGCCTGTGCGGCATTTTTCTCGGAATATTTACCAGCACGTGACTGCGACCACTGTATCGGTTTGTCATCAAGCGTGACGGCATTGCGCAGGATTGACATAGATGAGATATAACCATAGCTGCTCAGCATGTGCTGGCAGCCAACTTCTACTGCTGATCCAGTAGCAACATGAGCGAAGATATTGTCAATTCCCAAAGTTTTAAAGTTATGATATAACATCACATAATAAATCAAATCTTACCATTCGACTGCAATCACCAGGTTTTGAAAAAAAAGCCATGCTCAAAGCTTTATCTGTGACGCGCCGCTTCGGCGCAGTTGTTGCTGTAGATCATCTTGATATTGAGATTGCTGCCGGCGAGTTGTTTTGTCTGCTCGGGGCCAACGGTGCCGGCAAGACCACCACCATCAATCTGTTCCTGGGTTTTTTGCAGCCGGATTCCGGTTCAGTCCGGGTGGCTGGCATTGATCCTGTGGTTGATCCCAAAGGCGCTCGCGCCCAGATCGCCTACATCCCGGAAAATGTGGCGTTATATCCTCAGCTCAGTGGGCTCGAGAACATCGTCCTGTTCTGCAAGCTGGGTGGCACTTCTCTGCAAGCTGAGCAACTTCAGGCCTTGTTGGCAAATACAGGCCTAACCGCCGAACAGATGCAGCGACCCGTTGCCGGCTACTCCAAGGGCATGCGCCAGAAGGTTGGTCTGGCCATCGCTTATGCGCGTCAGGCGAAGGCGTTGTTGCTGGATGAGCCGTTATCCGGTCTCGATCCTGCGGCGGCAAGCGAATTCTGTGCCCAGCTCGAGCGTATACGCGCTGCCGGCGCTGCAGTTCTCATGACCACGCATGACCTGTTCCGGGCCAAAGAGCTGGCTGGCACCATCGGTATCATGCGCGGCGGGCGTCTGCTGGAGGTGCTCCCGGCAAATGCCATCGACGCCAGTGATCTGGAGCGGCTGTATCTTCATCATATGCGCAATGCCAGCAAACCTGAGGTGGTGAGCGCATGATTGCTGCGTTGTTTAAGCTCGAGCTGGTCAACTGGTGGCGCGATCGCCTGCTGCTGATCGTACTCTGTGTGGTGTTCGTTGCCCTCGTCACTGCGGCAGCCTGGGCTGCCATGGGTGATCTGTCGCAGCGCGACGCGCAGCAGGAGGCGGCTGAAACTGCACGTGCACAATGGTTAGGCAAAGGTGGCGCCAACCCCCACAGCATGGCTCACTTCGGTGATTTTGTGTTTCGTCCCTCAGGTCCGCTGGCGCGACTGGATCACGGCGTTCAGGCCAGACTGGGCAAAGTATTGTTTCTCGAAGGGCACCGGCAGAACGTACCACTGCATGCCGATGTATCCCGAGCCGGTTCGATCGCACGCTTCGAGCGCCTGGATCCTGCATTTCTATTGCAGACAATCGTGCCCCTGCTGATGATTTTTCTCGGCGCGACCGGGCTGGCCGCAGATCGCGAAAGTGGTCGGCTGAAGCTGCTGCTGGCGCAAGGTAGCGATGCTCGTGTGCTGCTGACCGGTCGCTTTCTGGCACTATGGGGTTTTGCTTTAATGCTGCTGGCCAGCGTGGTGATCGCCTCGTTGCTGAGCGCAGCGATGTTGCACCAAGTACCCTTCACGGCAGGCGCTCGCCTGTCGGCGTTCGTGTTCGCCCACGCGCTGTTTTTTGCCGTGGTTGCTGCTGGCATTACCACCGCTACGGTCTGGCTGCGTTCGGCCACGGCTGCCCTGTTGACGCTGCTCACGATCTGGGTCGTGGCGACGACCGTAGTGCCGCGAGCCTCCAGCAGCCTCGCCGGCGTGTTGCATACGCTGCCTAGCCAGGACGCCTTTCAGGCCATTTTGCGTGATGCTCGCGAAAGTGGTCCCGACGGCCACAATCCACAGGATATGGCATTGTCGCGGCTGCGTCAGGCGACGCTGGATGAGTACGGCGTCGACAATGTTGAAGCTTTGCCCATCAATTTCGACGGCATCGCCATGCAGGTCGATGAAGAATACGGCAATCGGCGCTGGGATGAACAGTATGGCGCACTGCAAGCAACCCTGAAAAAACAGCTTGTCATCGGCAGCTTGGTCGGCGTGGTGAACCCGTTTCAGGCCATCAAGCAGGTCTCCATGACACTGGCCGGTACCGATCTCAGCCATGATCTTGCCTTTCAGCAGCAGGCTGAACAGTATCGTCGCGAACTGGTGCAACAACTCAATCATGAGCATGCCTATGGTGGCTCCAGGACCAATGACTGGTCGTGGCAGGCCGAGGCAGAGTTTTTCGCCAATCTGCAGCCCTTCAACTATGCGACACCTGCGCTGAGTGAGGCGCTGCGCGCGCGTTGGCCGGCCATCCTCGGGCTGCTGTGCTGGTGCGCTGTGCTGTCACTTGCTCTGCATATCGGTGCCAGGCGTCTTGAGCATGGTGTGCTGGTGTGCTGAAACATGCCATACAGTTCGAGTTATGCCTGCTGCGCCGAAGCCGCAGCAGGCTGCTGGCACTGACAGCATTTCTTGCCATTGGCGCTGCTGCCGTTTATATCGGACAGCAACAAGTCGGGCAGTGGCAGGAGGCCATTAGTATCGCCAGCAAAGCCCAGGCGGACTCGGTCAGCGAGGCTCTTGCCTATATTAAAAATGGCGAGCAAGGTCCGGCGGATCGGCCCTGGGTTGATCTGACTCAAGCGCTGTGGCAGGACCGCTACGCTGCTACGCGAGTGGCGCGTGAGCCAGGTGCGCTGGCCGGCATTGCCACAGGCGCGGTCGATCCAGCACCTGCTGTGTTTGGCATACAGCGCATGGCAGACCCGCTCGCTGTAACTGGTTTGCGCATAGAAAACCCTGAACTGGCTGCCGGTGCAGTGGATTTGATCTTGGTCCTTGGACTACTACTGCCACTGCTTATCGGCGCACTCGGACTTGAGATCGGCAGCCGCGAGCGCGAAACCGGTCTAGACCGACTCATCATTCTGCAGGCCGGCAGCACACGACTGTGGCTTGTTTACCGCATGTTTGCGGTGACACTTGTTGCTGCTGGTGCCGCCAGTTGCCTGTGTCTAGTGGCCAGCCTGGCAGGCGGGGCAAACTGGTTCGATAGTGCATGGCTGATCAGTTTTGCTGTCGCCACATGCGCAATCTGGAGCGGCATACTGCTTGCAGTCAATGCGCTTGTGCGCACAGTACGTGGCACAGCCTTCGTTTATGGCGTGTTGTGGACTGCATTTTGTGTACTGTTACCGACACTTGCCGCAGAAACCGGGCTGGGGCGCATACAAGCCGACTTCGCTCTGGCCGAGACCCTGCAAGCCAGGGAAGTGCGCAATGAGGCCTATGAACAAGAGCTCGCAGTTTTATTGCCCGAACTCTACGCCAGCTTTCCGTCGCTGGCCAGCCTGCCGGCGGCTGCTGACAAGCCACTGGCAGACGAGGTCGCCCGCCATGTCCATGACGGGCTGCAGATCGTTGACGTCAGGAAACGCCACGCGCAGCGGCTGCAACAAGAATTGCAGGCGCAACGAATCGCTGAGCATGCAGCCTGGCTTTCGCCCAACATTGCCCTGGCGCTGGGGCTTGAGCGTCTGGCCGCCGTGGGCCCGGAAGCAGCCAGCGCTTTTCGCGCTTATCTGGTGACCGCGGTCGATGAGCGGGTACGCTGGCTGCTTGCGCAGGCCTGGAGCAAGCAAGTACTGAGCGGGGAAGATTTCCTCGCTCTGGTCGAGACCGCTCCGGCCAACTTCAGGGCCATGCCGAGCGGCTTTGTAAAACCACTGCTGATTCTCACGCTGTGGGCCATCGCCGTATGGGCATGTGCGCTGATGTGCCTGCAGCGCTATGAGCGGCGCGTTGTGAGTGTTTGAAGCCTCTGCAGGCTGCTTCCTTCTCGTAAGCTGTCTGCGACAGTAAAAAATTCAAGCTTACACTTTAAATCATGTCAATCCATGGCGCTATTGTATTTTATGTTATAACATAACACTTTTGCCTGGAAGTATAACAATGCAACGACTGCCTGTAACCGTCCTGTCCGGCTTTCTTGGGGCCGGCAAAACCACGCTGCTCAACCGCGTGCTGAACAATACTGAGGGCCGCCGTGTGGCGGTTATCGTCAACGACATGTCTGAGGTGAACATTGATGCCGAGCTGGTACGCTCAGGCCAGGCCAGTCTGCAGCGTACCGACGAGCAGTTGGTGGAAATGACCAATGGCTGTATCTGTTGCACATTGCGCGATGACTTGCTGCAGGAAGTGCGGCGACTGGCGCAGGGCGGGCGCTTTGATTATCTGCTGATCGAATCCACCGGCATCTCTGAACCACTGCCGGTAGCGGCGACATTCGAGTTTCGTGATGAAGATGAGCAATCGCTCAGTGATGTGGCGCGCCTGGATACCATGCTGACTGTGGTGGATGCGGCATCCTTGCTGAACGACTATTCCAGCGAGGATTTTCTGGCGCAGCGCGGTGAATCACTGGGCGATGACGATGAGCGCACCATTGTCGACCTGCTGGTGGATCAGATCGAGTTTGCCGATACCATCATTATCAACAAGACCGATCTGGTCGATGCCGAGCAACTGGCGCTGGTACGCAAGGTGATTCGGGCGTTGAATCCGGTCGCTGAACTGGTGGAGACAGACCATGGCCAGGTCGCTCTCGATCAGGTGCTTGATACCGGCCGCTTTGATTTCCAGCGCGCGCAGACACATCCGCTCTGGTATCAGGAGCTGTATAACTTTCGCGAACACACGCCGGAAACCGAAGAGTACGGCATCCGCCATTTCACCTGGCGTGATCCGCGTCCGCTGCATCCCGAGCGATTCATGCAGTTTCTCAACAGTGAGTGGGTCGGCGTACTCCGCGCCAAGGGACATTTCTGGCTGGCGACGCGTCCGCAATGGGTTGGTGAACTCAGCCAGGCCGGGCCTTTGGTGCGGCATCAGGCCATGGGTGCCTGGTGGTCGGCGATCGACCGCTCGCAGTGGCCGGACGATCCACGCTGGCGTGAGCTGATCGAATCGCGCTGGCATCCGGTGTTTGGTGATCGACGTCAGGAGCTGGTGTTCATCGGTATCGACTATGACGAAGCACAGATTCGCCAGCAACTGGAACAATGTTTGATCGACACCGACCGCATGCGGCCGGAGCAGTGGTCGGCGCTGCACGATCCGTTCCCGGTCTGGGAGATGGGAGAGGCAGCATGACGACTGCAACCGAGACCGATCCGATTCCGCAAAGTTACCAGGCTTGGCGTCATTGCATTGAGCACTGGTGCCGAATTGAGCTGACACCAGAGTACATCGAGCAGCGTATACGCGAATTACAGGATACCCGCGCAGAAAACACCCGCCGCTTCATTGAGTGCTATGGCAAGGCACATCATGCTGCTGTGCTGGGGTGGTTTCAGCGCGCGCTACAGTCGCAGTAGGTGAGCCACCATTTGTGCGCGGCAGCCACAGCCTGCCCCGGCCAAGGTACGCTTGTTGCTGTCGCCGCCAACTCCTCTGCAGAAAGTTGGCTGAACAGCGGCCACTTGCTGTCATCTTTTTTTGCCTGCTGGCTGCTCTTATCGGCACCATCTGCAGCACAGCAACAGCTTTCACCTGCTGGCCCTGATGATGCCCAGACCAGGGTGTATCAGCGTGCTTACTTTGATCCCTATAACCCGCAGACCGCCCGCGACATCGTCGATCGCATACCCGGTTTCAGCTTCGATCCCGGCGACGATCTGCGCGGTTTTGGCGGTGCCGCCGGCAATGTGCTGGTGGATGGCGTGCGCCCGACTTCAAAGTCCGGCGGCATTGAAGATGCGCTCACCCGCATCCCGGCAAATGATGTGGCCCGGGTTGAAGTCATTCGCGGCACGGCCGGAACCAGCGAGGCGACTGGTAAATCGGTTGTTGCCAACATCATTCGAGTCGGCACGGGCCGAGTGGCAAGCTGGCGGCTGAAGATCGAAAGAAATTCGGAAGGTACGATCAACCCTTTGTTCGAAGGCTCGCTGGCAGCACGCCTTGGCGGCTGGTCAACCTCAACCAAGCTGACCGCTTTTTGGGAAGAATTTGACCTGGCCGGTCGGCGTGACCGATTTGATGCTGACGGTAATCTCACCCTGGCGCAGACCGAAGACCGGCCCAGTGTGCTGACCGAGGGTTTCGTCTCCAGCGAAGCCATTCGCCAATTCGACGCCGGAACGTTGACGCTGAATGCGCGTGCTGGTGTTTCCGGGTTTTTGCCTGATACCGATCGTTTTCAATTTGACGCACGCACGCCCGATGATGTACCTGACGGCCGGGTGCAGATTGATTTTGACAGCGTGCGCTGGACGGGTGAGGCCAGTGCCGATTGGGTCAGAAAACTGGGCAGTGACTGGAGCTTCAAGACGCTGCTGCTGGCCACAATCACTCCGCTGGATGAGACCAATGAAGTGCGCATTGAGCGCCCGCTGCAGTCATTCAGCGGCGGTTCCAGCTTTCGCAATCGCCAATTGCCGATTGAAACCATCCTGCGCAGCACCATTGCGCGTTCCGGCGACCGAAAGCTGAAACCAGAATTCGGGCTCGAGCTCGCCTACAACCGCCTCGACAGTGAGTTTGAATTGCTCAACATTGATGCAGATGGCGTGCAGACACCAGTGCTGCTGCCAGCGGCAAACGTGCTGGTGGAAGAGCTCCGCGCTGAAGCCTTCAGCAATCTGATCTGGAGCCTGTCTCAACAGTGGACGCTTGAAACCGGTATCGCGCTGGAAGCGTCGCAAATTTCGGTTTCCGGTGATACCGAAAACCAGCAAAGTTTTGTCTTTGCCAAACCATTTACCAATCTGCTCTATCGGCCATCGCAATCACTGCAGTTTCAGTTGGGTGTGCGGCGCAGCGTGGGGCAACTGGATTTTGGTGATTTTGCCGCGTCTGCTGACGCTGAACAGGATCGCGAGTTTGGCGGTAATCCAGAGCTTGCCCCGGATCAAACCTGGCGCACAGCGTTCTCCGTAGACTGGCGCACTGAATCCAGCGGAGCGCTTAACGTTGAGCTGTTCCATGAATGGCGCAGCGACGTATTGGAACAAGTGCGCTTGACAGAGGATGCATTTGGCCTGGGCAACGCTGGCAATGCGCGCGTCTGGGGGCTGATAACGTCTGCCTCTTTGCCATTAACGCCGCTTGTTCCTGGCGGCCTGCTGGAAGTGCGCGCTACGGTGCAGGATTCCAAATTCACCGACCCGCTGATCAACCAGCCGCGCGTGCTCAACAATATCGCATCGCCCACCGTGAGCGTCAATTTTCGCCAGGACATTCCTGCCGGGCAATGGTCCTGGGGCATCAACTACATTGCGGTGAGAAACAATGACTTCTTTTTCGGCAACGAAACATCCAGCTTCCGCGAGGGCAGCCAGATCGAACTGTTTGCGGAAACGACCCGATACTTCGGCATCAAATCACGTCTTGCTTTGCGCGGTGTGGGTGGTCGCAACTTTTTCACCGAGCGACGGTTTTTTTCGCCCGATCGCTCGGGCATGTTCGTCGGGTCAGAACAGGTAGACCGTGATCGTGGCATGTTCGTTACTTTGACTCTGGAAGGACAAAGCTAAGATTGACGATCTATGCGGCAGATGCGGGATCATTCAGAGACTTCTCAAGGTCTGCTGACCTGTCCCGAGACAGCCTTGATCGGTTCACCATCTTCATCCAGAAGCTGATAGTCGTAGGCGGCCTGCAGCCCGGTATCCATCTCGTCTTCCTCGGGTTCGTAGTCAATATAGCGCGGATACAGCGGCGACAAGGCTGCCACCAGGATGCCACCGGCGGCAAACATGGCAAACGCATCGGCATAGCCAAATGCGCCTACCAGCTTGCCAACAATCGGAGAACCGGCCGCCTGACCGAGTGCACAGGCCATGAATGGCAATACCGGCCCCATCGATAGATGACCCGGCAGCAGACGAATACCGGTCATCAGGTAAAGACCGGTGAGGCTCATGTATGCCATGCCAAAGACCAGTGCCGAGAACACAGCAAGCAGCAATTGGCTCGGGCTGGCAGCAAGCAGTGCCAGGCTGGCGGACAACATCATCAACATCAGTGCGTGGGTGATGGGTGGATTGTTGCGATCGGCCAGATCGGCCACCACGGCGCCGCCTAGGCCTGCGCAGCCGACCGCCAGCCACAGCCAGCCGGTTTGTCCGGAAGGCAGAGCGCCCAGATTCACCGCCAGATCAGGGGCAAAGATCCAGTACGCTGCAGACACAAACCCCATGGCAAACGCAAACAGCGAGAGTCGGATCAGACGTGCCCACTGCATGGCGCTGATCGGTGTCGATGCCGCGGCATTGTCGGGCACCACACGCGATACCGACGGCAGGAAAAACCATGCGGCGATAACACCGAGACCGGCCAGAATGGCAAATCCAGCATAGGCGAGACGCCAGGCACCGGTCAAAAACATGACCGCCGGCACCGCCACCATCACGCCAACGCTGGTGCCGGCGTTCATCACCGCGCTGACACGACCATGCAGCGAGCGTCTGACCAATGCCTGCATGGCGGCAGTGAGTGCCGGCATGATCAAACCGGTGCAGATGCCGCAGGCAAACACGCCGGCAGCCAGCGACAGCGCAGCAGTAGCCTGGCTGATCAGGACCAGGCCGACGCTGCCAAAACAACCCGAGAGCACCGCGGTATTGCGGGCACCGAGACGATCGGCAGCAAACGGTGCGACCAGCATGGCCAGCACAAAGCTGATCAGCGGCAGCGCGCCGATCAAGCCGATGATATCAGGCGTCAGTTGCAGCTCGTCGCGGATGGGCGGTACAAACAGCCCGAAAGCAAATCTTGCCAGCCCGTAACTGATCGCCACCAGTGCCGCGCCGAACAGCGCAAAGCCGGTACTCGACATGGACTTCATGGTGATACCTCATTCACCCTGCCAGGCCCCCGATCATTTGGTCTTGCTGTCGCCACCAGCACATGTTTTGATTCATCGCTGTACAGACCATGCCGCTCTTGCAAATACACAATTGGACACGCTAGAGCGTAGGCTTTCTCCAGGCCAGGTTCAAGTATCATTCAGCCAGTGGTGCCATGCCTCACAGGCAAGTACACCATTGTTTGTAAGAGGTAAATTGATTCGATAAATCGTAATCCAGTGCACACATAGCATGGAATGTTATAACTGGAGCGGCTTGCTTCGGGCATAATCGTCCTGCGCTTATTATCAGTATTGAACCATGCGACACACGCTGAAATTTCTACACACCATGGGCAGCATCGGTATCACCGGTGGCCTGGCCGCTTATATGCTGGTGCTGGTAATGCTGCCGCAGGGCGCGGCGCTGGAGACCCAACTGGTGATGCGCGAAGGTCTGGCGTTGTTATCGAAATGGCTTATATTGCCGTCCATGCTGCTGGTGTTGCTCAGCGGCCTGCTGGCGATTGCCGCCAATACGGCATTCCTCGAAGCACCCTGGGTGTGGATCAAGGGTTTGGCCGGCATTCTCGTGTTTGAGACGACGCTGCTGACGATTGACGGTCCGGCACAACGCAATGCCAAATTTGTCCGCGAGGCAGTGGTCGGCAACATCGAACCACAGGCGCTGCCGGGCATGCTCATTGATGAGTGGGGCGCCTTGTGGATTCTGCTGGGATTGTTCATCGCCAACGTGGTGCTGGCGATCTGGCGACCGCGCTTCGGGCATAAGAGATGATCTGAAGCTATGACCCAGATATGAATAAATGGTGGGCCCTGTAGGACTTGAACCTACGACCAATCGATTATGAGTCGACTGCTCTAACCAACTGAGCTAAGGGCCCGCTATTAAATTGCAAAGGTATTGTACCGGCTTTGGCAACTGCTCTGCCAGCAGCGGGCAGTGTTCAGTTGGATTTGCCCCACATGCGGCCACGCAATGCCTGAGGCCGGGTCAGCAGATGCACAATGGTGGCCAGCACATGCAGACCAATCAGGCCGATCATTACGCGCGAGGTGATCTCGTGTACTTCTTCCAGCAGCTCGTGGAAATCATGCATTTCCGGGATCGGTGATGGAATGCTGATGACACCGAAGATCTCGATGGCACGGCCAGCGGTCCATACCGTCAGCGGCCCGCTGATGAACATGACCAGAACACCGGTCAGCAGCAGGATGTGCACCAGTCTGCTCAACTTCTGTTTGATCGCTGCCTGCGGCACCGCCGGAGCGAAACCACGTCCCATGCGCCAGAACACACGAAACATGATCCACAACCAGGCCAGCGCGCCAATGCTGATGTGCAGGTGCAGCCAGTAAAATTTTTCTTCACCGCGCGGCATGTCGTGGAAGTACCAACCCACCGCCAGCATGGTAATCACCACCGCTGCGGCAAACCAGTGATTAAG
>CAZHRH010000070.1:0-11040 GCA_964534475.1 uncultured Wenzhouxiangellaceae bacterium
GGGCAAGCGGCAGTTGTTTGTGCTGCCGGTCAGCGGCGGCACGCCACGCCAGTTGACTGATGCCGATTACAACCACGGCGCTGCGGAGTGGAGCGCAGATGACCAGGCGCTGCTGTTTGCTGCCAATGCCCATGACGATGCCGAGTACAATCCACTGAACACAGAAATTTATCGGCTGGATCTGCGCAGTGGCCAAAACAGTGACCAGAACAGTGGCCAGATCAGGGCACTGACCGAGCGCGCCGGCCCGGATCGCAGCCCGCGCGTGTCACCGGACGGCAAATGGATTGCCTATCTTGGTTTTGATGATCAATTTCTCGGCTATCAAAACAACCGGCTTTATCTGATGACTGCAGATGGCAACGACAAGCGCTTGTTGTCCGGTGATTTTGAGCGCGATATCAACAATATTCAGTGGGATGACCGCAGTCGCGGGTTGTATTTCCAGTACACCGATCAGGGCCATGATTACATCGGTTATTTCAATCTCGACGGCAATTTCAGTCGCGTTACCGGCGGTCTGGGCGGCCTGTCGCTGGGGCGTCCCTACAATGCGTCTGCATTCAGCGTGGCCGGCAATGGTCGTTATGCCTTTACCATGGGTGATGCCAGCCACCCGGCTGATCTGGCCGCCGGCAGCAAGGGGCAGGATCAGCGCCTGACGCGCGTCAACGACGACCTGTTCAGTTACAAACAACTGGGCGCGGTGGAAGAAATCCGCTTTCAGTCGGCCAACGACGGTCTGGATCTGCAGGGCTGGATTATCACTCCGCCCGCGTTTGATCCGGCGCAGCAATATCCACTGATCCTGGAGATTCACGGTGGCCCGTTCGCCAGTTACGGCGATGTGTTCAGTGCCGAACTGCAGCTGATGGCCGCCGCAGGTTACGTGGTGCTGTACATGAATCCGCGCGGCAGCGCCGGTTACGGCGAAACCTTCGGCAATTACATCAACAAGAACTATCCCAGCGAGGATTACGACGACCTGATGTCGGGCGTGGATGCTGTGCTGCAGCGTGGTTACGTGGACCCTGAGCAGTTGTTTGTCACCGGCGGCAGCGGTGGCGGTGTGCTCAGCGCCTGGATCATCGGCAAGACCGACCGCTTTGCCGCCGCCGTGGTGGCCAAGCCGGTGATCAACTGGACCAGCTGGCTGCTGACCGCTGATCTGCCTGCGTTTGCCGCCAATTACTGGTTCGACAAGCTGCCCTGGGAAGACCCGGAGACCTATTACCGTTATTCGCCGCTGTCGCTGGTCGGTAACGTGAAAACACCGACCATGCTGCTCACCGGAGAAGAGGATTACCGCACGCCAATTTCTGAGTCCGAGCAGTATTACACTGCGCTCAAGCTGGCGCGGGTGGAGTCAGCGCTGGTACGCATTCCCGGTGCTTCGCACGGCATTGCCAGCCGCCCCAGCAACCTGGTGGCCAAGGTGGCCGCGATTCTGAGCTGGTTTGAACGCTATCGCACTGCAGCGGATGCCGGGACTGATGCCGCAGAGACGCAATCTGCATCGGGAGAATCGTCTTGATTGTTGTCCATCATCTGGAAAAGTCAAGATCGCATCGTGTGCTGTGGCTGCTGGAAGAGTTGCAGCTTGAGTACGAGGTCAAGCAATACCAGCGCGATCGCAAGACCATGCTGGCACCAAAGTCGCTGGCGCGTGTGCATCCACTGGGCAAATCGCCGGTGATCGAGCACGCTGACATCGTCGTCGCCGAGACCGGTGCCATTTTTGAGTACCTGCTGGAACTGGCCGCGCCCACCGAACTGCGCCCATCGGCCGGCAGCGATGCTGCCCGGCAGTTCACTTTCTGGCTGCACTACGCCGAAGGCTCACTGATGCCGCCCATGCTGCTGCGTCTGGTGTTCAGCAAGCTGCCGTCACAACCGATGCCGTTTTTCGTGCGTCCGGTGGCAAAAGCGATCAGCCGCGGTGCCATGGAAAGCTTCATTGACCCGCAACTGCACACCCATCTGGCCTTTGTCGAGGCCGAGTTGCAGCGCCAGCACTGGCTCGCCGGCGATGCGTTCAGTGCTGCCGATGTCATGATGAGTTTTCCGCTGCAGGCCTGCCGGGCGCGTGCCTTGCTCGGTCAATATGACAGCATCAGCGACTGGCTCAAGCGCTGTGAAGCGCGCGATGGCTGGCAGCAGGTGGAAGCGAAAGTCGGCGCGCTGGATCTGGATTTTTCCTGATTCAGCGCGGCGCCGGGGGTGCTGGCATGAGTAATGCTGACGAGCAGCGTGATTTTGAGCAATTGTGGGCAAGTATCGCCGGTCATGTACGCGCGGCCGTGGCCAGGCACCGCTCCAGAGACGTCGCCATTGCTGCTGATGACATCCTGCAGGAAGTGCGCATCCGGGTGTGGGAAATCTGTCAGCGTGACAACAATTCCAGCTTCAATACGTCTTATTATATGAGAGTTGTCAATAGCGCCATCATTGACTGTCTGCGTCGCCACCGCGGTACGCTGGCACATTCTGTCCGTGATCATGGGACTGATAGTGATGATGACATCATTGAGCGCATCGACAGCAAACAGCCGCAGCCTGATGAGCATGTGCATGCCATTGAGCGCGGTCACAGGTTGCGTGCTGCGATAGCACAGTTGCCGCCGGATCGTGCGCGCGCAGTGGCCTTGTATTTGCAGGGCTTCAACGCCGCTGAAATTGCCGAGTTGATGCAGTGCGACAAACATCGGGCACACAATCTGGCTTATCGCGGCGCCCGTGAGTTGAAGCAGAAGATGGCACAAGACGACGAAGATTAACTGAGACACCAACGGCAGCGGAATTTGCTTAAAGATCGATTCTGCCAAAAGTATGAAGAGAACCAGCTATGCAAGATAACACCAGTAACGACAGGCTACTGCAGGAATTTCGCCATCAACATGCGGCGGACTTTCGCGGCCATGAGCCGTCATGTTGCGCCGATCCTGCCAATTGTCCGTCCAGCGACAGCCTGACAAAGCTGGCAGAGAACCGGCTCTGGTGGCCACTGCGGCAACGTTTGTTGCGACATCTGGCCAACTGCAACGCTTGTGCTGATGACTATCACGTCATGCGTCAGGCCAGCCGGAACATGCTGGCCACCCTGCGGCCAAAGCAGCCATGGTGGCATACCGCGCCTGCTGCCATCAGCGCGCTGCTCCGGCCCGGTGCCGGTCTGCTGCGACCGGCCATGTTCACAGCCGCTGTGGCGCTGGCAGTATCCTTGCTGTGGCTGATGCCGACAGATACATTAAATCGCAGCAACGTGAACACCACCGATGCAGCCAGCACCGTGGCTGTGGCTGCGGCAGATGATGTTTTGTTCCGCAGTGACTTTGACACCGGATCGAAATCCATGCACGCTGATTTGCCTGCGCAGCAGACCATCTTTTCTGATGATTTTGGCGGTTGAATCTGCTTGTTTATTGAGCGGGGTTATTGATCTGGATCAACACATCTGCTAACATTCTCGGTCTTTAGTCAAGCGAAATCCCCGGAGCAATTATGTACGCGGTATTCAAAACCGGCGGCAAGCAGTACAAGGCCAGCAAAGGCGATGTGCTGCGGGTAGAGAAAATCCAGGCCGATGCCGGCCAAACCGTTGATCTTGATCAGGTTTTAATGGTCAGCGATGACAACAACAAAGTTGTTGTGGGTAATCCTCTGGTCAAAGGCGGCAAGGTCACGGCGAAAGTTGTAGCGCACGGTCGTGCTGATAAGATCCGTATCATCAAGTTTCGTCGGCGCAAACATTCGCGTCGGACACAAGGACATCGCCAGCATTACACCGATCTGGAAATTACCGCAATCAGTGCTTGAGCTGGCATCGCAACTCGCGCTGTGAAGTCGCTGTTGCACTTAGCAGATCATATCGAATAGAGGAATTAGTCATGGCACATAAAAAAGCAGGCGGCAGTACCCGTAATGGCCGCGACTCCAACCCGAAATACCTCGGCGTCAAGCGCTACGGCGGCGAAAGCGTGGCTGCCGGCAACATCATTGTGCGTCAGCGCGGCACGCACTTTCATGCCGGCGACAACGTTGGCGTGGGTCGAGACCACACTTTGTTTGCTCTGGCGGCAGGTAAAGTCAATTTTTTGGAAAAGGGCTTGCCAAAACGCAAATACGTGGCTATACTTAAGTCTTAAAGCCTTACTGCACCAAGGCGACGACGACCCGGCAAAAAAACCAGCTTTTTGCCGGGTTTTTTTATTTTTGCTTCTGGCTACTGTTGAATGGACTTGCTGCAAGTGTTTCTGGTAAGGCGTGTCGGAAACCAAGCAAGCTTACAGCATTGCCCGCGATGACCTGCAGCATCGGCGCACGTCAGCCGTTTATTTTGACCATTCAGGCTTGAGATCGCCAGCATGAAATTTGTCGATGAAGCCAGCATACACGTCATCGCCGGCAAAGGCGGTGAAGGTTCGGCGAGCTTTCGACGCGAGAAATACGTGCCGCTGGGCGGTCCCGATGGCGGAGATGGTGGTCGCGGCGGCAGTGTCTGGCTGGTCGCCAACAGCGGCCTGAATACACTGGTGGATTTTCGCCATGCGCGGCTGTTTCGTGCCGAGTCCGGCCAGTCCGGGCGCGGCCGCCAGATGACCGGTCGCAGTGGCGAGGACATCGAGATTCAGGTGCCTCTGGGTACTCAGGTCTACGATGCCGAGACCGGCGAACTGCTCGGTGATCTCACCAGCGACAGCACCCGACTGTGTGTTGCCGAGGGCGGCAAGGGCGGGCTCGGTAACCTGCACTTTAAATCCTCGACGAATAGGGCACCGCGGCAGACGGTGCCAGCACAACCAGGCGAGCAGCGACAACTGCGGCTGGAGCTGAAAGTACTGGCCGATGTCGGTCTGCTGGGTTATCCCAACGCCGGTAAATCCACGCTTATCAGCGCGGTGTCATCGGCTCGGCCGAAGATCGCCGATTACCCGTTCACCACGCTGTATCCGAATCTGGGGGTGGTCAGTCTGGCTGCGGATCAAAGCTTTGTCATTGCCGACATACCCGGCATCATCAGCGGTGCTGCCGAAGGCGCCGGACTGGGTTTGCAATTCTTGCGTCACCTACAGCGTACCCGCTTGCTGCTGCACCTGGTCGATATGCAGCCACTGGATGGTACCGATCCGTTGACGTCGGTGCGCGCCATCGAGCAGGAACTGCAGGCGTATGACGCTGAACTTTTTGCCAAGCCGCGCTGGCTGGTGCTGAACAAATGCGATTTGTTGCCTGCAGAGGCGGCTGAAAAGATGGCAAAGGCGGTGGTCAGTGAGCTTGACTGGCGTCAGCCATGGTTTATGATCTCGGCGGTCACCGGTCAGGGCAAGAAGCCACTGTTGTCAGCGATCATGCAGTATCTGCAGCGATGTGATGTGGAAGTGGATGCACAGATATGAAAATATCCGCTGTCGCAATGCGCCAGCGGATGCATTGTTGGAGTTGAATTCAGATTAGCCTAGCGCGCGTATATGCTTGTTCAGGCGTGATTTATGTCGGGCGGCCTTGTTCTGGTGAATCAAACCTTTGCTGACCGCCTTGTCCAGCGCAGGAGCTGCGACCAGATAAGCCTTCCGGGCCTGATCCTTGTCGCCACTGGCAATGGCGGATTGTACCTGCTTGATCTTGGTACGCATGGCAGAACGCTGGCTGGCGTTCAGTTTGCGCCGGTTCTCAGTTTGTCTGGCGCGTTTGCGGGCTTGGGCGGAATTGGCCACGTGGTGACTCCATTGGTAAATCTGAAACAAGCCGGATATTATGATCGTTTTTCTGTTGCCAGTCAACGTTGCAGCCGCTTCTCATGCTACCGTCTTATTCGCACTACAGCATTGATCCAGGGCTGCCTGCAGCACCGGCTGGGTATGCTTGTGCCGCCAATTCAGCTCAATGAAACCCTTGTTGCACAATATCAGCAGCAGTGCTTCCGGCACGCTGGTGTCGCGCATGTTGGGATTTCTGCGCGATGTGGTCATCGCCAGAATGTTCGGCGCGGGCCTTGCCACCGACGCCTTCTTCGTCGCTTTTCGCATCCCTAACTTTTTTCGACGGCTGTTTGCCGAGGGGTCTTTCGCGCTCGCTTTCGTGCCAGTATTGTCGGAGTATCGCAAGCGCGGTGATCAGGCTGCTGTGCGCGAGCTGCTGGATAGCATCAGCGGGGTACTGCTTGCTGCATTGCTGGTCATGACCGCTGCCGGTGTGTTGCTGGCGCCGTGGCTGATACAGGTTTTCGCGCCCGGTTTCGGCGCTGACGATCCGCGCCAGGCACTGGCCGTTGACATGCTGCGCGTGACGTTTCCTTATTTGCTGCTGATTTCACTGACCGCGCTGTCCGGCGGCATCCTCAATAGCTGGGGTAAATTCTGGATACCGGCGGTGACACCGGCGCTGTTGAATCTGAGCTTGATTTGTGCCGCTTTACTGCTGACGCCGGTATTCTCGGTGCCGATCAAGGCGCTGGCCTGGGGGGTGCTGCTGGCCGGTGTGCTGCAGTTGCTGTTTCAGTTGCCGGCACTGCAGCGGCTGGGATTGTTGCCACGGCCGCGCTGGCAACCGGCCCATGCTGGCGTACGCCGCATTCTGCGGCTGATGCTGCCAACGCTGTTTGGTTCGTCGGTGGCACAGGTCAACTTGTTACTGGATACCATCATTGCATCGCTGCTGCTGGCCGGCAGTGTGTCCTGGCTGTACTATGCCGACCGCCTGTTCGAGTTTCCCGTGGGTGTGTTCGGCGTGGCCTTGTCCACGGTGATTCTGCCGCGCCTGGCGATGGCTGCCGGTGGCGCGCGAAACGTGGCTGGCACCCACGCCGATGACCAGAGTTTCATCGCCACGCTGCAGTGGGCCATGCGCCTGGCCTGGCTGATCAGCGTCCCGGCCGCAGTGGGGCTGCTGGTGCTGGCCACACCGGTCATACAAACCTTGTTTCAGTATGGTCAGTTTGCCGCCAGCGATACGGCGATGAGCAGCATGGCACTGCAGGCCTACCTGCTGGGCTTGCCGGCGGTGATCGCGGTGAAGGTGTTGGCACCGGGATTCTACGCCCGCCAGGACACCGCCACGCCAGTGCGCTACGCCATCATCAGCATGCTCAGTAACATGTTGTTGAATGTCTTGTTCATTATCCTGTTGCTGCAGTGGTTTGTCAGTGCTGGGCAAATATCCGCAGAGCTTGCTGATAAGGGCTGGCTGCAGCGGCTGGCGCAGACCCCGGGACTGCACGTGGGCCTGGCTTTGGCCAGCGCAGCGGCAGCGTGGATCAACATGGGGCTGCTCTGGCGACAGTTGCGCCGCTTGGGCTGGTGGCGTGCACCGGCTGGCTGGCGTGGGTTTCTGCTGCGCATACTGGCCATGAGCATACTTATGGGCGTGCTGCTGGGCTGGCTGGCTGCGCAGTCGTGGAGCCAGACCGGCTTGCAGGGAGTATGGTGGCAGCGCGTTGTTACACTGCTGCTGCTGGTGCTGGCGGGGATGCTGCTGTATGTCGTCGCAGGCCTGTGCAGTGGTATGCGACTGCACTGGTTACGCCAGCCATTGCACAGCTTGCAGCAGTCTGAAGACAGCGCCATGTGCGCAACGAAAAGCGATCAATCAGAGGATTAACCATGGCTGTTTATGACAGCAAAGATGCATTGCCACCGCCGTGTCGGGCGCTGGCGATCGGTAATTTTGATGGCGTCCATCTTGGTCATCAGCGCCTGTTACAGCAGGCGCGAAGTCTGGCGGGTGATGGCAGGCTGGCGGTGATCACGTTTGCTCCGCTGCCGCTGGAGTTACTGCGCCCGCAAGCAGCCCCCGGACGCATCGGCAGCGATGCCATGCGCGTGGCCTGGCTGCATCAGGCCGGTGTCGATGTTATCTGGATGCTGCCTTTCGATCAGCACCTGGCGCACATGTCTGCCGAGCAGTTTGTCGAGCGCTTTCTGCTGCAAGGCCTGCACATTGAGCAGGTTGTTGTCGGTGCGGATTTTCATTACGGTCATCGGCGTCAGGGCAATGTCAGCACACTGCGCGCAGCGGGTGCCAGGCATGGTTTCACTGTTACCGTGCAGGAAGACATTCTCAGCAGCACTGCGCCTGATGCTGAGCGTATCAGCAGCAGCCGCGTGCGCCAGGCCTTGCGAGCGGGCGATATGTCTGCGGCAGCCGCGCTGCTGGGGCGTGCCTACAGCATCAGCGGCAGCATTGTGCGGGGGCAGCAACTGGGACGCGAATTCGGCTTTCCCACCATCAACATTGATGTCAGCGACTGGGACTGCCTGTTGCAAGGTATTTATGCGGTGCGCGTCAAGCTTTGCCATAATGGTCATCATTCTGAACTGTTGCCTGGAGTGGCCAGCATCGGCCAGCGTCCGGTGGTGGCTGATCATCTGCCCGAGCGTGCCAGACCCGGGCGCTGGCTGGAAGTGCATCTGTTCGACTTCGACCGTGATTGCTACGGCATGCAGGCGGAAGTCTGTTTTGTTGAAAAACTGCGCGATGAACAGGCTTTTGCCTCAGTCGATGCGATGCTGGAACAAATGCGCAAGGATTGCGCTCAGGCGCGTAATGTTTTGCAACATTGAATGCAATGTGGTTTGTGGCGCGTTGCAAAACCTGCTTGCAGAGTGACCAACATGGGGTCGACTGCAGGCAGCGATAGATCATAGCCAAGGCTGAATTAACCAACACGAGAATCATGGATTACAAAGACACCATCAACCTGCCCGGCGACTCGGTGCCGATGAAAGCCAACCTGGCGCAGCGCGAGCCGCTCATGCTCAAGCAGTGGCATGACGAAGACTGGTATGGCCTGCTGCAGCGCGAAACCGCGCAGCGGCCGGCGTTTATCCTGCATGACGGCCCGCCGTATGCCAACGGTGATATACACATCGGTCATGCGGTCAACAAGATCATCAAGGACATGGTCATGCGCTCGCGTCTGCTCAGCGGTTTCCGCACGCCCTACGTGCCGGGCTGGGATTGTCATGGTCTGCCGATCGAGCTGCAGGTGGAGAAGAAAATCGGCAAGGTCGGTCACAAAGTTGATGCACGCACGTTCCGCCAGCACTGTCGCGAATATGCCAGCAAACAGATCGAGCGCCAAAGCGTGGATTTCCAGCGTTTGGGCATTCTCGGCGACTGGGCCAATCGCTATGCCAGCAGTGACTTCAGCTACGAGGCCGACATGCTGCGCGCACTGGCGCAGATTATCGACAACGGCTATCTGCAGCAGGGCGTGAAACCGGTGCACTGGTGCTTTGACTGCGGCTCGGCGCTGGCGGAAGCGGAAATCGAGTACCAGGACAAGACCTCAGCAGCCATTGATGTGCTGTTCACCGCGCAGGAGCCGGCGGCGCTGTTGGCGCTGTTTGGCGCGACCGCCAACGCAGATGCACTGGTCGGCATGCCGATCTGGACCACCACGCCTTGGACCATTCCGGCCAATCAGGCGGTGGCGCTGCATCCGGAGCTGGATTATCAACTGATCAGCGCAACGCAGTCAGTTGCAGGTGACCAACGTCAACTGCAGCTTGTTGTTGCCGCTGCGCTGGTCGATGCAATCAGTGCACGCTATGACCTGGACAAGCTGCAGCGGCTGGGTGTGGTCAAGGGTTCCGAGCTGGAGCATATGCAACTCAAGCATCCTTTGTACGACCGCACTGCCGTGGTTATCCTGGGTGAGCATGTCACCACCGAGCAGGGCACCGGTGCCGTACATACTGCGCCCGGCCATGGTCAGGAAGACTTTCTCGTGGGTCAGCAGTACGGCCTGGAAGTGCTGTGTCCGGTGCAGGGCAACGGCGTGTTTAGCGACGGCACCGGCGTGGTCGGCGGCAAGCATATCTGGAAGGCCAATGACTTGCTGGTGACGGCCATGCGTGACAACGGTACCTTGCTCGCGCATGAAGACTTTCAGCACAGCTATCCGCACTGCTGGCGACACAAGACACCCACCGCATTTCGCGTCACGCCGCAGTGGTTTATCGCCATGGATCAGCCCGGCGCACAGAATAAAACGCTGCGTGAGCAGTCACTGGCGGCGATCGAGCAGGTGCGCTGGGTTCCCGACTGGGGCCAGGCACGTATTCAGGGAATGGTGGAAAACCGGCCGGACTGGTGTATTTCACGCCAGCGCACCTGGGGCGTGCCGATCCCGCTGCTGATCCACCAGCAAAGCGGCGAGCTGCATCCGAATGCCGTCGCGCTGGTGCATCAGGTGGCCGATCTGGTGGCAGCAGAGGGCATTGATGCCTGGTTTGACGACGATATCGTCAGTCGTCTCGGCGAGGACCCTGATAGCTGGCAACCGATGCGCGATATCCTCGATGTCTGGTTTGACTCCGGCAGCAGTCACTTTGCCGTGCTGGAGCAGCGTGCGGAACTGCAGCGACCGGCCGATCTGTATCTGGAAGGCTCGGATCAGCATCGCGGCTGGTTCCAGACCTCACTGCTGAACTCAGTGGCGATGTGTGGCGAGGCACCTTACCGGCAGGTGTTGACGCACGGCTTTACCGTCGATGCCGACGGCCGCAAGATGTCGAAATCTCTCGGTAACGTAGTTGCGCCGCAGCAGGTCATGAAAACGCTGGGTGCCGACATCCTGCGCTTGTGGGTCTCGGCTGCCGATTACCGCCAGGAAATGACCGTCTCCGACGAGATCCTCAAGCGCATCGGCGATGCCTATCGCCGCATCCGCAACACGTCGAGGTTTTTGCTTGGCAATCTGGCCGATTTCACTGCCGGACAACTGCTGTCGCCAGACCAGTTGCTGCCGCTGGATCGCTGGGCGGTGGATCGCGCGCGCCAGACCCAGCAACAGATTTTGCAGGCCTATGACGACTATCAGTTCCACAATGTCTACCAGCGCATGCACCAGTTCTGCATCGTTGACATGGGCGGGTTTTATCTGGACGTGATTAAGGATCGTTTATACACCATGCCGCGTGACAGCGCTGGGCGACGCTCTGCGCAGACGGCGATGTGGCATATCCTTGAGGCGATGGTGCGCTGGATGGCGCCAATTCTGTGCTTTACCGCCGAGGAGATCTGGCAGGCGATGTCGGG
>CAZHRH010000071.1:0-10875 GCA_964534475.1 uncultured Wenzhouxiangellaceae bacterium
GCGCCTGAAGCGGTGGCTGATCTGCAGCGTGTGGTGGAGTTTGTCGAAGTAAAAAATCCGTTCGCCGCACGACGTATCGCGATAAATCTGCAGGAAGGCATGCACAAGCTGAAGCAGTTTCCGAACATCGGGCTGCCGGTAGTGCAAGCGCCGGATGCGGAACAAATCCGTGATCTTTACATCGATAACTACACAGTACGCTACTTGGTCAGCAGCAAAATCATTCACATTCTGCGCATCTGGCACAGCAAAGAAAATGAAAAGAATGATTAGGATGCGATAAATAACATCAAATGACGATTTTCCGGCGATACCTATGAAATCATCCCCATTGCGCTACACCATTGTCTACACCGTTTTGTTGCTGCTGCTGTTGCTGTGGCTGCTGAGCGATGGCCGTGCCTGGCAGGATGATGCCGCCACAACCGCAACCAAGCCAACAACCACAAGCACACAAGAGGAACCCATGAGCAACTCATCCAGCAACGATGGCCTGACAAATGCCGCCGATGGCAATACCACAGACACCGATTCACCAGCCTCAGCCGTGTTTGCCGGCGGCTGCTTCTGGTGCATGGAACCACCGTACGACAAGCTCGATGGCGTGCTCGAAACCATCTCCGGTTATGCCGGCGGCGACACCGAAAACCCCAGCTATTACGATGTGGTTGATGGCGGCACCGGCCACGCCGAAGTGGTCAAGGTGGTCTATGACCCCGGCCGCATCAGCTATGCCGAACTGCTGGATGTGTTCTGGAAAAACATCGATCCGACCACCAAAGATCGCCAGTTCTGCGATGTCGGCGATCAGTACCGCACCGCCATCTTCTATGTCGATGATGAACAAAAGCAACAGGCCGAAGCTTCGCTGGCACGCATCAGCGCAGCCGCTGATCTGCCCGGACCCATCGTCACCGGCATCGAACCGCTGAACGCCTTCTATCCGGCCGAAGACTATCACCAGGACTACTACCGCAAGAACCCGCTACGCTACAAACTGTATCGCTCCGGCTGTGGCCGCGATTCCCGCCTGCGCCAGCTTTGGGGCACGGATGCAGATTGAATCAGGCTGTTCATTTGCCGTCGGCGCTTAGCCGGTAAACAGGCTGTGGTGCCGCCTGCCTTATAATCGGGACCTGCTCGCCACCCGTATTCCAGGCCAATATGTCCTCCAACTACAACCATACGATGCCTGCTGCAGATGAAGATGTAACTTCATGGCCAGCAGTGATCGTTTTCTGCAAGCGCCCGCATGCCGGCAGCGGCAAGCAGCGGCTGGCGGCGAGTATTGGTTCTGAATCGGCGCTTGGCATCGCCGAGGCGCTGCTGGATTGTACGCTGGAGGATGTGCGCGACTGGCCGGGACGGCTGGTGATTGCACCGGCGAGTGCCGCTGATCGGGACTGGGCCGCGTCACTGCACGCTGGTGCTGATGTCATTGTGCAGACCGATGGCAATCTGGGCCAGCGTCTGCAGCACATTGATCATTGTCTGCTGCAGCAGGGCAGTGCCCAGCGCATCTTTATCGGCACCGATGCACCGCTGTTGTCGCAACACACATTGCATGATGCTGCCCGGGCCATGCAGCATAACGATGTGGTACTGCAACCGGCGCTGGATGGTGGCGTTACGCTGATGGCTGCGAAACCAGCCTGGCCAGATCTGAACGAACTGCCGTGGTCCAAGTCGGATCTGGGGCTGGCGCTGCAAGCGGGCTGTCTGGTTGCCGGCCACAATGTGTTCCTGCTGCCTGCCAGCATGGATATCGACGTGCTGGCTGATCTTAAACAGGTGCGGCCTGCCTTGCTGGACGATGCAAGGCCGGCACGACAAAATTTGCTGCAAGCCATTGATGCGGTGCTGCCAGCGCACAGCGTATCGATTGAATCCACCGGTTGACAGGTTGTCACTTCATGAGCAATTCAACTATCCTGAAACCATTGAGCAGCCGGGACTTGCCCCCACCCAGCCCTCCCCCGCTCGCGGGGGAGGGTTTGGGGAGGGGAATGCCAGCGCGGGGGAGGGTTTGGGGAGGGGGCATGCCAGTATAAGCAGCATCGATTCCACTGGTTGGCCGCAAGCGGGGGTGAGTTTTGGGAGGTGGCGTGCTCCATTCAGTTATTGTGTGTGATGTTTCACAATAAATAATAGCGAGTCTTGGTAATGTTCAAATCCGGAAAACTCTGGCTGCTGCTGGCGGCAGTGATATTGTTGCTGCTGGTGATCTGGCAATTGCCGGTGGCCGACTGGCTGCAACTGGCCGTGCGCTGGATCGAGGCCCATCCCGGCTGGGCGTGGTTTGCCTTTATTGCGCTGTACATTGTCGTCAGCGTGCTGCTGGTACCAGCCAGCCTGCTGACGCTGGCGGCCGGGGCGCTGTTCGGTTTGTTGCAGGGTGTCATAGTGGTGTCGGTGGCCAGTGTCAGCGCAGCGGTGGTGGCGTTTCTGATCGGTCGCGGTTTTGCCCGCGACCATGCCCAGCGGCTGGTCGGCCAGATGCCCAGATTCATGGCGCTGGACAAGGCCATCGGCGAGCGCGGTTTTTTGGTGGTGCTGTTGACGCGGCTGTCGCCGGTGTTTCCTTTTGGCCTGCAGAACTATGCCTACAGCGTGACCGCAGTGAAGCTGCGCGATTACACGCTGGCCTCGTGGATCGGTATGATTCCCGGCACCATAATGTACGTTTATTTCGGTTCCGTCGCGCGCAGCCTGGCGGCGATTTTCAGCGGTGACGTAGAAGCCGGCAGCGCCGGTCGAATCTTCTTTGTGATCGGCTTGATCGCCACCGTTTTGGTGACTCTGCTGGTGACGCGCATGGCCACAAGGATTCTGCAACAGGACATACTGCATGAACCGGTAGAAGACTCCGCACAACAAGCAGATCAGGAAGCAGACCATGAATGACATGCCGACACAGTATCCCGGTGCCGAATTTGACGCGCACTGGCGTGCGCTGGTAGCGCCGGAGGATTATCAGAACCCCGAGCCGCAGGACAACTACAACCTGATCGTTATCGGTGCCGGCCCGGCCGGATTGATCACCTCGATCGCCGCTGCCGGACTGGGTGCCAAAGTGGCGCTGATCGAGCGTCACTCCATGGGTGGTGACTGCCTAAACGTTGGCTGTGTGCCATCCAAGGCGATACTTGCTGCGGCAAAACGCTTTCAGGGTCAGGACGATGCCTTTGCGCGCAGCATGGCCTGGCTGCGCGAAGTGCGTGCCGGCATTGCTGAACACGATTCGGTTGAGCGCTATAACGAACAGGGTGTGGAAGTGTTTCTCGGTCAGGCCGCGTTCGACGCCGATGGCTCGGTGCAGGTCGGTGCGCAGACACTGCGCGCCAGCAAGACTGTGATCAGCACCGGTTCACGCGCCGCCATGCCGCCGATTCCCGGACTGGATGAAGTACCGGCAATCACCAATGAGCAGGTGTTTGATCTGGTCGAACAGCCGCGCGAGCTGATCATCATCGGTGCCGGTGCGATCGGCTGCGAACTGTCACAGGCGTTTGCCAGACTCGGCACGAAGGTGCGTCTGCTGGAAATCGCACCGCGCATTCTCGCCGCTGAAGAGCCTGAAGCCAGTGCTGTGCTGCAGGCGTCCATGGACGAGCTGGGCGTGGCGGTGGCATGTGAAGTGCACATCGAGCGCGTCAGCCACGCCGACGGCCAGTTCACCGTGCACTGCAAGAGCGGTCAGGAATACCAGTCTGATGCGCTGCTGGTCGCCGCCGGTCGGCAGCCCAATCTGGACGCACTGAAGCTGGACGCGGTCGGCGTCAAACACGATCGGCGCGGCATTGATGTGGACGACAAACTGCGCACCAGCAATAGCAACATCTATGCCGCCGGCGATGTCTGCTCGGCGGTCAAGCTGACCCATTTTGCCGATGCCCAGGCGCGCATAGTCATTGCCAATGCGCTGTTTCTGCCCACCGCCAAACGCTCGTCAGTGATGGTGCCGCAGTGCACCTACACCGATCCGGAAGTCGCCCATGTCGGTGTCACCCAAGCCGAGGCCGAGGAGCAGGGCTTGCGCGTCAAAAGCTGGCGTGTGGATTGGCAGGACCTGGATCGCGCCCGCGCCGAGGGTGACACGCGCGGCTTTGTCGAGGTGCTGACCAAAGTCGGTGATGACAAGATTCTCGGCGCCACCATTGTCGGTGCCCACGCCGGTGATCTGCTGGCACCGCTGTTGATCATGCAGGCCAATGGTCTGGGCCTTGCCGCAGCGGACAAGGCGCTGATGCCCTATCCCACGCGCAGCGAATACCTGCGCCGCTTGTCGGATCAGGTCAAGCGTGAGAAGTTGACGCCGACCGTGGCCAAATGGATGCGGCGCTGGCTGGCCTGGCGACGCTGAAACGGCCATCTTGCATTACCGGTTGCAGCTATCTTCATCTTGTGTTCATGCGGCAGTTGCCCCCCACCCCAGCCCTCCCCCGCGCACGGGGGAGGGAGTGTCCGAGGCGCTGTTTTGCCTGGCAGACTATGGTAAGCATTAGCCTGATTATTCCGGTTTGGCGCGATACCGCGGCACTGGAAAGTCTGCTGCAGAAACTCAAGGCGCTGGGATGGCCACTGGCCGAGATCATCGTCGTTGATGGCGAGCACTGCACTGACAACGAACAGCTCTGTGCCCGGCATCAGGCCAGCTATCTGCTCAGTGAGCGTGGTCGCGGCCGGCAGCAAAACGCTGCCGCCCGCGTGGCCACAGGCGATTGGTTGTGGTTTGTGCATGCCGATGCCGTGCTTTTGCCGCAAGCCTTCGACCATCTGCAACAAGTGGCCAACAGCGCTGCTGCAGGTGGCTACTTTTCTTTTCGGTTGCAGCCGCCACGCCGTTATTGGCACCGCTGGCTGGAAGGCGCCGTGGCGTTGCGCTGTCGGCTGCACATGATGGTGTATGGCGACCAGGCGCTGTTTGTGCAGCGTCAGCTATTTCACCAGCTCGGCGGTTTTGCCGAGCAGTCATTGTTTGAGGAAGTGGCGCTGGTCAAGGCGCTGCGCACACGCGGTGGTTTGGTTTGTGCCGGCGAGGGCGTGCAGGTGGCGACGCGGCGCTGGGAGCGTGATGGCTGGCTGCTGCGCAGCTTCAGTAATCGCCTGCTGGCGACAGCCCATGCCTTGGGAGTGTCGTCAAATACGCTGCATCGCTGGTACACTTCCGCTCAGGATCGCAAGGAATAAGCACATGAATGAATCTCATCGCCGCTTGCTGCTGCCAGGCATAGCGCTGCTGGCTGTGTTGGGCACCGTCTGTGCTGCCCAGACCGCAGCGAGCAAAGCTGATTTTGATCACCAGCACAGTGCGTTGACCAGCTTGCTGGAGCGACACGTATCACCCGCCGGACTGGTCGATTATGCGGCGCTGCAAGCTGCGCCCGAACCGCTGCAGCAGTATCTGCAAGAACTGGCGGATGTGCAGGAAACAGAGCTATCGACGCAGGACGAGCCGATACAGATTGCCTTCTGGATCAATGCCTACAATGCGCTCACGCTCAAACTGATCATTGATCATTACCCGATTCCTGCCGGCGGTGCCTTCGGCGGTCTGTTTGGCGGCGGTCAGAGTATTACCGATATCGATGGTGCCTGGGATGAGCTGCGGTGGATGGTGGCCGGCAAGCAGCGCACACTGGATAATATCGAGCACAACATATTGCGCAAAAACTTCGATGAGCCACGCATTCACTTTGCCATCGTCTGCGCCTCATTGAGCTGCCCGGATCTGCGCCGCGAAGCCTACAATGGCGCCAGACTGGATCGGCAATTGCAGGAACAGACACTGCGTTTTCTCAATAATCCGAACAAGGGGCTGAATATCGATCGACGTCGTGAGCGGGTCAGGGTGTCGTCGATCTTTGACTGGTTTGATGAGGATTTTGCTTGCCCTGACGAACCGCTGCAGATTGCGGCCAGACTGTCATCCAAACGCCGTTCTGTGGCCTGCTTTATTGCCAGCCAGTTGCTGCCTTCGGATCCCCGCCGTGAGTATCTGCTGCAGCACGATTACAGCCTGCGTTTTCTGGATTACGACTGGAGTCTGAATCAGCAGCTGCAGTAGCGGCTCAGCACTCGATGACGTTAACGGCCAGACCACCGCGCGAGGTTTCCTTGTACTTGGTTCTCATGTCGGCGCCAGTGTCGCGCATGGTCTTGATTACCCGATCCAGCGACACGCGATGCTTGCCGTCGCCGCGCATGGCCATGCGGCTGGCGTTGATCGCTTTCACTGCGCCCATGGCGTTGCGCTCGATGCAGGGAATCTGCACCAGCCCGCCGACCGGGTCACAGGTCAGCCCCAGGTTGTGTTCCATGCCGATTTCGGCGGCGTTTTCGATCTGGTCAAGACGACCGCCAAGTGCTGCAGTCAGACCACCGGCAGCTATGGAACAGGCCACGCCGACTTCACCCTGGCAGCCGACTTCGGCGCCGGAAATGGAGGCGTTTTCCTTGTACAGGATGCCAATCGCACCGGCAGTGAGCAAAAAGTCGAGAATGCCGTCCTCGTTGCTGCCGGGGATGAAATGCTTGTAATAAAGAATCACTGCCGGCACGATGCCGGCCGCGCCGTTGGTGGGGGCGGTGACCACGCGGCCGCCGGCAGCGTTTTCCTCATTCACCGCCAGCGCAAACAGGTTGACCCAGTCGAGAATGTCCAGTGCGTCGTCATTGAGCAGGGCAGGTTCGCGACCGAGCTGTTCAAACAAAGTCGGCGCGCGGCGTTTGACCTGCAGCGGCCCGGGCAGTGAGCCGGGGCTGTGGCAGCCGCGATCGACGCAGGCGCGCATGGCCTCCCAGATGCGCAGCAGGCCATCCCGAATCTCGCGCTCACTGCGCCAGGCCTGTTCGTTGGTCAGCATCACATCGGCAATGCTGAGCTGGTGTTGCAGACACAGTGCCAGCAGTTCATCACCGCTGTTGAACGGGTACTCCACCGGCGTTGAATCGCTGACGATGTGGTCTTCGGCGGCCTCATTCTTGTTCACCACAAAGCCACCGCCGACGGAATAATAGTCGCGGCTGAGCAACTCGGATTGCTCCTCGTCATAAGCTATAAAACGCATGCCGTTGGAGTGATAGGGCAGGGTCTGGCGCTTGTGGAACACCAGGTCTTTTTTCACATTGAATGCAATTTCGTGTTCGTTCACCAGTTTAAGCTTGCCGTGTTGCTCGATGGCCTTGCTGCGGATTGGAATCAGATCCGGATCGATCTGCTCCGGCAACTGCCCCTCCAGCCCCAGCATGACCGCCTTGTCGGTACCGTGGCCGCGACCGGTATGACCCAGCGAACCAAACAGTTCCACTTTGACCCGGCCACTGGCAGCGAGCAGCTCATGTTCTTGCAAGCGCTGGGCAAACAAGGCCGCAGCACGCATCGGGCCCACCGTGTGGGAACTGGACGGGCCGATGCCGATCTTGAACAGGTCGAAAATACTGATGGTCATGCGGGATATTGTAATCCGCAGAGGGATAGATTGTTTTAATCCTCGAAGCCATCGCTGGCAAAAGTTTCAGCTAACTGAAAGCTGACGTCGATGAGCTGGTTGACCGTCGGCTCATGCAGATGCTGGCGGTAGCCGTTCGGCCAGATGATCTCGACTGCATCCACCTGCTGCGCAGCAAGACCGAAATGAGCGATCAAGCTGCTGCCGGAACCGATGCTGTCGCCGCTGTTAATTTCGCGCAGCAACAGCTCGCCATCGCTGCGCAGCAGCTTGATGCGGCTGCCGAGTGCGTCCATGCCCAGCGTCGGGTTGCCGTGCAGACGAATCTGCAGCCAGTTATTCTGATTGGAAAGGGCATTCAGATACAGCCGATAGCGATCATTGTAATCGCCCACCAGTAAATCGATGCCGCCGTCTTGATTGACATCCGCCCAGGTGACACCAATGCTCTGGAATGGATCGCTGGCACCGCTGCTGTCAGTTGCATCGGCAAAACTGCCGTTGCCCAGGTTGCGAAACACGCGGTCGCTGGCATCGAAGGTGGGGAAGGTGGCCAGAAACAGGTCTTGCCAACCATCGTTGTCAAAATCCTGAAACACCGAGCCCCAGCCTACCGCGTTGTAATTGATGCCGGCGGCATCGGAGACCTCGATGAATGACTCTGATCCCTGTGCCGTTTGGTTCTGCAGCAGCACCTGTTCGCCATGTCCGGAGATAAACACGTCAAGATCACCGTCGTGATCGTAATCGGCCCAACTGATGCCCATGCCGTCCACCGGGCGTTCGGCACCGCTGGCCGCTGAGACATCGGTGAAACACCAGCCGCCGCAGCCAGGGCCATCATTGCGATAGAGCAGATTGCCCTCCTCCTTGTCGTTGGCGAAATACAGATCACTGCGGCCGTCGTTGTTGTAATCAATTATGGTTACAGCAAAGCTCAATCGTCTTAATGGCTCAAGATCTCCGAGCAAATGAGTGAGATCAGTAAAGCTGCCATCGCGATTGTTGAAATAAAGTCTATTGTGCTGGATAGGATGAGCTGGATCCGGTTGCTCATCCGGCGGCAGAGGGAAACCCGCCACGGCCAGGTCGGGCCAGCCGTCGCCATTGAAATCACCCCAGGCCGCTGATTCACCGCGACCGGCCCAGTTGACGCCGGCAGCGGCAGCGATCTCGGTGAAGCCGGTGCCGTTGTCGATGCGATAGAGTCGATCTTCGCCATAGCAGGCGACGAACATGTCACTGTCGCCGTCGTTGTCAAAATCCGCGAAGGCAACGCCGCCGGAGCGATCAGTGTCAGCCATGGCTTGCTGAAATGCCGGCGCCGGAATAAAGTCGCCATTGTCATTCAGATAGATATGACTGGGGCCATTGGAGACGGTGACAACGAGGTCCTGCAGGCCATCGTTGTCAAGGTCGGCGAAGCCCTGACCGGTAATCATGTAGTTGCCATTATGCAGCAGCGGCGGGGCGACGGACTGTTCGGCAAACTGGATCTGTTGACACCAGCCAACCGTGGCTGCCAGCCACAACAGGCCGCCAATACTTGCCTGTAGCCACACACAATTCATTCAAAACCATCCACATGCAAATGTTCGGCATGGAATATTCGATGCCGTTCATTGGCGTGCAACAGGTAACTGTCTTCCTGCCCGTTTGGCCAGCGGATGCTGACGTTGACCTGGCTGGCACCACCCAGACCAAAATGCTGGATCAGACTGCTGTTGCCGCCACGCGCCTGACCACTGGCCACTTCGCGTAGCTGGATGCTGCCATGATCGTCGCTAATGGTGATGCGGCTGCCAATGGCGTCGCGGTTGAAGTCGCTGGCCGCACCGTCCAGTTGCAGCTCGATCCAGTTGCCATGCTCGGCGGTGACATTGCGATACAGACGGTAGTCTTCGTTGTTGTTGCAGATCACCAGATCCTGGCGGCCGTCACGGTCATAATCCCATTGTGACGCACCGTGGGTGCGCTGTGCATTGCTGGCGTTGCTGGCCACCGAGATATCCTCGAACCAGCCGTTGCCGTCACTGCGATAAACCCGGTCGGTATTCAACGGATAATCGATGTTGCCGGTGGCCAGATAGGCATCCAGTTCGGCATTGTTGTTGAAATCGGCAAAGTGGGTGGCCCAGCCGATGGCATCGAAGTCCAGCCCGGCAGCAGCGCTGATCTCGGTGAACGCCAGACTGCCCTGATCCATATCATTGCGCAGCAGCACCTGCTCGCCGATGCTGGAGAAGTACAGATCGAGATCGCCATCGTGATCAATGTCACCGGCGGCGATGCCCATGCCAAAAACCGGCCGATCAGCAAGGGTGGCTACGGCCACATCGGTCAGACACCAGCCGCCACAGCCGGGGCCATCATTGCGCCACAGGCTGTTGCCATCGAGCTTGTCGTTGACCACGTACAGGTCCAGATCGCCGTCGTTGTCGATGTCGAGAAACTGCGCTGCCAGCGCCGTGCGCGCTCGGGTGGCGGCATCTAGCAGCCCGGCGATGTTCTGATAGCTGCCGTCGGGCTGGCTCAGCCACAGTTGATCCAGGTTGGCCGGATTACCTAGATCTGGCACGCTATTGGAAGGGTAAGCGCCAACAAACAGATCCAGCACGCCGTCCTGATTGATGTCGCCCCAGGCCACGGCTTCGGAGTTGCCGGCGTGGTTGACCTGCAGTTCCTCGGTGACATTGGTGAAGCCTGCGCCCTGGTCATTGCGGAACAGATGATTGTCCTCGGCACAGGCCAGATACACATCCGGCCAGCCATCGTTGTTGTAGTCCGCTGCCGCTGCTGCGCCACAGTTGCTGCCTGGCGGATTGAGTTCAGCAGACATCGCTGACTCGCTGAACTGGCCGCTCGTGGTTTGCAGAAACAGGTAGTTGGGCAGCAGGAAGCCGGTCAGCATAACGTCTTCGCGACCATCGCGATCAAAATCGGCGATCGCCTGACCACAGCTTTGACCGTTGTCAGCATGAGGAGCGATCAAACCACTGGCTTCAGTGACGTCATCAAATTCAATGGCCGTCAGGCAGGAACACCAGCCCAGCATGATGGTCAGCGTCAGACTGATGAGCGGAAATGATGGGGCTCCATGCTGTTTGTGAGCGAGCCATCCTTGGCCTGCGCGGCAGCCTCTAACCAACATGATTGTTATCATTCAGCTTTGTTATGAAATCAATATAAACCAGCAGCGGCAAGGACACAATCTGTTTTGCCAACTGGCCATATTTGCAGTGGGCGCGCCGGAAGCGCTTTTGATCGTGTTGCCGGACGTTGCTTGTTGTACCCGGAGATTCAATCGGTATAAGCTGGCTGCAAATTTAAAAATAGAGGTAACCGGCATGACAAGGATCAATCTTTCCGCCCCTTTCCTGGGCAGTAAAAACAGTTGCAGTCGCTGTCTGCTGCTGATGGTATT
>CAZHRH010000072.1:0-10767 GCA_964534475.1 uncultured Wenzhouxiangellaceae bacterium
CGCAGAAACGGCAATTGACTGCGTACCTGCTGCAAATCTTTCGCCGACAGCGTCTGGCGCAGCACTGTGGTCTTATCACCGGCATCGGCCACGATGTTACCGAGTGGATCAATGACCAGACTGTCGCCGGCATAAGCGACGCCATTGCCGTCGCTGCCGACGCGATTGAGCCCGGCCACCCAGCACTGGTTTTCGATGGCACGCGCCTGCAGCAGCGTGCGCCAGTGCAGGCGGCGCTTGTCCGGCCAGTCGGCCACGTACAGCAACAGGTCGTAGGGATCGGACTGCCGATTGCGCGCAAACACCGGAAAACGCAGGTCATAACAGATTTGCGGACAGATGCGCCAGCCCGATAATTCCACCAGCAGCCGCTTGTCACCGGGACTGTATGACTCATGCTCGCCGGCCATGGCAAACAGATGGCGCTTGTCATATTGATGCACCGAACCGCATGCTGTGACCAGATACAAGCGGTTGTAGCAGGCACCGGCGTCGTGCACCGCCACCGAACCGACCAGCGCACAATGGTGGCGCCGGGCCTGCTGTTGCATCCACGCCAGGGTCACACCATCGGCTTCGGCCTGCTCGGCCGAGGCCATGGTAAAGCCGGTGGTGAACATTTCCGGCAGCAACACCAGATCGACCTGCTCCAGTGTGACCAAAAGCGTCTCGAAATGCGCCAGATTGGCCGCGCGATCATGCCACACCAATGGTTGCTGCAGCAGCGCCAGCCTGAGTTCCTGCTGCAGATTCTGGCTCAGATCCGGCACAGAATCTCCCCGCCTTTGGCCAGCGTTTCAGCGTCCTTGGCAAAGCAGAATCGCAGCACCTTGTGATCGGTTGCTTGCCGATAGAACACCGAAACCGGGATGCTGGCAATGCCGTGTTCACTGATCAGGCGGTCGGCAAAATCGACATCGTTCTCAGCGCTGATGCTGGAGTAATCCAGCAATTGAAAATAGCTGCCCTGACACGGCAACAATTTGAACCGCGATGGCGCCACCGCGTCGCGGAAGGCATCGCGCTTGGCCTGATAAAACGCCGGTAATTCCTCATAATGGGACGGATCGTCCAGCGCATCGGCGATGGCGTGCTGCATCGGTGTGGACACGCAAAAAGTGACGAACTGATGGATGCGGCGCAGTTCCCAGCTCAGATCCGGCGGCGCCACGCAATAGCCGACTTTCCAGCCGGTGGCATGATAAGTCTTGCCGAACGAGGACATGACAAAAGCGCGCGCGCGCAGTTGCGGATACTGCAACATGCTGATGTGCTTGCGGCCATCAAACACAATGTGTTCATACACCTCGTCGCTGATGATGAAAATGCCGCTGCCGGCAACGATTTCCTGCAGACGCTGAAAATCGTCATCATCCAGCAGGCTGCCGCAGGGATTGTGCGGCGTGTTGAGCATGATCAGCCGGGTTTTGTCGGTCACTGCAGCGGCAATCTGATCCCAGTCGGGCCGGTACTCCGGTGGCAGCAGCGGCACGTGCACGGTGCTGCCGCCGGCCAGGCGCACCGCCGGCGCATAGGAATCATAGGCAGGGTCCAGCAGGATCACTTCATCGCCGGGCCGCACCATCGCGGTGATGGTGGAAAACAGCGCCTCGGTGGCGCCGGTGGTGACGGTGATTTCACTGTCGGGATCGATCTGCACGCCATAACAGCGCGCGGTCTTGGCGGCGATCTGTGCGCGCAGCGCAGGCACTCCAGCCAGCGGTGAATACTGGTGATGACCGGCATCCATATGCTTCTTCACCGCCTCCTGCAAAGCTGCCGGCGGCGGAAAATCAGGAAACCCCTGGGCCAGATTAAGCGCGCCGGCCGCCGCCGCCTTTTGCGACATAACGGCAAAAATGGACAATCCCACATCCGCCAGGCGACCACTTGGTTGTGGCCTGCCGGACTGCTCCGGCGTCGAAGTTTTATGCATGCTGCTGCTCATCGTTGAAAAATGCCTCTATTTCATCTCTGCGTGCCATCACATCACGATAACCCAGATCAATCAAGGCGCGACAGAAACCTTTCTCAAACAACAGGTAACTGGGCAAACGCACTTTACCGCCGTCGCTGGCCGCACCCAGGCGCCGCAGCATGAAGCGCAAGGCTGCCGGTACTTCATGACTATGAGTATAGGCGATCTCGCGCATGTCCTCGCTGGGCGCAATATGCAATACCTCGGTATGGCGCAAGCCCAACTCGCGCCGATGCTGCTCGTCCATGCGCGCGATGATCGCGTTAAGCTGCCGCGTGCGCTGGATATCGGCGTTCAGGTTGTCCAGAAAAATGATGTCCATCATGGCACCACCGATCTCGCCCAGGGTGGGGAAATGCAAATCCTCGGCTCGAGCCGCCTGTTCATCCTGTTTGGCATCGCGCGTGCTGATGACGATGATGCGGTTGGCGCCAAGCTGCTTGGCTGTACTCAACGGCGCCGTCAGGCGCATGCCGCCGTCACCGAAGTACTCATTGCCAATGCGTACTGCCGGAAAAATCATTGGCAGCGCACTGGAGGCGAGCAGATGCTCGACATCAATGATGCTGCGCTGGCTGCGCTTGCGCTGATGCCACCATTCCGGGATGTCAGCATGACCCTGAAAAAAACTCACCGCATCTGAACAGGTATAGCCGGATGCGTTGATCACCAGCGCATGCAGATGCTCCCTGCTGATGGCATCGGCAATGCCGTCGAGTTTGAGGTTTTCTTGCAACAACTCACGCAACGGCGCATTGTCCAGCAACGAGCGCGGCGGGCGGAAACCGAAAAAACCCAGATACATGGACAAAAACCAGCGCGCGCTGTTGACCAGCATGGCCTGCAGATCGGTACGGAAAATCATGTCGCTGCGCATGTTGCTCCAGAAGTATTCCAGCCGCGCCACGCCCTCTGCCAGCGAGCAGGCATGGCTGGCCAGTACGCCGGCGTTGATGGCGCCAGCCGAGGTCCCGCTGATGATCGGAAACGGATTGTCGCCGCCAGCGCTGTTGTTGTTGAGTTCACTGATCGCTTTCAGCGCGCCGATCTGGTAGGCACCGCGGGCACCGCCACCGGGCAGCATCAAGGCGTTGCGGGCACTGTTGGCAAGATTTGCAGTCATACTATGTCACTCTGTAATATGAGCCATGAACGATGCAATACAGGAAAGGGTCAGAGGACATCTGCATGCACACAGAATATTGCACCCAAAACTGAAAGACAATTGCAGGAACGACGGTCATGACAGACAAGCAAGCAAGGTTCGAGGCCATTGCGCGGCAATACTCCGCCGACATGTATCGCTATGCGATGTGGATATCCGGCGACCATGCCCTGGCCAAGGACGTTGTACAGGAAGCATTTTTGCGCGCCTGGAAAGCCCTGGACAAGCTCAACGACGAGAAAGCCATCAAGGGCTGGCTGTTTACCATCGTGCGGCGGGAATACCTGCGCACGTTTGAGCGCAAAGTGCCCAATTTTGTCGATGTCGATGATGTGGTATTGACAGAACAGGGGCAGATGGAACCGGAAGCGGATTCGGAAGTGGCCAATCTGCGCGAGGCCATTGCCGCTTTGCCGGTCAAGTACCGCGAGCCATTGATGCTGCAGGTGATTGGCGGCTTCAGCTGCAACGAAATCGCCGAACAGTTGGACATTTCCCGCAGTGCGGTGATGACGCAATTGTTTCGCGCCCGGGAAAAACTCAAGCATGCCATGATCGATGATGTATTGAAGGATGACAACGTGCATGAACTATCTTGAATTCAAACGCCAGTTGATGGTTGAGCCAGGCAGCGAGAATGCTGCCTTCCTGCGCGCGCGCGAAACCGATGAGCGCCATCAGCAGGCATTTGCCGAGGCCATGCAGTTTGAATCCGACCTGCAGCAAGCGGTGCAGATACCAGTCCCCGATGATCTGCCGGATTCCTGCATCAACCGCGTTTTCGCCACCGTCAGCGCTGCTGCCGACACCCGGGATCATGCCGCAGCCAGCACCAGGCATCGCTCATGGACCTGGCTGCCGGCCATGGCCGCCGGTCTGGTCATGGGTATCGCCTTGACCACAGCGGTGTTTGTGGTCGAGCGCGTCAGTGACGACAGCATGGCCGGTTATCTGGCCTCGCACTGGCAGGATGACGGGCCCGAAATCATCTCCCGCTCGGCACTGGCACCAATGAACGCGGAGAATATCCAGCGCATCCTTGCCACCCTGAATCTGGACATGAACAGCGAATATGCCGGCAAGTTCGTATTTGCAAAAAACTGCCCGACACCAAAAGGCCTGGGCTTGCATCTGGTGGTACAAAGTGATTATGGTCCAGCCACGGTGTACTATATGCCAGCCAGCACCGACCACGACGCTGCAGCATATCAAATCGACGGTATGCAGGCGCAACTGCTGCCATTGCAGTACGGTACTGTAGCCATTCTAGGCAACAATCAGCAGATCGTCGACAACACCTCTGAGCTGCTGCACAAGGCGCTGCGCGAACGGCCTATGATCGACACCTGATCAATTAAAAGTTTTGTTATCGGGGCTGAAGCGCCAGGTGCGCGTGATGTACAGCACATCCACTTCGCTGGCAATCTGCTCCGGCAGCGTGGCAAAGGGTGCTGACAGTTCGACAATGCGGATCGCAGCTTCATCCAGCACCGGATAACCGGAATCACGCAATACCTCGATCGACTCCAGACTGCCATCGGCGCGAATGCCCACCGACATGACCAGATCACCGCGCATGTTGCGCCGCAAAGCCTGCTCCGGATAATTCATATTGCCGACGCGCTCGACTTTCTGTGTCCAGGCGTTCATGTAGCTGGCATAAAGCCAGTCTTGGGTACTGGCAGAGATGTATTTTTTGCGCAGCTCTCCCGGCGCCAGGCTGGCCTGCGGCAGCAACTGCTGCTCAGAGGTGCCCAGGCCATCTCGAAACAGATCGGCAGCAGAAGGTAACTCCGGTGTGGTCGGCTGAGCTTCGCTGATGCGCGTTTTGCTGGCTGCTGCAGTCAGCAACTGCGGCTGATCATCCATCTGCTTTTCCGGCTCCGGCTCGGGTGCTGCAGCTTGCGGCTGTGGCGCAATGACCGTGTCCTGAGTCACTGTCTGCTCACTGGCGCTGCTGTCTTGAGCAGCGGGCAACTCAATCAGACTGACATCCAGCTCGGGCTGCTCGGGCCTGGTTGGCGGCAACTCGAAGCTGATGAACCAAAGCTGCAAATGCATGCCAATCGCGATCACTACTGCGATCCACAGCACCGGATTGGCGTCGGTATCATTGAACATGTGCCCGGATAACAACATTTGCTGATGATTAGTGGCCATGATCAGGCAGTTGACATTACGTTGTTTTCAAGTTCCTGGTAGAGATCGGCACAGATATTGATGTCATAGGCGCGTTCCAGTTCCCGCACGCAGGTGGGCGAGGTGACGTTGACTTCGGTCAGGCGATCGCCAATCACATCAATGCCGGCAAACCAGATGCCGCGGCGCAACAGCTCCGGCCCGACGTCATCGGCTATAGCCTGCTCGGCTGCATTGATCGGCCGCGGTATTCCGCTGCCACCGCGCGCCAGGTTGCCGCGAAAGTCCTGCTTGCCGGGCATACGCGCCAGCACATAGGGCACCGCGCGTCCGGCTATCAGCAGCACCCTGATATCACCATCGCTTATCTCATCGAGATAGCTTTGTGCCATGATCGCCTGGCGTCCCTCCAGGGTCAGTGTTTCTATGATGACATTGAGATTGGGATCGTCCGCCGAGGTCTTGAAAATCGAGCGTCCGCCCATGCCATCCAGCGGCTTCAGCACACAGGCTGGCTGCGCAGCGACAAACTCGCGAATCACGCCCGGCTGCGTCGCCACCAGCGTTGCGGGTGTATGTTGCGCAAACCACAAAGCGGCCAGCTTTTCATTCGCATCCCGCAGTGCTTGCGGCCGGTTACATACCGGCGTGCCCTGCTGCTCGGCAAGCTCCAGCATATAGGTCGCATGCAGATAGTTAGCGTCGAATGGTGGATCCTTGCGCATCAGAATCAAATCGAAATCCGCCAGTTCGGCGCGCGACTGATCCAGTATTTCAAACCAGTCATGGCGATCATCGGTGACTCGCAGCGAAGAAATCAACGCTGCCGGTCGAGCATTGCGCAACCACAACTCAGCCGGAGTGCACACAGCCAGAGCATAACCACGCCGTTGCGCTTCGAGCAGCAATGCTACCGTGGTATCTTTGTATGGTTTAACTGTGGTCAGGGGGTCCATCACCACCAGTATTTTTTTCATTGCATCAGCCTGTCTGATTGTGCTGCCATATATCAGCCATTATGCCTGATGCACAGCGGGATCACGATAGCAGATACTATGACAGCCTGGCACCGAGTCATGATTATTCCGGAGTTTCTTAAGATATTACTATAATGTGCTATTATTTCTGCAAAAAGTCACTTGAAGTATTGACATTCACGTCATAAACAACGAAAGTTAAATATTGTTCACTGTAACCAACGCATCACCACAACCAGGATCATGGCGAAAACGACTGCCAGATTGTCATCCTGGAGAGCTTGCCAGGGAATGGATCAGCTATTATGACTGCAAAAAAGGTATTGATCATTGACGATAGCCAGACCATCCGTCGTTCGGCAGAAAACATGCTCAGTTCGGAACATGTTGAGATACTGACCGCCGAGGACGGCTTTCAGGCGCTGTCAATCATCGCCGAGGAAAAACCGCATCTGATTTTCATTGATATTGTCATGCCCAGACTGGATGGTTATCAGGCCTGCGCAATCATTAAAAACAATCCGGATTACCGCGACATACCTGTGATCATGCTGACCAGCAAGGATGGCTTGTTTGACCGCGCCCGCGGCGAAGTGGTCGGCTCCGATCATTACCTGACCAAACCATTCACCAAAGACGAACTGCTGCACAGCCTGCAGCAGCACCTGCCAGCCTGAGTACTGGTCAGTCGCGGAGCGCATTGTGGACATAGCCATCAATACCACCACCCTGATGGAGCACTTGCTTGAGTATGAAGCCCTGGCGCTGGATCATGAGCCCGACAGCGGCAGAGACAGTGCCAGTCGCTGGGACGGCGTCGCCTTCAGCCTGCAGCAGCGTAACTTGTGCATGGATGTGGCATTGATCGATGAAATCATTCCACCGCCTGATCTGACACCAGTGCCCGGCTCAGCCGCATGGCTGTTGGGACTGACCAACGTGCGCGGCAGCCTGGTGACAATCGTTGATCTGCGCATGTTTCTGGGCCAGGAGCGCAGTCCTATCAGCAGCAAGTCCAGAATTCTGGTGAGCAGCAGCGAGAATCAACACATCGGTCTGCTGGTGGATGAAATTCTTGGTCAGCGACATTTCGATCTGACCACAGCCAGCGAAGTCAATCCTGAGCAATGGCAGCCTATTGACCGCTATCTCAGCAAGGTTTATCACCAGGATAGTAGCGACTGGGGTATTTTCGATCTGGCGCTGCTACTGCAAGATCCAGACTTTCTTGACGGTGCTGCCTGATCGGAGTCGACTGCTCCTGGCATGTGCTGCAATGTCTACCATGATTGAAACGATACACTGAACAGGGACCAGACCATGGCCAAAGCAAAAAAATCAACCCAACCCAACAATTACGGCACATCGCAGGCGCTGTTGTTTGTCATTGCCATCGGCTTGTTGATAGCGGTCGCCTACAATTTCTATTTGCTCAACCAGCGCAATGCACAGCAACAGTTGTACATTGTTACCGTGACCGACATTCGCGTGCAGGTCGAGCGACTGGCCAAGGCTGCCGGTGAATCTGCACTGGGCAACTTTGCCGCATTCGAAGACCTGCGCGTGACCCGTAGCAACATCCGTGACAACATTGACACGCTGCGCAACGGTGACGCCGAGCGCAACCTGCCGCCCAGCCCGACACAGGTTGATCAGACCCTGACTGCGGTGGAAGATCTGTGGGCAAGAATCAGCGAGCGCGCCATCAGCATAGAAGATAAAGAGGATCTGGTGCAGGAGTTGGCGGATAGCGCTGACCTGTTTACTGCCACCCTGCCGGTGCTGCAGGCAAGAATTGATGAGGCCATTCGCAGCATGACCGAAGCTGGCGCATCATCCACGCAGGTGTTCATCGCCAGCCGCCAACTGGTACTGGCAGATCGCATGCTGCGTCATGTCGTGCAAATCCTGCAGGGCGGTTTGAATGCGATCACTGCCGCTGACAATCTGGCGCGTGACTCCGCTCTGTTCGGACAAGTACTGGATGGACTCATTGAGGGCAATCCACAACTTGGACTGAACCAGGTCAACAATCTGGCCGCGCGCGCCATATTCAACGAAGTCCGTGCCGAGTTCAGGAGTGCTGCTGAAGAAATTGACAAGCTGCTCAGTGCGTCCAGTGAATTGTCCGATGTGCGACTTGCTGCGGATGATGTTTTCATCGACAGCGAAGACCTGACTGCGCTGGCGACCGAGTTGTCTGAGCAGTATCGTAATCTGGATGAGAAGGTACTGTGGCCATCACTGCAAACTGGATTGTTGCTCGGCGCCGCGGCACTGGCCTTGTTCATTGTGATCGGTCTGCTTGCGCTTGGCGCTGCGCGGCAGCGCACCAAAGTGGCAGCAGAATCTAACCAGCGCAACCAGGAAGCCATTCTGCGCCTGCTCGATGAGATGAGCTCGCTGGCCGATGGTGACCTGACTGTGGAGGCCACCGTAACCGAAGACATTACCGGTGCCATCGCTGACGCGGTCAATTTCGCTGTCAGCCAGTTGCGCGGCCTGGTTACCGGGATTAACCAGACCGCATCGCAGGTGGCGGCTCAGGCACAGGAAACGCGCGCCACAGCCGCCCAGGTGGCCGAGGCCAGTGAACATCAGAGCGAGCAAGTGGATGCCGCCAGTGAAACCATCAACAAGATGAACACGGCTTTCGGCGACATGGCCAGGCAAGCCGACGAGTCCGCCAAGGTGGCGGAAAAATCGGTTGCCACCGCCAACGAAGGCGCCAATCGTGTGCGTGAAACCATTGACGGCATGGACGCCATTCGCGGCCAGATTCAGGAAACCTCGAAACGTATCAAACGGCTGGGTGAATCATCGCAGGAAATCGGTGACATCGTTGAACTCATCAACGGCATCTCCGAGCAAACCAACATGCTGGCGCTGAATGCCGCCATTCAGGCGGCTTCGGCCGGCGGCGCAGGTCGTGGCTTCGCCGTGGTTGCAGACGAGGTACAGCGACTTGCTGAACGCGCTACCAATGCGACCCGGCGAATCGAGACGCTGGTTCAAACCATTCAAGGTGATACCAGTGAGGCAGTCAACTCCATGGAGCTGACCACCACCCAGGTGGTGAAAGGCGCGAAAACCGCCGAGGATGCCGGTCAGGCACTGAGTGAAATTGAAGACGTTTCCAACGAGCTGGCGCGGTTGATTACCAATATTGCGCAGCAATCTGAGCAAAGCGCAAAAACGGCTGCCGAGGTGACGCGGGTGATGAGCTCAATTCGCGAAATCTCCGAACAGAACCGCGCCGGCACCAACACCACGACCGAATCCATCCAGCAACTGGCACGCCAGGTGCAGGCACTCAGCGACTCGGTTTCTGACTTCAAGCTGCCGACAGAGCCCGACTATTCTGCCGTTGATACGAACGCCTCACAGTATTCAGATCAGGCTTGAGCCGCTACCGGTACTGAAATCAATCGGCATGACTGCATATACTTCAGCACCATCCATGAGCATTCGACAGGCAAGCATTTGCCCGGCGATCACGGCCATGCATCATGTTGCAGCAACAGTTTCTGACCAGCTCAATGTTGCTGCCAGGAGCGCATGGCGATGACTCAGCCCAACGCGCTGGTGCGTCTCAACTGGATTCGACAACCACTTGGCGAGTTGCTCAGCGCAATCAGTGATCACTTGCGTCGACTGGAACAATGGTGTGACCAGAACAGCAATAACGATATCACCACAGCGGCAGATACCTGGCAACAGTGTGACCAACTACTGCACCAGACCGAAGCAACCCTGAACCTGCTGGGGGCCAGCGGCGCGGCCACTTTCTGCACAGAAATCCGCGCACTCGGCGCGCACCTGTACAATCGGGACGATGCCCGGGTCAGCACGCAGCAACTGCAATTGCTGCAACAGGCGCAACTCACTCTGCAGGACTATCTCGATTACATCAGCCTCAACCGGGCTGATCAAACGCAGGTGCTGACCAGCCACATCAATCGGCTGCGGCAAGCCCGACAGACCGAACTGATACACGAGGGGCAGCTGTTCTTTCCACAACTTGATCGTGGGCTATTGCCCTTCACTGACGAGACCAGCCCGCCCGAACAGAGCCTGTCCCGACTGCGCCGCCAATGGCAACGTGCACTGCGTGACTTTCTGTTGCAGTACCAACCGCAACAGGGGCATGTCGGCGCCGCTGCCGGCGAGCAACTCTATAGCAGAACTCGCAGGCTGGCAGTATGCAAAGAATTATCGCCAGCCATGGCAGAGTGCTGCGCATTGACCGCTGACGTGATTCAGGCAGCAAGAGATGGCTGCAACAACAGCGATGTTGATCTGGGCCGCCTGCTGGCCAGACTGGATGTGCTGTTGTCCCGACAGGAAGCCGAGCTTGCCGAACATTCACAGCAGCCTGATGCAAGTGTAGATGATTCGCTGACAGCGCATGCGCGCAAACTCTCTGGCGCCATGTTGTACTTCATCGCCAGTTGCCAACCCGCGAATGATCGTGTGCTGGCCTTGCGCGAGCACTATGCATTACACAG
>CAZHRH010000073.1:0-10716 GCA_964534475.1 uncultured Wenzhouxiangellaceae bacterium
CGCTGCCGCTGGCAATGCTGCGCGCAGGCAAGAACGAAGTCTCGTCCGCAGTGTCCTGCAGGCGCGCAAATTTCAATGAATGTTGTGTTTTGTCAGCAGACGCCGAGGACCTGGCTGTGTGCTTTTGCAGCCAGCTCAGATACACCGTGCCGTCACCAGCCTGAACCAGCCGCGGGGCCAGACTGCCCGGCGCAGACGGGTTGGCCAGAATTTGCCAGCCATACTGCTCCGGCGGCGCGGTTTCTGCATTGGCCGCAACAAGCCATGCGCTTGCAACCAGCAGCAGCAGAAAAAAACGCTGTGAGAGATGCATCTGATTGATCATAACCCCGCAGCTTATCCAGACGTTGTCATGCGGCGGTTTGCAGTGCATGGCGATAGCCAGCCGGGATTACAGCGTCCATTCGCTGATCAGCGTGCGGATGCGATATTTGCCGCTGCTGGCTTGCAGCCGGATCGGCATCAGCACTGCCGCGGCATCTTTGGCGGCGCTGTCGGTGATCAGCTCATAGCGGGTGTAATCGACTGTCCAGCCCTGATGCTGAAGACGTTTGAGACTGCCATCGGCAGCCATTTGCATGCGCACAGCACTTGCTTGCGCGCTATTGTCACCCGGCGCTTGTGACCCCGGCAATGCCCGCAGCCAGTCCAGCAACAGGCTCACCGGCACCGGCCAGTCCAGCGCTGCCGATACCAGCGGTTCCGGTGTGCTGGCTTGCATAGGGTCGATGCGCGTGCCGACCAGCGTGGCCAGCCCCGGGCGCACCTGCAGGGTCCAGCGACCACCGCTGGTGCGCATGATCAGTTCATAGCCGCTGGGCTGGTGGTGCAGGTCATAGTTGACGCTCAAGCCCTTGTTGCCATCGCTGATGGCGAGTCGGCCGCGACTGCTCCAGCGCCGGTGCTCGGCGAAAAACTGCTGCCGCTCGCTGAGCCAGCTATCCGGTGCACTGCCCTCGGCATCAGCGCGCTGCGGCACCCCTCGGCAGCCAATGAGCATGACTGACAATACCACCATAATGAGAATCGCATGACGCAGTTGTCGAGCGCATGGAAGCTGGTACGAAGCAAGCACACTAGCCTGCCCGGATAAAATCAAAGATCAACCTCGAATCGCTGCAAGGTATTCACCAGCACATCATGATCGGCATCCAGGTCGGCGGCAACGCGCCAGACGGCGCGCGCCTGATCACGCTTGTTCTGCTGCCACAGCACCTCGCCCAGATGGGCGCCGATCTCGGGATTGTCATCGGACTCCCAGGCGCGGCGCAGAAAGTCCTCGGCCAGTTGCAGATCGCCGAGTTTATAGTGCAGCCAGCCCATGCTGTCGAGCGTGGCGGCATCGGTGTCATCAATCTCCATCGCCGCTCGCAACAGGCTCATCGCCTCATCGTAGCGATCGGTCAGATCGGTCAGCGTGTAGCCGAGCGCGTTCAGCAACATCGGATTTTCCGGATCCTCGCGGATGAGACGGCGAAAATCCTGCTCGGCGAGTTCCACATCACCGGCCGCAGCCGCAGCCAGCGCGCGGGCATAGGTGAGCTCAAAGTTACCGGAGAAGCGATCCAGCGCCGCGGTCATTAACGCCACCGCGTCACTGGCCTGGCCATTGTTCTGCAACAAGGTGGCTTCGGTCACATAGGCGTTCACAGCGCGTTGTTCATCGTCGCTGTTACGGGCCTCAGCCAGCGTGGCGCGAGCGGTGTCCATCTGACCGCTTTCTGCCAGCAGATAGGCACGCCGTAGATTGGCCTGCGACTGCAATTGACCGCCATCAACACGTTGGTACCATGCGATCGCCAACTCGCGCTGATCCAGTTGATCGGCCAGTTGCGCGGTATAGAAGGCGTGCACCATCTCCGGGTCCTGCTCGCGACTGAGCTCAGCGCTGTCGTCGGCAGCAGTAACAGCACTTGCAGCTTCGCTGCTGCCAGCAGGCTGCCATACCAGCAGCCGCTGCAACAGCGCTTCGGCCTGCTCGCGCTGGCCATTTTCCAGTCGGTAAGTGGCTTTGGTATACAAAGTTTCGGTGGATTCCGGCAGGCCGTTGAGCACCTTGAGCGCACGTTCAAGCTGATCATTGCTGCGCAACAACTCGGCGTAGGCCAGGGTCAGCGCCTGATCATCCGGCGCCAGTTCCAGCGCGCGTTGATACTGGGCAATGGCGGCGCTGGTATCGCCGGCGGCATGCGCCAGTTGGCCCGCCCATTCGATGATTTCCAGCCGCTCGCTGCGCGCGCTGGCCTGACTGGCCAGCGCTGCTGCCCGGGGCACATCGCCATGCTGCCAGGCGACCACGCTTTGTCCATACAGGGTGTCGTCGTCCTTACCGATGTCATCTCGCTGGATCAGGCGCTGGACAATCTCGTCGGCGGTGTTGCGATCATCAAGATCGGCAATGATGGAAGCACTCACCTGCCAGCCACTGCTGGCCGGATCACTGCGGCGGATCAGCTCGATCATGTGCTGCTCGGCAGCAGCAACATCGTTTTGCTGTGCCGCGGCCATGGCGGCAAAGCGCAGCGGATCCAGCGCCTGCGGCTGCGTTGACTGCCAGCGATCAGCAATCTCTTCCAGTTGTTCCCAGGCCGCGGCCTGCATGGCAATGCGCGCAGCACGGGCGAGGATTTCCGGCTGTTGGGTCAACGCCGCAGCCTGCACATATTCATCTGCGGCGCCTTCCAGGTCACCTTCGGCACCTAGCGTTTCTCCGGCCAGCAGATGAAACACCAGTTGCTGATCCAGCAGTGGCTCGGTGAGCTGCAGCTTGTCGGCCAGGCGGGCGGCAATGGGCGATGGTTCGGCTGCTTCGGCGGGCGGTTTGGTCTCGCTGTTACCGGCGCAGCCACTAAGCAACAACATGCTCAAAAAAGTGCCCCCCATCATTGCCGGAAAGCTGGTCATTGCCTGCCAGCGCGGGGCACGCGGCCTGGCAACGAATGCTGGCCTGCATTTATGCCACCGGCGGACTGATTGAGCGCAATATGCAGTGACTTGTTGTATCACTTTGATAGACCACTTAGCTAGCATAAACAGATTTCCAGATTGTATTGATCAGTATCGCTTGGCACAGATTGCCATAGCAGCGCCAGGCAACTGTGCGTTATCGTACTCAAGTAAATTAAAATATATACGTCAGCAAGTGCTTGTCTCAAGCTGATGCTTGGTGATGCACTCGGCATACGCCAGTCAACGCCATACGTATAATAGTGTTCGTCACCGCCAATTTCAGGACTCGATGATTCATTTTTGCCGCAGCTTTGACCACACAACACAGTCGGATACCTGCGTCCAGCATCGTTATGTCATGATAGCAAAGCCATGACTGCGAAGCCTTATCCACACATCATTGTCATCGGCCTGAACCACCATTCAGCACCGATAGACATTCGTGAGCGGTTTGCGTTCGCGCCGGATGACCTGGCTGGCGCGATGCAGTCTATCTGTGCGCTGCCCGACATCAACGAAGTGGTCATCGTCAACACCTGTAACCGCATGGAGGTGTACCTGGCCACCACCATAACCACCACCACGACCGCAGACATTATCCAGTCGGTGATGGACTGGCTGCATCAGCATTTTGCCTGCGCCAAGCGCTACGACCGCTATTTCCAGCAGTGGCTTGACCGCGAGGCCATCACCCACCTGCTGCGCGTCAACGGCGGACTGGACTCGATGGTGCTGGGCGAACCGCAAATCAGCGGTCAGGTCAAACAGGCACATCGGCTTTCCGCCAACATCGACCATCCCGATGCCGCCATTGCCGGTGACCAACCGAGACATGGCGCCACGGTCATGGGCTCGGTGCTGGACCGACTGTTCCAGTGCGCGTTTCGCTGCAGCAAGCAGATTCGCACCGACACCGAGCTGTCGCGGCATCCGGTTACGGTACCCTATGCCACGCTGGCGCTGGCGCAGCAGATTTTCCACGATTTGGGCCACAGCACGCTGCTGTTGCTAGGGGCCGGGGAAATGATCGAGTTATGCGCGCGGCATTTTGCCGCGCATCCGGTGCAGCGCATCATCGTTGTCAATCGCAGTCGTGACAAGGCAGAAAAAATCGCCGCACTGGTGCGTGAGCGTATTGAAGTTGAAGCATTGGCACTGGAAGATCTGCCTACCGCCCTGCACCGGGCCGACATACTGGTCAGTTCCACCGCCAGCCAGCAGCCACTGATCAATAAAACCATGGTCGCCACAGCGCTGAAACAGCGCCGCCGTCAGCCCATGCTGATGGTTGACATCGCCGTACCGCGCGATATTGCACCAGCAGTCAATGACCTGGCCGATGCCTACCTGTATGCCATCGACGATCTGACCTCGGTGCTGGACAGCAATCGCAAGCAGCGTGCCAAGGCCGCAGAATCAGCGGAGCTTATCGTTACCGAGCATACCGAACAATTTCTGCGCTGGCTCAACCTGCGCCGCGCCGGACGCCATCTGCAGCAGTTTCGCGAACAGGCTCATGTGCAATACAAACGTCAGTTGCAGCGCGCCCGGCAGCAACTGGCCAATGGCGCCGATCCCGACGAGGTGCTGACCACCTTTGGCCATCAACTGGTGCACAAACTGCTGCACACCGGCACGCTGAAGCTGCGCCATGCTGCCGAAGAAGGCGATGAGACCCTGATCAACGAGCTCAAGGATCTGTTCAAGCTGCCGCAGGACGAAGACGACAGCGACCCGATCGACCAGGAACAGGACATGACGCAAGACCCATCGCTGCACGCGGACAAGTCTGTCGCCAGCGGTAGTTCATGAGGCAGGGCATCCAGCAACAACTGCAGACGGCCTGCGAACGACTGGAAGAACTTGGCCTGGCAATGTCGGCGCCGGATGCCGCCGACAACAGCCAGCAGTGGCAACAACTGGCGCGCGAATATGGCCAGCTGGAACCCATGGTTAAGCTGTACCACCAGTGGCAGCAAACGCAACAGAACCTGCACGATGCCGAGGACATGCGCGACAGCAAGGATGCGGACATGCGCAGCATGGCCGAGGAAGAAGCCGCCAGCGCACAGCAGCAACTGCAACAACTGGAGTCGAAGCTGCAGCTTCTGCTGCTGCCGCAAGACCCCAACGACGAGCGCAATGTGTTTCTGGAAGTGCGCGCCGGCACCGGCGGCGACGAGGCGGCCATCTTCGCCGGCGATCTGCTGAAGATGTATCTGCGCTTTGCCGAGCAGCGCGGCTGGCGGGTGGAACTGATCAGCGAGAGCCACGGTGAGCACGGCGGCTACAAGGAAGTCATCGCGCGCGTGATCGGCCAGGGCGCCTATTCACAACTCAAGTTTGAATCCGGCACCCATCGCGTGCAGCGGGTACCGGTGACCGAATCACAGGGCCGCATCCACACCTCGGCCTGCACCGTGGCCATTCTGCCGGAAGCCGAAGCAGCCACCGACATCGACATCAATGCGGCCGATCTGCGCGTTGACACCTATCGCGCCTCCGGCGCCGGCGGCCAGCATGTCAACAAAACCGACTCGGCGGTGCGCATGACCCATTTGCCAACCGGCATCGTGGTCGAGTGCCAGGACGAACGCTCGCAGCACAAAAACCGCGCCAAGGCACTGGCGTTGCTGCAGGCAAGGCTGCTGCAGGCAGAACAGGACCAGCAAACGGACGCGCAGGCACAGCAGCGCAAGCTGCAGGTCGGCAGCGGCGATCGCTCACAACGCATTCGTACCTACAATTATCCTCAGGGGCGCATCACCGATCACCGCATCAACCTGACGCTGTACAAACTCGACGATGTTCTCGCCGGCGACCTGGAGCAACTGCTGCAGCCACTGCAGCAGGAACATCAGGCTGAATTGCTGGCTGATCTTACCGCCACCTGATCGTGCTCGAAAGCAAGCCCTGACAGGCGGTGATTAACCACGAAACAGCCTGAAAAGTGGATTCCGGTCTGCCCAAAATATCCAGGGAACCTCTGATCAATCAGGCGCGGGCGCGACTTGGTCCCAGGATCGTGGTCCGGGACATGCTGCGGGATACACCGGACACCAGAATGCGCCAAACGGCGACAGCACGCGCGAAACTTGACTCAGCATGTAATCATGAGCTGCGGTAAGTCATCGCACCCCCACCCCAACCCTCCCCCGCTGCGCAGGGGAGGGAGTTGTCAGCATACTGAGCGCACCTGTATTGTCAAACCGAGCCTGTCATTCCACAAAGCTTTTAGCTGAGAAGGGAGCGCGGCAGACGAGCAGCAAAAGGACATGGCTGTCATCCCGAGCATGATTTTAGCTGCGAGCGCAGCGCAGCAGGCAAGCAGCCAAAAGACAAAGCTTTCATCCCGAGCGAGAGCAGCGAGCTGAGGGATCTCATGGCAACGCTACCGGAACGTTAATAACGCACCCAAATTATTTCACCACTGCATAATTGGGTGCTTTAGCAGCCACCTACCACTGGTTCACAATTTTATGACGACCTGTCGGTATGATCAGGATGAACAAAAAAAGCGGGGAAAATGACAATGGCAACAAAATGCGACATAGCTCTGGTCATGGCAGGCGCGGTGTCCGCCGGTGCCTACACCGCCGGCGTGCTGGACTTTCTTGTCCAGGCGCTGGATGAGTGGCAGCATGCCCGCGACACAAATGACCCGACTGCGCCACCGCATCAGATCAATCTGAAACTGCTTACCGGCGCCTCCGCCGGCGGCATGACCGCTGCAATCGCAGCAACCATCATCGCCGGCCGACCGCATCAGCCTATCGGCAACAACGATCCCGGGCAGAACGTCGCCGACAACGTGCTGTTTCAAAGCTGGGTGAATGACATTGATATCGAGCCGCTGCTGGGGCTCAGTGATCTTGATAACAAGCAGCCGTTGCTGTCGCTGCTGGATTCCAGCGTGCTCGATGATATTGCTGCAAAAGCATTGCAGCCGGAGCATACCGGCCAGCGCAAAGCCTGGGCAGATGCAGAACTCGAGCTAATCCTGACGCTGGCGAATCTGCGCGGCGTGCCCTACAACATCCCCTTCGCCGAGGATGATCAGGCTCAGCCGGCACCGGAGCGCCCCGGCCATGGCATGCGCCAGCACCGCGATTACCTGCAGTTCAGTTTTGCCGCAGGCAACGATGCCGGCAGCCACCAGCTCGACTGGCAGGGCGAGCATCCGAATTGGGATCTACTGCGCCAGGGTGCGCTGGCCACCGGCGCGTTTCCGCTGGGATTGAAGCCGCGAGCAATTGCGCAGCCGGGCGGCTTGTATGATCAACGCCGGTTTCGCACACAAGGGCCGGGCAAACTGGCCAACGGCGACTGCCTGTGCGTGATCGAACCTCAGATACAGCCCGCCTGGGGCGGCACAACGCCTGCTGACTATCAGTTTGTCAGCGTCGACGGTGGCGTGTTCGATAATGAACCCTACGAACTGGCCAGAGCACACCTCAACGCCGAGCAGCCGGAAGCTCTGGATGAAGCCGAAACCACCCGCTTCATGCTGGCGATTGACCCCTTTCCCGACACTCAAAACTTCGCCCAAGAAGACTACGAGCAACCGAACTCCATACTCACATTGCTGCTGGGCTTGATCGGCGCGATGAAAAATCAGGGGCGCTTCAAGCCGGCGGAACTGGCCACCGCCGCCCGCCACATTTCTGCCAGTCGCAGGATCATCGCGCCCAGTCGTGACGACAACAAAGCAGTCGATGTGCAGATTGCCTCCGGCTTGCTCGGCGGCTTTTCCGGTTTTCTCGAGCGCAGCTTTCGCTACCACGATTTCATGCTTGGCCGTGCCAATTGCCAAAAATTTCTGCGTGAGCATTTTTCCCTGCCGCAGCACAATGAGTTGATCGAACAGTGGAGCCCGGCACAGCGGGAAGCACATGGCACAGCAGAAGGCAAATGCCCGGTGATTCCACTCTACGGCAGCGCGCGCGAGGCCGTGGTGGTACCGGCATGGCCAAAAATCGAGCAGGCCAGGCTGGACAAATTGCGCAAACTGCTGAAAAAACGCATCAACAGGATGCTGCCCCAGTTGTTCAAGATTGTGGTGCCGGGCAACGCCGTGTTCAGAAAGCTGGCGGTGTGGGTGGCCCGCTGGACGCAAACCGGCGACTGGGCCAAACGCGGCATGCAGAAGGTAGAAAAGCAACTGCGCGAGCATGATCTGTTAGACGGTTGACTAAAGTAGTTTGGTCTCCAGACGAAGCCTGACATCCCGCATGGCCTTAAAACAGCGAGCAGGGGGCGGGGCAGGCAAGCAGCCAAAAGACAAGGCTGTCATCCCGAGCGAGTGCAGCGAGCCGAGAGATCTCATGGCATCGATACTGGGATATTGTTTCAGCACCCAAACCCTGCCGTCATTTAAAACGTAGCTGTCATTCCGAAATCGCTGCAGGCGATATCCGCGTTGCGTGTCGCTATACACGCCTTTGACTGTCGAATCGCGACGGCATACCTGACGAGCTATGTTTAGACGTTCAAACAGAACCGTCTCAGCGCCCCCCAGAGCGACACCCAAAGACGCCGGCGCAAGAGCCTTTAAGTTGTGCATTACTATGAAACTTGACTATACAATGGCAAGAATATTATAAAGTTCCACTTGCTGACAGAACACACCTCCATACGATGGAGCGATGATCGGCCATCGCCGGTCAGCACCTGTATATGCTAAGTTAACTTGCATTATGCTTCAGTATGTCTGGGTGTTCGCCAGCCTGGCTTTGTTGTGACCGAACCGGGATTATCCATGTCCATGAAAATCAATACTTTGCTACACCGCACCTTGTCCACACTGTGGCTGAGCGTCATCAGCGTCGGCTTTATCGGTACTGTTATGGCCCAGGCGCCGATCATCAATCCCGGCGCGCCCGGCACGCCGAGTCAAAATCTGACCGCAGATGAAGCCACGCAACTGGCCGCGGTGCGCTACACCGGTGCCGACGTGCAGTTCATGCAGGACATGATTCCGCACCATCACCAGGCGCTGGTAATGTCGCGACTGGTGGCCGAGCGTACCGGTCGCAATGAGTTGCTGGACGTGGCCGGGCGCATCGAGAAATCCCAAGCCGACGAGATAGAGTTCATGCAGACCTGGCTCAGCGACCGCGGCGAAGCAGTGCCCGACCCCGCCGCGCACGATGCCATGCACACCAGCCACAAGATGGCCGGCATGGCCAGCCCCGAAGACATGGACAAACTGGCCAACAGCGAAGGCGAAGAATTTGATCAGATGTTTCTCAGCCTGATGATCGAGCATCACAAGGGTGCGCTGACCATGGTGGAAGAACTGCTGGAAGTCCAGGGCGCGGCCTATGAGCCGGTGTTGTTCGAGTTCACCACCGATATCACCACCGATCAGACCGCTGAGATCGAACGCATGACCGAAATGCTGGCCGGCTATTCGCCGGATCCGCGCGTGGGTCTGGCCGCCGGTCTGCACGATGCCGGTCAGGCGCTGCAGAACATGGAGCTGATCGCAGCGCTGACCAAAACGCCAGGTTTCTTTGATCCGGACAATCCGGCCGGACTGCCGCTGGAGCGGCTCAGCGAACAGGCCGCCGCCGATGACAGCACGGCTGATCCGCGCGCCACTGAAGATGATACCAGCGCAGCGCAGGCAGACACTGACCCGGATGCTGCAGCAGACGATGCTGACGCTGCTGAGGATGCCGCCGAAGAGGAAGAAGAAAAAGAAGAAGACGAAGAAGACCAGCGCAGCCCGCCGCTGAGCTTTGCCAATACCGACATGGCGTTCGCCAATGATGTGCTGGTCACCGGCAGCTATCATGGCTTCAACATCTACGACCTCAGCAACGACGGTATGCCGGAACTGCTCAGCTCGGTGGTCTGCCCCGGCGGCCAGGGCGATGTCTCCATCGTCGATGATCTGCTCATCATGTCGGTGGAGTCCAGCAACGCGCGCATCGATTGCGGACTCACCGGCACCATCGGCACGGTGGATGCAGAACGTTTTCTCGGTCTGCGCATTTTCGACATCAGCGATCTGCGTCGGCCGCAGCAGGTTGGCTCGGTGCAGACCTGCCGTGGCTCGCACACGCATTCGGTGGTGTCCAGCGATGCCGAGCGTATCCTGGTTTATAACTCAGGCACGCGCCCGGTACGCGATGAAGAGGAACTGCCCGGCTGCCTGGACGACACCCGCTACGGCGATGAGCGCACCGCGCTGTTTCGCATTGATGTGATCGAGATTCCGGTACAACGGCCGCAGGATGCCTACATCGTTGACAGCCCTACCGTGTTTGCCGATGCCGAATCCGGCGTCATCGCCGGTCTGTGGCAGGGCGGTGACCACGGCGATGACACGCAGGAAACCAACCAGACCAACCACTGCCACGACATCACCGTGTTTCCCAGCCTGAAGCTGGCCGCAGGCGCCTGCTCCGGCAACGGCATCCTGTTTGATATCAGCGATCCGCTGCAGCCGAAGCGCATTGATGAAGTGGCCGATCCCAACTTTGCTTACTGGCATTCGGCCACCTTCAACAACGACGGCAGCAAGGTGCTGTTCACCGACGAATGGGGCGGCGGCGGACGCCCGCGCTGTCTGGCCTCGGACCCGCTGACCTGGGGTGCCAATGCCATTTTCGACATTGTCGACGGCAAGCTGGAGTTCGGCAGCTATTACAAGATGCCGGCACCGCAGACCGAGCAGGAAAACTGCGTCGCCCACAACGGCTCGCTGGTGCCGGTGCCCGGCCGCGACATTTTCGTCCAGGCCTGGTATCAGGGCGGCAT
>CAZHRH010000074.1:0-10465 GCA_964534475.1 uncultured Wenzhouxiangellaceae bacterium
GCACTCTTTCAGGTGCAACAGTGACAATTGGATTAGTGTAAACAGGCCCTAGTTTGCCGGCACCGACGCGCTGTATCTGCCCATGCACAGCGTGTTGCGCATCGACCGGGTGGAAAAACGCGGTCAGTGCAAAATCCGCGACCGCGAGCCGGGGGAGAAGGTCACAGCACTGCCGGTCAGCCGACGCTGATAGATTTAGCCTTAATTTTCTCGGTCAATCTGTACTAATGATTTGGCGAGCAATGCATATTGACCAACAGGATGGGCAGGATAGACAGGATGTTCAAGAATCTGGCTCGCCCGCAGAAAGAGGTGGGCGCACAGTGAAGACATTTCCTCTCGCCAAGCCGCCAAGAACGCCAAGGATTCAGCGGCTTTCTTCGGCAATCCGATTGACGGTACGGGAAATTCTATCCTTGTGGTTCTGCACCGCAATGTCAACGATCTGCCTTCAAATCTCGTCTTCTCTTTTTTTCCAATACCATTGCTGTTCTTGGCGTCTTCGCGTCTTGGCGAGAGCAAAAAATTCGATCCGGAAAAAAACAACCTAAAAAAATGTGCCCAGCCGCCGTTATTTTTTCATGCATATCAGTCACATGGCATACATCCGAGCGACTATCTACCCTCAGATTTTGCCGAGGAGCCTTTTATTTCGACCGGATAAAACTGCAGTGAGATCCTGTTTATCCTGTCCATCCTGTTACCAAATCTATACTTTCGGAGCGATCATTCAGGCAGGTGCCTCACCCGCCTGATGCTGATATACGTGCATGTCCTGCTGCGGGAACGGTATGCTGCAGCCGGCGGCTTCCAGCTCGGCCTTGATGGTTTCCATCAGCTCGCCGCGCAGGCCCCAGTAATCTTCTGACTTGCACCAGGGGCGGATGGCGAAATCAACACTGCTGGCACCCAGCTCAAGCAGCATGACCACCGGCGCGGGATCGTCCAGAATGCGATCGCTATGTTTGTCCAATGCCGTGTGCATGGCTGCCTGTGCCGCTTTCAGGTCGTCGTCATAGCTCACTCCCACAACCAGATCAACGCGCCGGGTGTCCTTGGCGGAATAGTTGACGATGGGGTTGGCCATGACATCGCTGTTGGGCATCAGCACTACGCGATTGTCGGTTGTGGTCAAGCTGGTATTGAACAGGTTGACGCTGGCGACACTGCCGGCCTGGCCGGCGATTTCGACAAAATCACCCACCTTGAACGGTCGCAGCAGGATGATCAGCACACCGGAAGCAAAATTGCCCAGCGAATCCTTCAGTGCCAGACCGATGGCGAGTCCGGCGGCACCGAGCAAAGCAAATACCGACGTGGTGTTGATGCCCAGTTGCGACAGCACCATCATCAACAGGATCACGGTCAGCACGATGCTGGTCATGCGCTGCAGGAAGGTGCGTAACAGGGACGCCACCCCACGGCTTTGCAAGCCGCGATCGAGTATGCCGGTGAGCCAGCGGATGATGCGCCGGCCGATCAGGTAGATCAGCAGCGCGACCAGCAGCTTGCCGCCCCACTGCAAGCCCAGGTTGATCAGGGTTTGGGTATCAATCTGGCTCAGCCAGTCATTAATCTGTTGCATGGTGTTGCCCTCTGTGTGGGTTGTTTAAATCAGTTTTTCAGGAAAAATCGGCGCCTTCAGCCAGCGTTTTCTCTATTTCATCGGCCAGTCTGGCAATGCGGTCGATTTGTCTGCGCAATAATTTCGCGTCGAGAAAATTATACAGTATGTTATCGCACATCTTGATGTATGGCGTGCCATCCAGATCGCCAACAGCCAGATAGCCGTTGCGCAGCATCAGATTCAGGCGCAGACATTTCTCCGCATCGAAGCTGACCAGTGGTGCCACGGTGGTTTCCAGGCGCAGAAACAGATCGCCTTCGCGACCCTCGATTTCGGCCAGGAACATGCTCTGTTTACGGCGCTGATCCTCAATCTCGTAATCGATGGCGATGACGAAATCATCATCAATCAGCAGTTCATGCTCGGCGGCGATGAATTCGCGAATGGCGGTGAAGGTGGTGAGTCGGCTCATGTTATTTCGGCTCCAGTCGGATGGCGCCGTCGAGGCGCACGGTGCTACCGTTAAAGTAGCGGTTACGTATGATTTCTGCGGCCAGGCCGGCGAACTCTTCGGCTTTGCCCAGTCGTGCCGGGAACGGCACGCGCGCACCCAGCGCCTGCTGTAATTCTTCCGGCATGGCATCCACCATTGGCGTGAAAAATACGCCCGGGGCGATGGTCATGACGCGAATACCAAAGCGCGCCAGCTCCCGCGACAGCGGCAGGGTCATGCCAACGACACCACCCTTGGAGGCAGAGTAGGCGGCCTGGCCGATCTGGCCTTCATAGGCGGCCACGCTGGCGGTGTTGATGATCACACCACGTTCATCGTCGTCACCGGCAGCGTTGTGCTGCATGATGTCGGCGGCGGCTTTGGCGACATTGAATGTGCCGATCAGGTTGACCGTCACGGTGCGACTGAACTGCTCCAGCGGCATTGTGCCCTCGCGTCCGAGCACGCGACCGGCACCGAGGATGCCGGCGCAGCTCACCGCCACATTAAGGCCGTCAGAAAATGCTGCGGCCTGGTGCAGAGCGTCAGCCACCTGTTGCTCGTCGCTGACATCGCAATGGATAAATCTGGCCTGTGCTCCCAGCTCAGCAACAACCGCTGCACCGGCCTCGGCATTGATGTCCAGCAGTGTCACCTTGCCGCCGGCGCTAAGCAGATGCTTCGCCACCGCCAGGCCCAGGCCGGAGCAGCCACCGCTGATGGCCGCTTTGCTGTGTTCGATATGCATGGTGTGTTCCTTGTTAAATAGGCTTACAAAATAATGTTGAGTAGCGTCATAAAAGATGTTTGTTGATATAAACCATCAGGCTCAGGCAAACATCCTCGGCTTGATCGGCATGTTCGCCAGTCGCGCCAGTCCGGCGCGGCTGGTGTTCGGGCGCGACAACTGCTTGGTGATCCAGGCGCCGATCTCCGCCAGCATGTCCAGATCGATACCGGTGTCATAACCCAGTCCGTGCAGCATGTAGACGACATCCTCGGTGGCGACATTGCCGGTGGCACCGCGTGCATATGGACAGCCGCCGAGGCCGGCCACGCTGCTATCGACGATGCGCACGCCCTGTTCCAGACAGGCAAGTATATTGGCCAAAGCCTGGCCGTAGGTGTCGTGGAAATGCACTGCCAGCCGATGGATGTCGATCTCTGCGGCCACCGCGCGCAGCATGTCACGCGCCTGGTACGGGGTGCCGATGCCGATGGTGTCACCGAGCGAGATTTCATCACAGCCCAGCGCATGCAGACGCGTTGCCACCTCCACCACCTTGCTGAGCGCCACCTCGCCCTGGTACGGGCAGCCCAATACGCAGGAAATGTAGCCACGCACCCGGATGCCATGCTCACGGGCCTGCTGCATGACCGGCTGGAAACGCCGGATCGATTCGGCAATGCTGCAATTGGTGTTGTTCTGGCTGAATTCTTCCGAGGCTGCGGTAAACACGGCGATTTCTGTGGCGTTGGCGGCCAGCGCGCGGCGCATGCCGTATTCATTCGGCACCAGCACCGGATAGCTTATACCGTCACGTCGCTTGATTGCGGCCATGACTTCTTCCGCATCGGCCAGTTGCGGCACCCATTCCTGGCTGACAAAGCTGGTGGCTTCGATCACCTGCAGCCCGGTCAGACCGAGCCGCCGGATCAGTTCCTGCTTGATGTAGGCCGGCACAATCGAGCTTTCGTTCTGCAGCCCGTCACGGGCACCGACTTCGACCACTTTGACCAATTCGCTCATGTCTCTGCCTCAAACTCGACCAGACAGGTATCGGCGCTGACGCTGTCATCGACGTCGGCATGGATGGCCTTGATGGTCGCCGCAGCTTCTGCCCGCAGCGAGATTTCCATTTTCATTGCCTCCATGACCACGACTACAGCACCGGCGGTAACCTCATCGCCGACCGCATGATTGACGGCGATGATGCGACCGGGCATCGGTGCGTTGATGCGATCGGTCGCTGCGCCGACAAGCTCGTCATTGCGCAGCTCGCTGACTTTGCTGAAGCGCCAGCGCATGTGTTCATGCACCAGCTCCATGGCATCCGGCAGGCAGTGCACGCTGGCACGCAACTGGCGACCGGCAATAAGCACGCCGGCCTGATGACTGCCGGCATAGCCGTCAGCGCTGGTCTGAGCCTGCCAGAAATCCTGCAGCAGAATATGCTCGGCAGCGTCCAGCACAACCTCGGTACACTGCTGTTGCCGGTGCATGGCGATATGGTAATCACGACCGGCGCACTGCAGCTTGAGGCTGCGTGCAGCGGCCGGACCCATGCGCCAGCCATCTCGTTTTGCCCACGGTGAAGACGGATCATCGCTGCATTGAGCGTCTGCAGCATGCATGAACAACATGGCGGCCAGCGCCACCAGCGTCTGGTCCGGGAACTCTGCTCGGCTTGCCAGCAACTCGTCCAGATGTTGATCCAGCCAGGCGGTATGAATGCGCCGGGCCGGTTCCGGCGTGCTGAAGATCTCGGCTGCCGCCAGCGTCTGCAGAAAACCCAGATTGTGTTTCAGTCCAGCAATACAACTGTCCGCCAGTGCCTGCTGCAGGCGCTGCAGCGCAGCCTGCCGGCTCTCGCCATGCACGATCAGCTTGGCGATCATCGGATCATAGTGAATGCTGACCGCATCGCCCTCGCGCACGCCGCTGTCCACGCGCACACTGAGCCGGTCAGGAAACTGCAGCCTGCTCAGCGTGCCGGCACTGGGCAAAAAGCCATGCTCCGGGTCTTCCGCATAAATGCGCGCTTCCATGGCATGCCCCTGCTGCCGGATCTGATGCTGCTGCAGCGGCAGCGTTTGTCCAGCCGCCACCCGTAACTGCCATGCGACCAGATCGATGCCGGTGATCATCTCGGTGACCGGATGCTCGACCTGCAGCCGGGTGTTCATTTCCATGAAGTAGAAGTCCTCACCGGAAACGATGAATTCAACGGTGCCCGCACCTGCATAATTGACGCTGCGCGCGGCCTGCACGGCGGCTTCGTGCATGCTGTGCTGAACCTTGTCGGACAGCTTGCCGGCCGGCGCTTCTTCGATGATTTTCTGATAGCGGCGTTGGCTGGAGCAGTCGCGTTCGAACAGGTGCACGACATTGCCGTGCCGATCGCCGAATATCTGCACCTCAATGTGACTCGGGCGCTCCAGATAGCGCTCCAGGATCATGCGCTGATCGCCAAACGCACTCACAGACTCGCGCTGCGCCGAAGCCAGTTGTTCGGCAAATTCATCCGCATGTCTGACGATGCGCATGCCCTTGCCGCCGCCGCCGGCCGCGGCCTTGATCAGCAGTGGATAACCGATCTCATCGGCTTCACGCTGCAGCGTGGCGGCATCTTGATCGTCACCGTCATAGCCGGGTACCACCGGCACGCCAGCGGCACGCATGGTCTGCTTGGCCGCGGCCTTGGAGCCCATCTGCCGCATGGTTTCGGCGCTGGGGCCGATCAGCACCAGACCGGCCTTGGCCACGGCCTCGGCAAATGCCGGGTTTTCCGACAGAAAACCATAGCCGGGATGAATCGCTTCGGCACCGGTCAGCTTGGCCGCAGCGATCACTTTTTCGATATGCAGATAAGACTCTGCGGCTGACGCAGCGCCCAGGCGCACGGCGTCATCGGCCATGCGTACGTGCAGGGCGCTGGCATCGGCATCGGAATACACGGCCACCGTAGCGATGCCCAGACGCTGACAACTGCGCATGACGCGACAGGCGATCTCACCGCGGTTGGCGATGAGCACGCGCGTAAACATCTGCGCCTGAGCTGGCTTGCTCATGGCTGCCAGCGCGCCTTTTGCTTGTGCAGAAAAGCCTGCAGACCGTGCTGGCCTTCCTCGCTGGCACGCACGCGCGCGATCCACGCGGCGCTGTGTTTATCGATGGCATCGGCGCTCCAGTCGCCGGCTGCCAGCTTGCGGATCAACTGCTTGCACTCGGCCACGGCACCGGGGGCTGCCATCAGCAACTGCCTGATCTGTGTCTGCAGCAGTTCATCCAGCGCCTGCTGATCGTAGGCGATGGCGTCGATCAGGCCGATCTGCTGGGCGGTTACGGCATCAAAGCGCTCGCCACTGAGCGCATAGCGACGCATGCCGGCCATGCCGATACGCGCCTGCACGAAAGGCGCGATGGTGGCCGGGATCAGGCCCAGCCGCACTTCACTGAGAGCAAATTTGGCTGAGCGCACGGCGATGCTGATATCACAACAACTGATCAGACCGACACCGCCGCCAAAAGCAGGCCCGTTGACGCGCGCGATCACCGCTTTCGGCAGGTTGTCCAGAGTACGAAACATGGCCGCCAGACGCAGTGAATCGAGTCGGTTGTCTTCGCGGCTGGCTTTGGCCATGGCCTGCATCCAGTTGAGATCGCCACCGGCGGAAAAACTCTCGCCGCTGCCGGTCAACACCAGCACGCGTGCACGCTCATCGTCGCGCGTCAAACGAATGGCTTCGCTCAATTCGGCAATCAGCTCGGCGTTGAAGGCGTTGTGCAGTTGCGGTCGCTGCAGCGTGATGCTGGCCACGCCATCAGTGATCTGGTAATGCAGATGCTGAAATCCATCCATGGCCATGCTCACATGCGGAACACGCCATAGCTGGCGCGCTCGATCGGTGCTTGCTGGCCTGCCGCCAGCGCCAGGCCAAGCACGCGGCGGGTGTTGCGCGGGTCAATGATGCCATCGTCCCACAGTCTGGCGGTGGCGTAATACGGGTTGCCCTGGGTTTCATAGCGCGCGCGAATCTGTGCCATGAAGTCCTGCTGTTCATGCTCCGGCCAGTCCTTGTCCTGTGCGGCCAGGCCGTCGCGTTTCACCGTGGCCAGCACGTTCGCAGCCTGCTCCCCGCCCATCACGGAAATACGTGCGTTCGGCCAGGTCCACAGAAACCGCGGCTGATAGGCGCGTCCGCACATGGCGTAGTTGCCGGCGCCGAACGAGCCGCCGATGATGACGGTGTATTTGGGCACATGGCTGCAGGCCACAGCGGTGACCATCTTGGCACCGTCCCGGGCAATGCCTGCATTCTCATACTGCTTGCCGACCATGAACCCGCTGATGTTCTGTAAAAACACCAGCGGTATATTGCGCTGATTGCACAACTGGATGAAATGCGCACCTTTCAGCGCGCTTTCCGAGAACAAAATGCCGTTGTTGGCGACGATGCCGACCGCGTAACCGTGAATGCGCGCGAAGCCGGTCACCAGCGTCTTGCCGTATCGGGCCTTGAACTCATGCAGCTCGCTGCCGTCCACGATGCGCGCGATGACCTCATGCACATCCAGCGCATGCCGGGTATCGCGCGGAATCACGCCGAGCAGTTCATCTGTGTCCAGCAACGGTACTTGCGGTTGGCTTGGCTGCAGCGTGGCCTGCCGGCGGCGATTCAGATTGGCAACAATATCGCGGGCGATGGCCAGTGCGTGCTGGTCATTCTCGGCCAGATGATCGGCGACGCCGGACTGGCTGGTATGCACCTCGGCACCACCGAGTGATTCAGCATCCACTTCCTCGCCGGTGGCGGCTTTCACCAGCGGTGGGCCGCCGAGAAAAATCGTGCCCTGGTTGCGCACGATGATGGATTCATCGCACATGGCCGGCACATAGGCCCCGCCGGCGGTACACGACCCCATGACCACGGCGATCTGCGGAATGTTCAGCGCCGACAACCTGGCCTGGTTGTAGAAAATGCGGCCGAAGTGATCACGGTCGGGAAACACCTCGTCCTGCATGGGTAGAAAAGCACCGCCGGAATCGACCAGGTAAATGCACGGCAGGTGATTTTCCAGCGCGATTTCCTGCGCGCGTAGATGCTTTTTCACTGTCAGCGGATAATAAGTACCGCCCTTGACCGTGGCGTCGTTGCCCAGCACCATGACCTCGATGCCGTGAATACGGCCGATCCCGGCCACGACACCGGCAGCCGGTGCCGCATCATCATAGACGCCAAATGCTGCCAGTGGGCTGATTTCCAGCAGCGGCGAACCATCGTCCAGCAGTTCGCGGATGCGCTCGCGCACCAGCAGCTTGCCGCGCTGCTGATGTTTCTGACGTGATTTTTCCGGCCCGCCCAGACTGACTTTGGCCAACTGCTGCTGCAGTTCATCCACCAGCGCCTGCTGATGGGCCAGGTTGGCCTGATAGTCCGCGTCGCGGATACTGATGCTGCTGTGGATAACCGGCATGCGGGAGTCTCAGGTGCAGGCTGCGGGTTGGGCGCTGGCAACGTGCACTTGCATCGTGGCTCAGTCCAGCTCGATGGCGATCGCGGTGGCCTCACCGCCGCCGATACAGATAGCGGCCACACCGCGCTTGCGGCCGCGCTGGCGCAGGGCGTGCAGCAGAGTCACCACCAGCCGGGTGCCGCTGGCACCGATCGGATGACCCAGTGCGCAGGCACCACCGTTGACGTTGACCTTGGCGTGCGGGATGTCGAGTTCCTGCATCGCTGCCATGGTGACCACGGCAAACGCTTCGTTGATTTCAAACAGATCCACATCGGCGACCTGCCAGTCGAGTTGCTGCAGCAGCTTGCCAATGGCGGCCACTGGTGCGGTGGTAAACCAGGCCGCTTCCTGCGCATGAGTGGCGTGACCGACGATGCGCGCCAGCGGCTGCAGGCCATGCTCGGCAGCAGCACTGCCGGTGGTGACGATGGTGGCGGCTGCGCCATCGGAGATTTTTGAGGCGTTGGCGGCGGTCACGGTGCCATCTTTGGCAAACGCCGGTTTCAGATCGGGTATCTTGCTCAGATCACAGCGCGGCGGTTCTTCATCCTGATCGAAGACCTGCTCGCCCTTGCGGTTGCTAACCGTCACCGGCGTGATTTCGTCTTTGAATGCATCCTCCATGGCGGCCATCGCGCGCTGCACCGAAGTCGCGCCAAAAGCATCCTGGGCCGCACGGCTGAAGCTGTATTTATCGGCACATGATTCGGCAAACTGGCCCATCATCTTGTCATCGTATGGGTTTTGCAGACCATCCAGAAACATGTGGTCGAGTACCTGACCATGACCCATGCGATAGCCCGAGCGCGCCTTGGGCAGCAGATAGGGTGCGTTGGTCATCGATTCCATGCCGCCGGCGACGATGAAACCGGCGCTGCCGGCGCGCAGCAGATCGTGGGCCAGCATGATGGCTTTCATGCCGGAGCCACACACCTTGTTGATGGTGGTACAGCCGGTGTTCAGCGGCAGACCCGCTCCCAGCGCGGCCTGGCGTGCCGGAGCCTGACCCTGTCCGGCCGGCAGCACGCAGCCGATAATGGCCTCGTCGATGAGTTTTTCGTCAATGCCGCTGTGCTGCACACAGGCAGTGATGGCGGCGCTGCCGAGTTGATGACCGGCGAGAGCAGAGAACTGGCCCTGAAAGGCACCGATCGGGGTGCGTTTGGCGGCGACAATGACGATATCGTCGGTGGACATGGACAAAAACTCCTTGCTGGCAAAACTTGAGCTGATCTATGGCGTGGCTGGCAGCACTGACCGGCGCTGCAGCCAGTGCTGCAGTGCGGCCAGAGCAAACCAGCAGATTGCGCAGAGCGTATCTGCAAAAGTCAATATTTTAACATGCCGATGCCTGATTCTGCCGCCATCAACGGCTGTCGCTGACGCTTTGCCTGGCTGTGGGTAAAATGCTACCTTGTGACAGTATGACAAGCAGATGACAACTGCCTGCAACAGCTCGTTAATGTAACTGGGAAGATGTAATGGCCGGAGGCTGGGCCCGCGACGGTGCCGTACAGGAACAGATCGATGCCAGCGTGGCGGATGCGGTGGCCAGCGCGCGTGCGCGTCTGCAACAAGGTGATAGCCTGGAACACTGCGAGGACTGCGATGAGCCGATACCGGCGGGCCGGCGCCGGGCACTTCCGGGCGTGCGCAAGTGTGTTCATTGCCAGCAGGCTGCGGATGATCAACAGCAGCCGGGCCACGGTATCAATCGCCGCGGCAGCAAAGACAGCCAACTGCGCTGAGGGTGCACCAACAGCATGGAAAAAAAGCCCGCAGCCAATGAGCTGCAACGATTGATCAATGCCACCCGCAACTCCCTGGCAGGCTATCGTCAGGTGTTTCGCGACGAAGCTGCATTTCGCACTCAGTGTGTGATATTGCTGCTGATCGTGCCGCTGGCGCTGTGGCTGGCACGCGATTTAACCGAGGCCGCAACACTGATCGGCGTGTGGCTGCTGGTATTGCTGGCCGAGCTGGGCAATTCGGCCATCGAAGCGGCCATTGATCGGGTCAGCACAGAACGCCATCCGCTATCGGCCAAGGCCAAGGATGCCGGCTCGGCCATGGTGATGACAGCAATGATCATCGCTGCGCTGGTGTGGCTGGGGTTTCTGCTTGATCGTTTTGTGGCTACTTAATCAATCCCGGTGCAAGCGCT
>CAZHRH010000075.1:0-10423 GCA_964534475.1 uncultured Wenzhouxiangellaceae bacterium
GATGGGCGGTGTTTGGCTTTTCTCTTGGTTTCTCGTTCCCATGCTCCTGCGTGGGAACGTCAGGTTCAGTGGTTCTGTGTATGCATTCCTGCACAGTGGCGTCGGCACGAGGAGAACGGAGACAGGCGCGACCTGGGAGCGCCAGCGTCCCCGCTGGCATGCATTGGCAGGGCGCAGCGCATTGATAGAACATCATAGGTCAGTCAACTGACTGCGGAACCATCGCGACGATAAGCGTGGATTCCGGATATCGCAAGCGATTCCGGAATGACGGCAGTGGCGGGATGCTTATTATATGGATTCCGGATATCACCACAGCGATTCCAGAATGACAGTTTCGATTTGCTGCACAGAAAGATTAACAAAGCAGCGGCTGACAAGCACATGTCATCAAAGCCCGACAGCACGCAGCCAACCGATACCGCCAAGCTGTTGCGCCTGCGCGCTGATCCATAGTCGGCGCTGGCTTTGCCAGTCGGTAACCTGCAGCGGGCTGTAAATACCCGGGTTGGGCAATACCGCAGCAAGCGCCACTGCCTGGTCACGGTTCAGCGCCGCGGCGGCAACACCGAAGTAGTGCTGGCTGGCGGCTTCGGCGCCATAGATGGCGGGTGCCAGTTCGGCAATGTTCAGGTAGATCTCCAGGATGCGCTGCTTGGGCAGGGTCAGTTCCAGCCAGAAAGTCAGCCAGGCTTCCAGCCCCTTGCGCAGCCATTTGTCAAACGCATTGCGGCCCTGCCATAAATACAGATTGCGTGCGACCTGCTGTGTCAGCGTACTGGCGCCGCGCAAACCAGCCCCTTGCTGATACTGTTCCACGGCTGCGTGGATCTGGTTCCAGTCGAAGCCGGCATGACTGGGAAAGCGCTGATCTTCTGCGGCAATTACAGCCAGCTTGAGTTCATCGCTGATGGCGGCATAGTCGCGCCACTGATACTGAACATCACGCTGAAAGCGCTGGCCATCCAGCCACATGTAGGAACTGGTGGGTGGATTGATCCAGCGCAGCGGCAAGGTCACGCCGACGCTGAGCAGCAAGAAGCCCAACAGCATGCCAAACAGAGTAGTGCCCAACTTGCGTCGGATATTGCTGCGCTGGCGTTGCTTGCGTTTAGCGGGCATTGCGCACTACCACCTGTATAGGATGACGGCGCGTATTGGTGGCGTGAAAGCGTCTTGCGGCCAAGCGTACCCGGAATTGCAAACAAATGGACATTCAAACATTGGCACGTTACAGGCTGATTGCAGGAAAATGGCTAAAGTGTCGCTGCGTGATGATATCACTGGATGGTGGTGTCGCTGCGCGACGCTTATTCTTGACTGGATTCCGGCCTGCACCGGAATGACGGGCTTTGTTTGCATGCTTGATGGTACCGACAACTCGTTAAAGTTGCACTGTCTGTCATTATTCCAGGGAGTCGCTGCGCGACTGTGATATCTGAACTGGATTCCGGCCTGCGCCGGAATGACGTCAGACTTTGAGTGCCTCAACAATGCTTGGTATTCCGAATGATATCGGTATACGTTGGTATCGTTCCCACGCTCCTGCATGGGAACGCACGGGCCTAACCGCTCCCACGCAGATGCGTGGGAGCGAGATGATATGAATTATTTCGTCTGCAAGCAGGCTCCTGAAATTCACAGTTACTGCGGCGACAGGCACACGCAGCACTGGCAATAGCGGTCAGAATGGATTGGCTGGCGATGTTGCCGCTGCCGGCTGCTGCATGTCGGTGGTGGTAAAGCTTTCGCCGCAGCCACATTCGGCCTTGACGTTGGGGTTATCAAAGGTAAAGGTCTGGTTGAGTCCTTGCCGGGCAAAATCAATGTGTGTGCCGGCAACCATGCCCAGGCTTTTGTCATCCACGTAGATATCGATGTCGCCGGCGCGGAAATGATGGTCATCATCATGCGCGGCATCGGCAATACCCACATCATAAGCCCAGCCGGAACAGCCGGTGCGACGCACGCCAAAACGCAGGCCAATGCCGCCTTCTCGCTGCAGAAACTGCTGCACACGGGCCACTGCCTTGTCACTGAGGGTAATGCTCATATTCTCAATCTCCATGCTTTTGTAGCTTGACTATCTTATCATTGTCTGCTGTTTTCAAGCCACCTGAATTACATCATGACCACCTCTGAGACAACATCCCATGGCGACAGCGCCCAGCCGATCCGCAAACTGCTGCAAGGCGAGCTAGCCACCGGCAGCCAGGTGACCATCGAGGGCTGGGTGCGCACACGCCGCGATTCCAAGGCCGGGCTGTCATTCATCCATATCAACGACGGCTCCTGCTTCGCCAATCTGCAGGTGGTTGCCAGCAACGAGTTGCCTAATTATCAGAGTGAAGTGTTGCATATGACCTCAGGCAGCGCGGTGCGTTGCAGCGGCACGCTGGTGGAATCCCAAGGCCGCGGCCAAAGCCACGAAATCCAGGCCAGCGAGATTGCGCTGATCGGTGCGGTGGAAAACCCCGACAGTTACCCGATCCAGCCGAAACAGCACAGCTTCGAGTTTTTGCGCGAAGTGGCGCATCTGCGCCCGCGCACCAACACCTTTGGCGCCATGACGCGCGTGCGCCACGCTGCAGCCAAAGCCATTCATGATTATTTTGATCAACAAGGCTACTACTGGATCGCCACACCGCTGATCACCGCCAGCGATGCTGAAGGCGCCGGGCAGATGTTTCGTGTCAGCACGCTGGATATGATGAACCTGCCGCGCAATGACGGCGGCGGCGTCGATTTCCGCGAGGATTTCTTCGGCCGCGAGACTTTTCTCACCGTCTCCGGCCAGCTCAATGTGGAGGCGTTTTGCCTGGCCATGAGCAAGGTGTACACGTTTGGCCCGACCTTCCGCGCGGAGAACTCCAACACCAGCCGCCACCTGGCCGAGTTCTGGATGGTGGAGCCGGAGCTTGCCTTTGCCGACCTGGATGATCTGGTCGCGCTGGCGGAAGACTTTCTCAAGTTTGTTTTTGCCCAGGTGCTGGAGCGCTGCGCTGATGATATGGCATTTTTCGCCGAGCGCATTGAAGCCACCGCAATCAGCCGCCTGCAGCAGATCATCGAGCAACCGTTTCAGCGCGTCAGCTACACCGACGCGGTGGAGATTCTGCAACAATCCGGAGGCAAGTTCGAGTTCAAGCCGGCATGGGGCATCGATCTGCAGACCGAGCACGAGCGCTTCTTGACCGAGCAGCATTTCCAGGCGCCGGTGGTCGTGACCGATTATCCGGCTGAGATCAAAGCCTTTTACATGCGTCGCAACGATGACCAGAGCGCGCCTGCTGCCACCGTGGCGGCAATGGACGTGCTGGCACCGGGCATTGGTGAAATCATCGGTGGCGCGCAGCGCGAAGAACGCCTGGATGTTCTTGAACAGCGCATGCGCGAGATGCACATAGACAGTGAGCACTACGACTGGTATCTGGACCTGCGTCGCTACGGCACGGTACCGCACGCCGGTTTCGGGCTGGGCTTCGAGCGCCTGGTCAGCTACATCACCGGCATGGGCAATATCCGCGATGTGACGCCGTTTCCGCGTGTTCCTGGCAATGCCAGTTTTTAGTCCGACAAGCATTGCGAATTGTAACTGTTTTGAATCCATCGGCCAGACTGAACCACCCCCACCCTAGCCCTCCCCCGCCCGCGGGGGAGGGAAGAGTCTCCGGCAAGCGGCAAAGCCGGAGAGGTTCACCTGGCACTTCCCCGCCAACGGGGGAGGGAAGAGTCGCTCTGCTAGCGACGATTTGCCTGTTTCGACCTCCCCCCGCCTGGGGTAAAGTGTCACTCTTCTGGCGAAGATCTGCCTGTTTCCGCCTGCGAGGGAGGCAACACAGCGATGCTTTACTCGCCTGATCAAGCAGAAGTGCCTAGAGCAAAACTCCTAACTTAGCCATGAAATTACCCGACATCATCACGCTACAGGAATGGATCGAGGAGAACCGGCACCTGCTCAAGCCGCCGGTGGGCAACAAGGTCATTTACGACGACGACTTTATTGTCATGGTGGTCGGCGGTCCCAATCAGCGCAACGATTTTCACTACGACGAGGGCGCCGAGCTGTTCTACCAACTGGAAGGCGAAATGCGGCTGGACATCATGCGCGCTGGCCAGCGCGAGGAAATCCCGCTGCGCGCCGGAGAAATATTTCTGCTGCCACCGCGCGTGCCGCATTCACCCCAGCGCATGGCCGGCAGCATCGGCCTGGTGGTCGAGCGCCAGCGCCGGCCACACGAACTGGATGGCTTGCTGTGGTTTTGCCCGCACTGCCAGCAATTACTGTTCGAGGAATATTTTCACCTGGAAAACATCGAAACCCAGTTTCCGCCGGTGTTCGAGCGTTTCAATGCCAGCGACCGCATCTGCCCGCGCTGCGGCAGTGAACATCCGGCGGCATGATCCGCTGCTGACGCCGGTGATGGGTTCTGTCTGATCGTTTATAATCACTAGACCAACACATTGCGCTCGTAGCTCAACCGGATAGAGCATCGGCCTTCTAAGCCGAGGGTTGCAGGTTCGAGTCCTGCCGAGCGCGCCATTTCGCGCAACCCGAATGCGCTCGTAGCTCAACCGGGACTTCAACATGGACTGGGCATCGGCCTTCTAAGCCGAGGGTTGCAGGTTCGACCGGTTGGCCGGGAGCCAACCGGGTCGATGCAGCGCATCGCCCGCAGGGCGAACACCATGGATGGTGTGAGACAGTTCCTGCCGAGCGCGCCATTTGTTTTGCAATCCCGAACTGTCCCAGTAACTGTGAAATTGAGCTGTTCTGCGGAAGGCTCTGTTGTATGACAGTGCGGATAGTACCCCCACCCCGGCCCTCCCCCGCTGCGCAGGGGAGGGAGATGGGCGCTGTTTGGCTTCTGTCTAGCATTCTCGTTCCTATGCTCCTGCGCGGGAACGTCGGGTTCAGTGGTTCTGTGTATGCGTTCCCACGCGGGAGATTCCTCGGCTCGCTGCGCTCGCTCGGAATGACAGCCTGGCTTTTTGTCATCTCTCCAGAATGTGGATGATGTAAGGTGACCTTGTCGTCTGTCACGCGGTTTCTCTGCATCCTCCCTCTCGGCCATAAAAACAGGCATAGATAGGAGCTGATAATGGTACTCAGCGTCATTGAGCGATTGATGCGCGCATTCCATGTCGTATACAGCCATGCAGCACCGCTGTGCAGCGTCCCGAGCGGCTGTCCTGCCAGTAAAATCATTGTGTCCGGTCGAACCCTGGCGAGAACCCTGGCGAGGCCCCTCTTCACCCTCTCTCTCTCCGCCATAAAAAACCATAGGCTTGATATGGCAATGGTACTCAGCGTCACGGAGGGATTGATGCGCAGCGCCCGGATCGGCTTTCCTGCCAATAAAATCGTTGTATCCGGTCGAACCTTGACGAGGCTTCTCTGCACCCTCCCTTTCCACAAAACAAAAAAAGCCCGGCTGCTGGCCGGGCCTTTATGTTTTGGCGGAGAGAGAGGGATTCGAACCCTCGATAGGGGTATAAGCCCTATACTCCCTTAGCAGGGGAGCGCCTTCAGCCACTCGGCCATCTCTCCGTAGGCACACATGATAATTCATCAGCAGCCAATGTGAAAGCCATTCGCTTGCTCGAAAGCCGATCATCGATATGCCCATTGTGGTAACTACATCGCTGATGAATAACCCAGGCTAATGCTGTTGTTCCTGTTCTTGCTGGATCTTGCGATAGATTTCCTCACGGTAGATCTGTACATCCTCTGGCGCACTGACGCCAAGGCGAACCTGTCCACCTTTGAGCGATAATACCGAAACTTCGATGTCGTCGTTGATGAAAAGCTTCTCACCAACACGTCTGGTCAATATAAGCATCTTATCTCCATATAAGGCACTCCCCCGGATATCAGCACCCTTAAATTCAAATGATAATTGTTGTTTTGTTATGTTTACCTGGACAATATAGCATAGATTAATCATCTATGTATACAGATATTCACTTAACATTGTTCATTTTAACAGATATCGTAATACCAATGTGCTAAATGTGGCTGCGCCCTAAACCCATGCTTCGAGCCAGTCTGTTACGCTGTCTAGTGCCTGATCAAGCTGGTTTATCTCACTTCCGCCAGCCTGGGCGAAGTCGGCACGGCCACCACCTTTGCCGCCAACCTGGGCGGCTACATGATTGACCAGTTCACCGGCGTGATAGTTTCCGGTCTGGGCATCGCCGACCCCGGCAGCAAGACGCACCTTGTTGTCGCTGCGCGCGGCCAGAAGGACGATCACATTGGCATCACGCGCCTTGAGCTGATCGATCTGCTCACGCATGATCTTCGCGTCCAGATCACCGACGTCGGCCACCACCAGCCGCGCCTTGCTGTTCGCCAGCGGCACCGCCTGCTGCAGCAGGTCGCCACCCTTGCCGCTGGCCAGGTCAGTTTGTAATTGCTGCACCTGTGCTTGCAATTCTCTCACCCGATGCTGCAATTGCCGGGTTTTGTCCAGCACCTGATCGGGGCTCGCCTTGAGCGCTTGTGCCAGCGCCTGCTGCTGACGCTGCAGTTGCTGAAACCGGGTAATTGCACGCGCACCGGCAACCGCCTCGATGCGCCTGACACCGGCAGAAATGCCGGTTTCATGAGTGATCTTGAACGCGCCGATGTCACCGACCCGCTGCACATGGGTGCCGCCACACAACTCGATGGAAAAATCACCGAAGCGCAACACGCGCACCTGGTCATCGTATTTCTCATCAAACAAGGCCATGGCACCGGCGTCCAGCGCCTGCTGCAAGGGCATTTCGCGAATGTCTGCGGCCACGTTGGCGCGGATCTCGTCGTTCACCAGCGCTTCGATCTGCTCCAGTTCAGCAGTTGTCACCGCTTGTGCATGGGAGAAATCAAAGCGCAGCCGATCAGGCGCCACCAGCGAGCCTTTCTGCTCAACGTGTTCGCCCAGCACCTGGCGCAGGGCCGCGTGCAACAAGTGAGTGGCAGAGTGATGGCGCACAATATCGGCACGCCGGGCGGCATCAACATGGGCTTGCACACTGTCTCCCTGGCGCAGCAGGCCGGTTTCCAGCGCACCGTGATGCAGGTGGTAGCGTCCGCCATGCTTGCGCGTATCAGTAACCGCAAATTGAGCGTCGCTGCCGGTCAGCCTGCCGGTATCGCCGACCTGGCCTCCGGATTCAGCATAAAACGGCGTGCGATCCAGCACCACGACGCCGTCTTGTCCCGCCATAAGCTGCTGCACCTGCTTGCCGTCGTGCAGCAATGCAACAATCTGCGCGGCATCGGTCGCCAATTGTTCATAGCCGAGAAATTCAGTCACCGGCAGGCTCTGCAGCAGGTCGCTGTCAATGCTGCTGGTTTGCTGAAAGCGATTGGCGGCACGGGCACGCTCGCGTTGTGCCGACATGTGGGCGTCAAACCCGTCGACGTCGACAGCCATGTCATGCTCGCGTGCCACGTCCTGGGTCAAATCAAGCGGGAAGCCGAAAGTGTCATACAGCTTGAAGGCGATGTCGCCCGGCACCTGCTGGCCGCTTGGCCGGTCTTCCAGTACGCCCTGCAGCAAGGTCATGCCGCGCTCGAGGGTTTCGCGAAAGCGCACTTCCTCATCGTGCAAGTTGCTGCGGATTTTTTCTGCGTGGCGATCCAGCTCCGGATAGGCCGCGCTCATCACACCCTGCAGCGGCTCAAACAAACGCCAGAAAAACACCTCGTCGGCACCCAGTTGATGGCCATGCCGGATCGCGCGCCGGATGATGCGGCGCAGCACATAACCCCGGCCTTCGTTGGCCGGCAGCACGCCGTCGGCAAGCAGAAAAGCGCAGGCGCGGATGTGATCGGCCAGCACCTTCAATGATGGCTGCTGCAGATCCTTGCAGCCGGTCAGCTCTGCGGCGGCCTTGATCAGCGGCTGGAACAGATCGGTGTCGTAATTGTTGTGCACACCCTGCAGGATGGCCGCCAGCCGCTCCAGTCCCATGCCGGTATCCACACAGGGACTGGGCAATGGTTTCATCGCGCCGTCGGCTGCGCGATCGAACTGCATGAACACCAGGTTCCAGATTTCGATGAAGCGATCACCATCCTCATCCGCTGAACCCGGCGGGCCACCGGGAATGTCGGCACCGTGATCGTAGAAGATTTCGCTGCATGGTCCACACGGGCCGGTATCGCCCATGGACCAGAAGTTGTCCTTGGCGCCGATGCGCGCCATGCGCGCGGCCGGCACGCCGATCTGATCGCGCCAGATGCTCTCGGCTTCGTCGTCATCTTCATACACGGTGACGAACAGACGCTCGGCCGGCAGACCATAGACGCTGGTCAGTAATTCCCAGGCGTACTCGATCGCTTGCTGCTTGAAGTAGTCGCCGAAGCTGAAATTGCCCAGCATCTCGAAAAAAGTGTGGTGGCGCGCGGTATAGCCGACCTGATCGAGATCGTTGTGCTTGCCGCCAGCGCGCAGGCAGCGCTGTGATGATACCGCGCGCTGGTAATTGCGCTGGTCGGCGCCTAAAAACACGTCCTTGAACTGCACCATGCCGGCGTTGGTGAACAACAGCGTGGGATCGTTGGCCGGCACCAGCGGCGCGCTGGACACGATGCTGTGGTCGCGCGCGGCGAAAAAGTCAAGAAAGCGGCTGCGGATGTCTGCGCTGCTCAGAAAGTCTTGCATGTCTGGTTCTAACTCCAAAAATTCTCACTGCAGGCGAATGTGCGGCAGCCGGTAGCGCTGTCAGTCATCCACCGGATGGTGCACGGCAGTACCGGCCTGCTCTGCGGTGAAGCCGCGCCGCAGCAGTGCCTGATAAACCTTGCCGCGCTGGCGATATTCGCGCAGATCCACCGTTTTGCGCGCGATGAATTGCCGCGCGACAGCCAGCCAGTCCTGCTCGTCATCAAGATGTGTACTGATCAACTCATCAGCAACCCCTTTGCCCGCCAGCTCGGCGCGAATGCGGCGGGGACCATACAATCGTTCGCGACGCTGGCGCACAAAGCTGTCGGTAAAGCGATCATCTGACTGCAGACCATGCTGCTGGCACCAGTGCAAAACATCGGCGGCGACAGCTTCGTCGCAGCCTTTGCCGATCAGCTTCTGCTCCAGCTCCAGCGCGGCGTGTTCCCGCCGCGACAGCATGCGCACCGCTGCTGCGCGTGCGGCGCTGAGATCCATATCCGTGGCACGGTCATGGCCTGACATCAGCTTGCGCTTGAAGTACTGGCAAAAGTGTTACTTTGCCAGCTCGGAGACGGGTTCTTGCTCGGCGTCTGCATTATCCGCAGATTCCTCCGGTTTCGGCTTCACCAACAGCTTGTCGCGCAGTCGCTGCAACAGCTCCGCGCGTGCTTCCGGGTGATCTTTCAGGAACTGCTTGGCATTGTCCTTGCCCTGCCCAATGCGGTCATCACCATAACTGTACCAGGAGCCGGACTTTTGCACCATCTTGTGCTCCACGCCAAGATCGATCAGCTCGCCCTCCAGTGAGGTGCCTTCACCGTAGAGAATCTCGAACTGGGCCTGCTTGAACGGCGGCGCCATCTTGTTCTTGACCACCTTGACCCGGGTTTCATTGCCGATCACCTCATCGCCGCGCTTGATTGAGCCGATGCGACGGATGTCCAGGCGCACCGAGGAATAGAATTTCAGCGCGTTGCCGCCGGTGGTGGTTTCCGGGGAACCGAACATGACGCCAATCTTCATGCGAATCTGGTTGATGAACACGACCATGCAGTTGGTGCGCTTGATGTTACCGGTAAGCTTGCGCAGCGCCTGCGACATCAACCGCGCCTGCAGGCCGACATGTGAGTCGCCCATGTCGCCCTCGATTTCGGCCTTCGGTGTCAGCGCCGCCACCGAATCGATGACGACGATATCAACCGCCCCCGAGCGCACCAGCATGTCGGTGATTTCCAGCGCCTGCTCACCGGTGTCCGGCTGCGAGATCAGCAGGTCATCCAGGTTGACGCCCAGCTTGGCGGCGTAGGACGGATCCAGCGCATGCTCGGCATCAACAAATGCTGCGGTGCCGCCGATCTTTTGCGTTTCCGCCACCGCCTGCAGCGCCAGCGTGGTTTTACCGGACGACTCCGGCCCATAGATTTCCACCACGCGACCTTTCGGCAGGCCACCGATACCCAGTGCAATATCCAGCCCCAGCGAGCCGGTGGAGATGCTTTCGATGTCCGGTATGGCGCTGCCATCGCCCATGCGCATGACGGCACCCTTGCCGTACTGCTTTTCAATCTGTCCCAGCGCTGCTGCCAGCGCGCGTTTGCGATTATTGTCCACGTGTTAACTCCTGCTGTTGCTGTCTCTGGCGTCGCTGCTGACTGATAGCTCTATCAGCATACACACGCTCAAGATCAGGTTGAATCAATATCGACTGCAATTATCGCACAGCCATGTCTGCTGGCAAGCATGCTCGTATCAGGCGGGTG
>CAZHRH010000076.1:0-7499 GCA_964534475.1 uncultured Wenzhouxiangellaceae bacterium
GCTGGCAGGACTGCTGGCGGTATCGCTGCTGGCCTGGCCGCTGCGCTGGCTGGTGAGAATCAGCTCAGGTCATTAAGTTTATATCTGCCTTAACATAAGACTTTCACATTACATCAAGACCTGCTAATCTCATCATTACGGTAACAGCAAGGGAACAGCAGATGATAACTGTAATGATCGTGGATGATCATGATTTGGTACGCACCGGGCTCAGACACATTCTTTCTGATTGTGCCGATATCGAAGTGGTGGCTGAAGCCGCATCCGGGGAAGAGGCATTGCGCCTGGTACGCGAACACGAACCGCATATCATCCTGCTCGATGTGAGCATGCCCGGACTGTCCGGCTTCGAGGTGGCTGATCGACTGCATCGCTATCACAAACAGTCACGCACAGTCATTCTCACCGCGCATGCCAAACAGCCGTTTCCATCGCGCCTGCTGGATGCTGGTGCGGCTGGCTATCTGACCAAGTCCTGCGGTGCCGATGAGCTCAGGTCGGCGATCCGTACCGTGCATCGCGGCGAGCGTTATATCGGTTCTGATATTGCCCAGCAACTTGCTTTATCCATGCTGCCGGGCGCCGATAAATCACCGTTTGAAAAACTCTCGGCCAGAGAAATGGAAGTCACCCTGATGCTGGTGCAGGGCATGACCATGAACGGCATCGGCGAAGCATTGAGCATCAGCCCCAAGACCGTCGCCACCTATAAGTATCGCGTGTTTGAAAAACTTGAAGTCGATAGCGAGGTGGCGTTGGCGCATCTGGCGCTCAAGCACGGGCTGATTGAAGAATCGGACTGATCCGATCAGCAAGACATGGTCTGTTGCCGATGTAGCCGGCAACATAACTTGAACATATGGATGTCAGTGTCAGATCAACTGGGCCTATTATCAGCTCTGCGTTAGCTCAGACCAGCATGAGGTCATTTCTGCATCAGGATTGAGAATCCTTGCTTGTGGTTTTATCGCCATCGTCATCCGCAGGCAGTACATAAAGACCTTTAGGCCCTTCCGGCAAAGCCTTGGAAGCTGATGGCGTCTGTTTGGATGATGAGTCTGTCTCAGACGGCGATTTCACGGCTGCTGTGTCCGGTTTGTGACTCGGTGCTGTGTTCGTCTCCGGCTCGGTTTTCTGTGCAGATTGCGCCGCTGATTTTTTTGCGTCTGGTCCTGGTCCATCTGATTCAGGTCCTTTAACTGCCCCGGTTGCGGGCTCGCTGTTACCGCCAGTTTGCCGTTGCTCGCTGGATGAGTGTTCAATGTTCTGCTGCTGAGGCTGGTTGTCGCCTGCTCCGGCATTGGCTTTGCTGCCGCTTGTGTCGCCTGTGGCGGCAGAACCTGTTACGGCAGAACGATCAGCTTGTGCATCTTTGCGCGGAGCGTCATCGGCATTGTTGCTCGCTGCTGTATTGTGGTTGTCTGCCGCTGAATTGCTGTTGGCCTGGGCTGTGGCGTCCTGTTTGCCACGCCGGCGCCGACCACCGCGTTTGCCGCGACGTCTTGGCTTTTTTTCGCCGCTGCTGTCGCCGTCGTTGCCTGACGGTGCTGATTGCGATTGTGACTTTGCCTCAGAAACTTGCGACGATGATGCGCTGTCGCTTTTGCCGGCGGTTTTCTTGCCGGCTTTTTTGCCCCGGCGCTTTTTACCGCGTGGCTGCGAGTCTTGCTTGTTGCTGTCGCCTGCTGCAGAGCCTGAATCAGGCTGTGATGATGGCGCGGACGATTGCTGCTGGTGTTGTGCGGCTTGTTTTTGCTGGGACTTTTTTCTGGCTTTTTTCTTGCTGCGGGTCTTTTTGCCGCCTGCTGACTGGCCATCAGTACGATTGTTGCTGGTCGCTGGTTTTTTGCCGCCGCGCTGACTGTCTTGCCCGCGAGATGACGTCGCCCCTTGCTTGTCGCCGCTGCTATCACTGGCGAAAAAGGCGAACAAGGATTGCAGCCAGCCGGATTTGGCGGTTTTGCGCACCGGTGCCGGCGCCGCCGGCTGAATGCGATCTACCACTGCTTTGGGACGGTTAATCGTGGTCTGGTTTGAACTCTGGCTGGTGAGTTCAGGCGCTACAGGTTTGACCTGTTCATAACTGGGTGTATCTTCAACCTCACCTGCGCGCAAACGCTGGATTTCGAACTGTGGCGTTTCCATGCCCGGATTGGAGAGCAGCAGTACTGACACGTCATGGCGCTGTTCGATAATCTGGATGGCCTGGCGTTTTTCATTGAGCATGAAGTTGGCTACCGTGACCGGGGCCTGCACCTGGATCTGGCCGGTGTTGTCCTTCAGTGCTTCTTCTTCCAGCAATCGCAGGATAGACAGTGCCAGTGATTCAATGCTGCGAATACTGCCGCTGCCCTGACAGCGCGGGCAGGTCTGATAGCTGGAATCGCCCAGCGATGGTCGCATACGCTGACGCGACATTTCCAGCAGGCCAAAGCGCGATATGCGGCCGGTCTGGATACGCGCACGGTCCGATTTCAGCGCTTCGTTAAGACGTTCCTCGACCTTGCGTTGTGCGCTGCGCTTGCTCATGTCGATGAAGTCGATCACCACCAGACCGCCAAGATCGCGGATTTTCAGTTGACGGGCGATTTCATCGGCGGCTTCCAGGTTGGTTTGCAGCGCGGTTTCTTCGATGTCGGCACCTTTGGTGGCGCGTGCCGAGTTGATGTCGATCGACAGCAGGGCTTCGGTGCGGTCAATGACCACGGCACCACCGGATGGCAGATTGACCTCACGGGCAAATGCGGTCTCGATCTGACTTTCGATCTGGAAACGTGTGAACAGCGGGGTTTCACCATCGTAATGTTTGAGCTTGCGCAGATTGTGTGGCATGACCATCTGCATGAACTCGACCGCCTTGTTGTAAACATTCTGGTCATCGACCAGGATCTCGGTGATGTCGTCACGCAGGTAATCGCGCAGCGCGCGGATAAACAGATTGCTTTCCTGGTAGATCAGCAGAGGCGCCTTGTGCTCGTCTGCCGCCTTTTTGATCGCTTCCCAGAGCTGCACCAGATAATCGATATCCCACTGCAGCTCCTCAGCCTCGCGGCCCATGCCAGCGGTGCGGATGATCAGGCCCATTGTTTCCGGCAGCTTCAGTTGATCGATCAGATCACGCAGCTCATTGCGTTCCGCACCGCTGATGCGGCGCGAGACACCACCACCACCAGGATTGTTCGGCATCAGCACCGAGTAACGCCCGGCCAGGCTGATGTAGGTGCTGAGCGCTGCCCCCTTGGTGCCGCGCTCTTCTTTTTCCACCTGCACGATCACTTCATGGCCTTCCTTGAGCAGATCCTTGATGTTGCCGGACTTCTTTTCACCGGCCGGCAGATTCAGCGCATCGGGGTTGATTTCCTTGAACGGCAGAAAACCGTGACGGGGAACGCCATAATCGACGAAACAGGCTTCCAGACTGCGTTCCACGCGGGTGATTTTGGCCTTGTAGATGTTGGCCTTTTTCTGTTCGTGGGCGGGTGTCTCGATATCGAGATCAAGCAGTTTTTGACCATCGGCAATGGCCACACGCAACTCTTCGGACTGAGTCGCGTTAATCATCATTCGTTTCATTGTATGTTCCTGTATTTTGCCCGTTTTTCAGTCGGGCTTGCCGCGCAAATCTGCTGCGGCTTCCTCGACACCTGGTCGAGGATCATTGTTGAAAGTGCTGTCAGGCAGACTGAAGTCTGCCACCAGATGGTATTCTCAGTGCTGAATCTGATAATTCGCTATCATTACTGCTGCTGTTGACTTGTTTTGCAGCAGCTATCTACTGACAACAGTTCCAATGCGTGGTTCGTCGAGATGAACAAAGCCGGATGTGAACTAGCTGCAGGTCAGTTCATGCACGAATTTGAATGCACATCGCAGCAGCGTGTAGTACCTATGAAGTCAGATACACAAGTTTATCATCAGTCGGTCATACTGACAATATGCACAATTCCTTATCGAACCCATCCCAAGCATCAGCCAGCAGCGTGCAGCACGTGATCGTAGATGCCGCACGCGCCGGTCAGCGGCTGGATAATTTTCTCTTGCAACACCTGCATCGTTCCACCCCGCGCAGCTTGGTGTATCGGCTTATCCGCAGTGGCCAGGTACGCGTCAACGGCGGCCGTCGCAAACCCATGTACAAGTTGCAGCAGGGCGATAAGGTGCGCATTCCACCGTTGCGGCAGCTGGCGCCGGAGGAGGTCAGAATCGCATCGGAACTGCTGCAGCAGGTGCGTGCAGCCATTGTCTACCGCGATGCCGCTCAGTTGGTGGTTGACAAGCCGGCAGGGCTGGCCGTGCACGCCGGCAGTGGTGTAGCCTTCGGGCTGGTTGACGTGCTCAAGAAACTGTTGCCGAAACATCCTGATCTGGCGCTGGCACATCGGCTTGACCGCGATACCAGCGGTTGCGTGCTGGTGGGCTTGAACCGGTCGGCACTGGTGCAGCAGCAGCAGGACCTGAAGCAGCATCGGTTGCGTAAAAAGTATCTGGCGCTGGTGGTCGGCACACCGCGCGAGGCTGCGCTGGAGGTGGACTTACCGTTGGCCAAGCATGCTGCCGGCGAGCGCTCGAAGATGTATGTCGATGACCATGGTAAACATGCTTCGACCCGTTTCAGAATGCTACAGGGCTATGGTGATTACAGCCTGCTGCAGGTCGAGCCGGTCACTGGACGCACGCATCAGATACGCGTACACGCACAGTCTGCGGGCATACCGCTGGTCGGCGATCGTCTGTATGTGGCGGATGATGCACGCACGCGGAGTTTGCAGCAGCGCTTGTCGCGACTGTTCCTGCATGCCTCGGAACTGCATCTGCAATGGCCGCAAGAGATCATTGTGCATGCGCCGTTGCCGGAACCATTACGCGCTTTTCTCGATCAGTTGTAATATCATCCTGGCGTCGATTCAATGTTTGGCGCGATAATCTGGAGTTATTGTCACAGTGTTTCAGCCTTTGTCCTTGTTTGTGGGGCTGCGCTATCTGCGCGCACGCCGCCGCAACGGCTTTATCTCATTCATTTCGCTGAGCTCGATGATCGGCATTGCGCTGGGCGTGGCCACGCTGATCACCGTGCTGTCGGTGATGAATGGCTTTGAAAAGGAACTCACCCAGCGCATACTGGGTTTTGTCTCGCATGCCACCATCGAAAGCTGGGAAGGCGAGTTCACTGACTGGGAGTCGGTGATGGACAAAGCCGACAGCAACCCGGAAGTGATCGCGGCAGCGCCTTACGTGGAGCAGGAAACCCTGCTCAAGGGGCGTGGCATCAATGGTGCGCTGGTGCGCGGTATTCTGCCGGCAGCCGAAGCGGGCGTATCCGATATCCAGCAGGACATCATTGCCGGCAGCATGGATTCGCTGCAGCCGGGTGCATTCAACGTGCTGCTCGGCGAGGGGCTGGCGATGCGGCTTGGTGTTGGTATCGGTGATGCGGTAACCATTTTCGCGCCCCAGGTACGGGCCACGCCGGCGGGTGTGATTCCGCAGGTCAAGCGCTTTACCGTGGGCGGCATTTTTGCTGCCGGGGTCAACGATTACGATACCGCGCTGGCTGTGGTGCACATGAACGATGCCCAGCGCCTGCTGCGCATGGCTGACACGGTGTCGGGCGTGCGCTTGAAGCTCAAAGACATGTTCCGCGCCTGGCAGGTGGCTGCACAGTTGGCCAACGAGTTGCCGGGCGTCTACAACGTGCGTGACTGGACCCAGTCGCACAGCAACCTGTTTCGCGCCGTGCGTATGGAAAAGCTGGTCATGTTCGTGATCCTGTCAATGATCGTGGCGGTGGCCGCATTCAACATCATTTCCACGCTGATTATGGTGGTCACCGACAAGCAGGGCGACATCGCCATTTTGCGCACCATGGGTGCCAGTCCGACCAGCATCCGGCGCATTTTCATTGTCCAGGGCACATTCATTGGCGTTGTCGGTACGGCACTGGGCGTGCTGGGCGGCGTCACACTGGCGTTGAACATCGAAACCATCGTGCCGGCGCTGGAGCGCATGCTGAACGTCGAGTTTTTATCGGCCGATGTGTACTACATCTCCGAATTGCCTTCGGACCTGCAACTGTATGATGTCGTTCGTTTTTCCGTGCTGGCGATGGTGCTGAGTCTGGTTGCGACGCTGTATCCGGCTTCGCGCGCTGCGCGCGTGCAGCCGGCGGAGGCGCTCAGTCATGAATAACAAAGACCAGCCGGGCGTGATCAACGGACCGGTGCTGGAGGCACGCGGCCTGGGCAAGGTGTTCCGCACCGGACAGCGAGAACTGGAAATTCTGCAGCATCTGGCGCTGAGTCTGCAGCCCGGCGAGAGTGTTGCCATCGTCGGCACTTCAGGTGTCGGCAAAAGCACACTGCTGCATCTGCTGGGCGGACTGGACCAGCCCAGTGCCGGCAGCATCTGGCTGGCAGGCCACCAGCTTAATGCGTGCAGCGAACGTGAGCGCGGTGATCTGCGCAACCGCCATCTGGGCTTCATCTATCAGTTTCACCATCTGCTGCCGGAATTCACCGCGCTGGAGAACGTCAGCATGCCGTTGCTGATTCGCGGCATGTCGCCGGCCGAGATCAAGCCGATGGCCAGCGATCTGCTGCAGCAGGTCGGACTTGGCGAGCGCTTGTCGCACAAGCCGTCCGAGCTGTCCGGCGGTGAGCGCCAGCGTGCTGCGGTGGCCCGGGCCATGGTTGGCATGCCAGCCTGCATTATCGCCGATGAACCCACCGGTAACCTCGATGAAGCCACCGCCGCGCGTGTGTTTGACGTGCTGCTGCAATTGCGCCAGCGCCACAATACCGCCTTGCTGTTTGCCACCCATGACCGCCGACTGGCGGCGCGCGCCGACCGCGTGCTGGAGTTGACGCAGAAAACGCTGCATCCGATAACTTTGTGATACAGCGTTATAAAATCCACAGATTACACGGATTACACAGAATACACAGATTTCAGTGATTGTTCGGTCACATCTGAAGTGGAGTAGTGGAACAGTATGGACAGGATAGACAGGAAGTAACTACTTACCCATGGGCGAGTAGTAAGGACAGGGATGCGATATGATGGGTTAATCAAGAGAATCATCGATATCTCTCGGAACACATCAATGAGCTTGGCAGCGTTTTCTCGAAAGCGTGTAGCAGATGACTCAGAAACCCCATTACTGTTCATCCTGCGCATCATGTTTCCCGTCCTATGCAAGGCCCGAATTTATTTTGATAAGTTACCTTGCTTTTGATTTAATCGCAGGACTGATCAGCGCCTGTCTGTGCTTCGCACGCTCAATAATCTGTGAAATCTGTGCAATCTGTGGATCGCTTTTGACCTTGTTTCATGATCCTCAGAGCCATCAGCAGCATGCTGGTTCAGCATCATGGATTCGGTATTGTCACTCTTTCTGCAGCGCCTGATCATGTAAAATAGGTGTTTACTTGCAAGGCTCGGAATACACCGTGATCAAAACCCGTTTCGCCCCCAGCCCCACCGGTTATCTGCACATCGGCGGT
>CAZHRH010000076.1:7599-10375 GCA_964534475.1 uncultured Wenzhouxiangellaceae bacterium
CGTGATCAAAACCCGTTTCGCCCCCAGCCCCACCGGTTATCTGCACATCGGCGGTGCCCGCACCGCGCTGTTTTGTTGGCTGTTCGCGCGCCATCATGGCGGCAGCTTTGTGCTGCGCATTGAGGATACCGATCGCGAGCGCTCAACGCCGCAGGCGGTGGCGGCGATCATGGACGGCATGAACTGGCTGCAACTGGACTGGGATGAAGGTCCGCACTTTCAGTCCGAACGCGATCAGATCTATCAGGACAAGATTGATGCAATGCTGGCCAATGGTTTGGCCTATCACTGTCATTGCTCCAAGCAGCGGCTGGAGTCCTTGCGCGAAACCGCCATGCGCGAAAAACGCAAGCCGCGCTACGACGGCCACTGTCGCGATCTGGGCCTGCCGGCAGCCACCGGCTCGGTGGTGCGCTTCAAGAACCCGCAGTCCGGCAGCACCGGGTTCCATGACCTTACGCGCGGGCCGATCGAGGTCGACAACGAAGAGATGGATGATTTCATCATCCGCCGTGCCGATGGCGCGCCAACCTATAATTTTTGTGTTGTCGTGGATGACATCGATATGCAGATCACGCATGTCATACGCGGTGATGACCACATCAACAACACGCCGCGCCAGATCAACCTGTACCGCGCACTGGGTCACGAGCCGCCAAAATTCGGTCACGCGCCGATGATTCTCGGCGAGGACGGCGCACCGCTGTCCAAGCGCCACGGCGCGGTCAGCGTGATCGAGTTTCGTAATCAGGGCTACCTGCGCGAGGCAGTGCTCAATCAACTGGTGCGACTGGGCTGGTCACATGGTGATCGTGAACTGTTTGCGGTCGATGACATGATCAGGCTGTTTGATCTGGATGAGGTCAATCGCAAGGCCTCGGTGTTCGATATGCAGCGTCTGAACTGGCTGAACGAACATTATCTGCGCAATCTGCCGCTGGCTACCATCAGTGAGCAGTTACAGTGGCACTGGCAGCAGGCCGGGATCGATCTTGCCAACGGCCCGCCGGAACATGAGGTCATCGCCGTGCAGCGTGAGCGCGTGAGCAATCTGAGTGATCTGGTCGCGCAAAGCCACCCCTATTACGCAGACTTTGATAACTACCATCCAGACCACGCCAAAAAACATCTGCGGCTGGTGGCGGTGCCGGTGCTGGAGGCGCTGTTGACGCTGCTGCAAGCACTGCCGGACTGGCAGGAACAGGCGCTGCACGAGGTTATTGAGCAGGTCATGGCACAGATGGAACTGGGCATGGGCAAGGTGGCGCAGCCTTTGCGCGTGGCGCTGGTCGGCAGTTCGGTATCACCATCCATCGACAAGACCCTGCTGCTGGTTGGTCGTGAGCGCAGTTTGCAGCGCATCCGCTCCGCCGTTGAATGGATCAAAACCAACCGCGCGGTGACTTGAAGCGCAGCGGATTTGCTAAACTGTAATCATGAATCCTGAAACCAGCATACGCACCATTCAGCAGTTATGTGACAAACAGGGACTGCGTTTGACCAAAACGCGGCGCCAGGTGCTGGAGTTGATCATCGCCGCGGATGGCCCGGTCAAGGCCTACGAGCTGCTGGATCAGCTGAAACAGCATGATGTCAGCAACGCGCGTACCACCGCACCACCGACCATTTACCGGGCACTGGATTTTCTGCTGCAGAATCGCTTCATCCACAAGCTCGAATCGATCAACGCCTACGTTTTCTGTGATCACCCCGAACATCAGCACAACGGTCAGTTCCTGATCTGCGAGAACTGTGATCGTGTTATTGAACTGCACGGCGCCGGGCTTACCCGCGATGTCGCCGCACTGGCCAGCAGCAAGCATTTTCAGGCCAAACGTCAGATCGTGGAAGTCTACGGCACTTGCGAGCAGTGCCGGCACTGAGTTGCCGCGAGTAGTCCGGGAGGTGGCATTCTGTCCTCCCTGGGAACGCCGCCGCCCCAGCTCGGCACTGATCATTTAGCAGCTTGTTCTGCGAAGCACAGCCAGTGTACAATACACATTCGAATGTGTATGTAGAGAAGCTGATGAGAACCAATATTGTTCTGGACGATGAGCTTGTCCGTGAGGCGGTGCGATTGACCGGAATCGCGACCAAACGAGAACTGGTCGACGTGGCATTGCGCGAGTTGATTCGTGACCGGCGCAAGAAGGATCTGTTTGAGTTGACCGGCAAGGTCGAGTTTGCCGCAGGTTACGATCACAAGCAGGCACGCGTGCTACGCAGTGATCCTGATTGACACCTCGGTCTGGATCCTCGTGCTGGCAGATCAGCAGGGTGACTATGCGCGTGGCTTGCGCAGTTCAGTTGCCGGTCATGACATCGTATTCACGCGTTTTCAGCAGTTGGAATTATTGCAGGGTTGTCGTGATGAGCACGAATGGAATCGGCTGCATGATTATCTCATTGGTCAGGATTATCTGGAAACTCAGGCAACGACCTGGCCGCAGGCGGCCCGGATCTATTTTCTCCTGCGCAAGCGCGGTTTGACCGTGCGCAGCCCGATCGATTGCTGTATTGCCCATCTCGCCATCGAAAACCGTGCCTTGCTGATACACAACGACCGCGATTTTGATGTTATCGGCCAGCACTTTCCACTGCAGCATAAACGTTGGCGACCTTCAGCAGCCTGATTATTTCTGGACAGCGCGTGCAAAAACGTGATGCTATTCACCCCAGAAACACAGGGACCAACTGATGCCTGATAGCATGCCAAGATCAATATTGCGCGACAATCTGTCGCGACTGGTGAGCCTGCGCTGGTTCATCATCGCTG
>CAZHRH010000077.1:0-1256 GCA_964534475.1 uncultured Wenzhouxiangellaceae bacterium
GTGGTATCCACGTTCTTGCGCGTGCTTTTTTCCAGCTTGCTGCCTTCCTTGACCAGTTGATCGAACAGTTTGCTGCCTTTTTCCAGCGCCTTGCCGCTGATCTTGTTGGATTCCTGCTGTGCCAGTGACATTGCGCCCAGGCCTGCCAACCAGACGTCACGACCATATTCGACCAATGGATCTACACTGGACATGACAGACTTCTTGCTGGATGCTGATTTTGCTACGGTTTTCTTCTTGGCCATGATAGCCTCCTGAATGATTTGATTAGTCGTCAATGAATGAAGCACTCTGCTTTCATGTGCACAAGAATATGGGCAAAATCTAGAGCAAGCACACTAACTTTGCTGATTGATATCGATGCTATGATGCCAAGAGGCATAGAATGTACGCTTTGCAGATTTCGAGAATGAGCATGAACCAATGGCAAGTTTTTCCTTATCCGGCTGAGCCGTTCGACTACGATGTGGACGCATTGGAGCAAGCCTGGCCTGATTTGCACGGCAGTGATCTGGTACCCTGGCCTGAGAGCACCGATAACAATGAGCATGCAGCAAGCTGCATCAGCGCCTGGCAGCATTTTCATGCCGGCCGGTTCGAGCAGGCCTACAGCACGGCTGCTGAAGCCGGCGTGCATGGCTTTGCGCCACAGTGCAAGGCGATGATCATTTATGCCGACCACCTGGAGGACAATGAATCCAGTCAACAGGCGCTGTACCAGCAGGCCACTGACATCGCGGCTCAGGCCTGTGCGGCGTTTCCCGAGCTGCCCGCGCCCCACTACTATCACGCCTATGCGCTGGGTCGTTACGGCCAGAGCATCTCGATCGTCAAGGCGCTGCGTCAGGGGCTTGGCAGCAAGGTGGCAGCAAGCCTGGACACGGCGCTGTCGCTGGCGCCGGATTACCCGGATGCACATCTCGCATTGGGGCTCTATCATGCCGAAATCATCGACAAGGTGGGCAAGATGGTGGCGCGCATGACCTATGGCTGCACTCCCGACAAGGCCATGCAGCACCTTGACCGCGCGCTGGAGCTGAATTCGCGCCCGCCGGTCACTCAGATTGAATACGGCAACGGCATTTTCATGTTGTTTGGTGACGACAGGCTGGAGCAGGCCAACGACTGCTATCGCCGCGCGGCAGAAACCGAACCGCTGGATGCGATGGAGAAACTGGACCAGGCATTTGCTGCCAGCGAGGTGGCGGCGTTGTGACAGATAATTAGTGTTCCAACATCAATTTACATTTCAAGAT
>CAZHRH010000077.1:1356-10346 GCA_964534475.1 uncultured Wenzhouxiangellaceae bacterium
ACCTTCTTGCTGCTTTTCTTGCCGCGCACTTTCCAGCGCGGCTGGTAATCCGGCGCCGGGCCGAAGCTGCTTGCCGGCTTTTCCCTCGCTTTGGCCCCGGCAGAAGTGGCATTGCTAGACGATTTTCTGGCGACGCTTTGTTTACCGCTTGTCTGCTGGCTGCTGGTCTTTTTCCTGCCGGCTGGCTTGTTTTCGGTTGATTTCTTGCCAGCCGCTTTTTTGCCCGCTGCCTTTTTGTTTACTGCCTTCTTGCTGGCTGCCTTCTTGCTGGTTGGCTTTTTGTCGGCTGGTTTTTTATGGGCAGATTTCCGGGCTGCCGGACGCTTGCTGCCGGTTTTGCTGGCAGCCGCTGTTTGCGCTTGCTCAATTGTTGTTGCTGATTCAGCAGCGCGCTCGGTACTCAATTCAACGTTATCGTCGACCAGCAGAATGTTTTCATGCTCTGTATCAGTCTCAGCTTCTTGATCAAGACCGGGGCGTCCCTGTGCAGCCCAGTGCAATAACCATTCCTGCACATCATCCGGTGCTACATCGCCATCGGGCATCTGCAATACCAGGTACAGCAATTTGTCGAATTCAGCGCGAAAGCGGCTGACGATGGCTTCCGGATCAGGCACCAGCCGACGATCGGTAATCAAGCCCATGTATACCTGCTGGTTGTAGCTGAGAATGCTGATACCCATGCCGATGCTGCCGTTTTGCGGTACCCAGAACATCATTTCGCGCACTGCCGTACCTGCCATAAACAGCGGCTGGCGTGGTCCCGGCACATTGGTCAGTACGGCGCTGGCCTTGCGGCTCATCATATCGAGCATTGGCTTCTGCAATGCCGCCGGCCCCATGCCCAGCGCGGCCAGCAAGCCAAATGCCACCACTGCCTGGCGTGAGTTTTTCAACTCCTCCATATGTTCGTGGACTTTCAGCAAACGCTGTAAGGGATTTTCGATGCCTACCGGCAGGGGCAGATAGACCAGCCCGAAATGATTGCCGAGATCCTTGGCATGCTCCAGCGGCCGCAGATTGACCGGTACCGTGGCACGAATCTCGATGTCTGCGGGATCTTCACCGCAGCAGCGCAGATAGTGATTCAATGCGCCGGTGGCCGAGGCGATCAACACATCGTTGACGGTGCAGCCCAGCGCCCGGCCCACCGCCTTGACTTCATCCAGCGGCAGCGGCTCGGTCCAGGCCACGCGCTTGCGCGCGCCCAGTCGCCCCTTGAACCGCGTTGGCGGATCGTCACTCAGCAGCAGCGTAGTGGCCAGTTCGTCAGCGATGTCAATGGCTTCATTGGCATAGGCGCCAACCTGTTCCGGCTGGCGCAGCATAGCCAGCATTTCTTCCAGCGCTTTCTGGCCCCAGTCCACCGCAGTATCCAGGCCATCGCGGGCGGGTTCCAGAAAGCGACGAAAGACGTTGGACTCCTGCATGCGCTGGCGTTTCCAGTGCTGCGGTGACCTGGCGCTGGCGCGCGGCTCCGGGGTCGAATCGGTCAGGCTCAGCAAGACCTGGATCAGGGCGATGCCATCGGCATAACAATGATGAATGCGGGTGATCAGGACCGGACCTTCGCTGTGGTTTTCCACCAGGTGGAACTGCCATAAAGGCTTGGTCTGATCCAGCGGCGTGCTGGCCAGTTCACTGACAAATTCCTGCAGTTCCTCCTTGCCGGCATCGCCCGGCAGCGCGCTACGCCGCACGTGGGAGTAGATATCGAAATCCTCATCGAATTCCCAGTGGCTGCTGCGCGCGCCATAGACGGCCTTGTAGCGAAACCGGGGAAATGCGAGAAAGCGCAAGCCGATGGTATCCACCAGACGCTGAAAATCGATGTCATGATCCAGCCCCATGACGCCGGTGATCATCATCAGGTTGGTGGGATCCTCCATGCGCAGCCAGGCGGTATCCACCTTGGACATGGCGTGTCGCTTGTCAGTCATGCACAATCACTCGTGTTCATCTGCAGGATTGTAGCAGCCTGAGAGATTTTGCGAACGCTATGCCTGATGTAGTCAACGCAGTAGTCACTGCGGATACCTGCATCAGCGTATCTGCTGCCAGGCCTCCAATGCGCGTGCGCGGGTGGTCTTCAGATCCACCATTGGTGCCGGATAACTGCTCCCGAGCGTAACGCCGGCCTGCTGCAGGATGTCCGCGCTGGCCGTCCACGGTGCATGGATGTACTGTTGCGGCAGTGCCGACAGCTCCGGCACAAAATGACGCACGTAATCGCCATCAGGATCGAACCGCTGGCCTTGGGTGACCGGATTGAAAACGCGAAAATAAGGCGCGGCATCGGCACCGCAGCCGGCGGTCCACTGCCAGCCCTGAGTATTATTGCCGAGGTCAGCATCCACCAGGGTATCCCAGAACCAGCGCTCGCCATGCTGCCAGGCGATGAGCAGGTTTTTGCTGAGAAAAGAAGCCACCAGCATGCGCACGCGATTGTGCATCCAGCCATGCTGCCAGAGCTGACGCATGCCGGCATCGACAATCGGCACCCCGGTGTGACCGCGTTGCCAGCGCTTGAGATCCGGCTGCATATCTGCGCGCCAGGGGAAGTCGGCAAACTTTGCCTGCAGAGGCGTATCCGGCATGTGCGGAAAGTGATATAGCAGATGCCAGGAAAATTCACGCCAGCCCAGCTCACGCACAAAGCTGCTGATCATGGCATCAGCCGGTGGCTGACCATCCGGACACAGTTCGCGCACGATCTGGGCGCAGGAAATTTCACCCCAGGCCAGATGCGGCGACAGCATCGAGGTACCGGCCACTGCAGGTATATCTCGCTGGGTTTTGTACTGCGCCATGGCCTTGTCAGCGAAGTCATGCAGACGCTGCCAGGCACCCTGCTCACCGGGTTGCCAGGGCGCATACAGTGGCTCGGCATCGGCACGGAAAAAGCCCTGCGCCCAGTCCGGCTCAGCGCGCTGTTGCGGCAACAGTTCGAGTGCATCCAGCGGCAGTGAATCAGGTGGTTCAGGCAGGGCCGGAAACGGTTGCGGCAGCGCCTGCGTTTGCGGGTCACGCCAGTTTTCCAGCATGTTTTTCCACATCGGCGTGAACACGCGGTAAGGCTTGCCCTGGCCGGTGCTGATTTCCCACGGCTCCCACCACAAACTGGCGTTAAAGCTTTTTGCCGTAATACCCAGTTCATCGGTCAGCCAGGATTTGATCATTGCATCGCGCTCGCGCACGGCCGGCTCATAACGGCGATTCCAGTACACTGCCGCAGCCTTGCAAGCGCTAATCAGTTGCTGCAGTTGCTCGCGGCTGTCGCCGCAGCGCAGCACCAGCTCGTTGTGGCGCAGGCGCAGATCGGCCTGCAGTGACTGCAGGCTGTGATACAGCCAGGCGCGACCGGCCGCACCCGCCGCCCGGTCGCCTTCACCAGCATCATCGAGAATGAATGCGACCACCACCCGCTGATGCTGTTGGCAGGCATACGCCAGCGCCGGGTTGGCGCGCAAGCGCAAATCCCGGCGCAGCCAGACGACTGCCGTGCTGTGGTCGCTGTCCGCCACGCTCAGGCGCTGCGCAACCTGCTGCGATCTTGCCGGGCGCTGTCGGAGCGCTGCCTGGACAGCGCTTCCAAATAGCCCGCATCCAGCCCGGTGACATAATGACCGTCAAAACAGGAAGTATCAAAGGCGTGCGCTTCTTTTTTGCCCAGGCAGGCGTGTTTCAGATCATCCAGGTCCTGATAAAACAGGCGGTCGGCACCAATCATTTGGCGAATCTGCTCGACATCGCGACCATGGGCGATCAGCTCCTCGGCGTCTGGCATGTCAATGCCGTAAACATTGGGATAACGCACCGGTGGTGACGCCGAGGCCATGTAAACCTTGCGCGCACCGGCTTCTCTGGCCATCTCGATGATCTGCCGCGAGGTGGTGCCGCGCACAATGGAGTCATCCACCAAGAGGACATTCTTGTTGCGGAATTCCAGCGCGATGGGGTTCAGCTTGCGCCGCACCGAGCGATCGCGCATGGCCTGGCCGGGCATGATGAAGGTGCGGCCGATGTAGCGGTTCTTGATGAAGCCTTCGCGGTACTTGACGCCCAACTCGTGTGCCATCGGCAAGGCGGCCGTGCGACTGGTGTCCGGGATCGGGATGATGACGTCGATGTCATGCTCAGGAAACTGGCGCAGGATGTTCTGCGTCAGCATTTCACCCATGCGCAAGCGTGCCTTGTACACGGAAATATCGTCCATCAATGAATCCGGGCGGGCAAAATAGACCAGCTCGAACATGCACTGGGTCAGCTCGCCGGCCTGCTCGCTGACATGCGTGTACAGCTTGCCCTGATGATCAATAAAAATACTCTCGCCGGGCGCCACATCACGCAGAAAAGCAAAACCCAGTCCGTCCAGCGCCACGCTTTCTGATGCCACCATGTATTCATCACCGGCATCGGTGCTGCGCACGCCCAGCACCATGGGTCGGATGCCGAGCGGATCACGGAATGCCAGCAGACCCTGCCCCACCACCAGCACGGTCACTGCATAGGCACCGCGACAGCGCTGATGTACGCTTTCCACGCTGTTAAAAAGCTGGCTGTGGATGGGCAGTTCTGATTTTTGTGCGGCCAGCTCATGGGCGAGAATGTTGAGCAAAACCTCAGAGTCCGAATCGGTATTGAGATGACGTCGCTCAAGCATGAACAACTGCTCGCGCAGAGCGGCAGAATTGACCAGATTGCCGTTGTGCCCCAGCGCCAGACCATACGGCGAGTTGACATACAGCGGCTGCGCCTCATCCGGACGATCACTGCCGGCGGTTGGATAACGCACATGGCCGATACCGATGTTGCCGATCAGGGCATCGATGTCGCGCTGCCGGAACACATCGTTGGCCAGGCCGTTGCCACGATGCAGATACATGCGGTCATCTTCCAGCGTGGCGATGCCGGCGGCATCCTGACCGCGATGCTGCTGGATGGTCATGGCGTCAAACAGGCGGTGTGCCACCGGCTGCTTGCCGACGATGCCTACGATGCCGCACATGTGTTAATCATCGGCTGATTCCTCGGCATTATCCGCTGCTGGCGGTGAAGTGAGTTCATCCCTGTCTGCCGCGGGCAGCATCTGCTCCACGCTGGCAGCGCTGACTGCCGCCGCATCAAGCGGATCAGCCGCAGCAGAATTGCCGGTGTCATCGGCGATAGTGGTGTTGGTTTGATCTGCATCAGCCTGCAGCATTTCCTGTACTTCCGGCGGCAGCAATGTCACTCCTTCATCGGCAATACGTTCGAAATGTGGCAGCAAGGTCGATTCCTGCCACCAGGGATCCTGCGGAATAACGGTGAAGCGCGCCACCAGCACGGCCACCGCAATAATGATGACACCGCGGGCGACACCAAACAGCATGCCGAAAGTGCGATCGGTGCCGCTGAGACCGGTAGAATCAACCAGTTTTCCGATCAGCCATACCAGCAGGCCGCCTACCGCCAACGTGACCAGCAACACACCAGCGAAGCCAACCAGACCCTGCATGGAAGGCATGGTAATCCAGCCGGACAAGTAACCAGCGGCAACTTCGGAATATTTCAGCGCTGCCCAGATGGCCACCACCCAGATCAGAATCGACATGACCTCGCGCACCAGACCGCGCCACAGACCGATGCTGGTCGATACCGCCAGCACGCCCAGCAGCACCCAGTCAATCCAGATCATCGGTAGTCCACGACCAGGCTGTCAAGATCCAGATCACGCTTGATGCGCGCGGCAATGTTGTTACCGTCGGTTTCACTGAGCAAGGGCCCGATACGCACCCGGTACAGGTTTTCTTCGGCACGCTCGATGGTTTCCTGATAGGCGGCAAAACCGGCATTCTGCAGGCGTGCCACCACCTCGTCACTGCGCTCGCGAGCGGAGAACACGCCAACCTGCACGGCGTAACGATCCAGCCCCTCCGGCATGGCAGATGCCGCATCATTGCTGTCGCCAGCACTCAATGCTGCAGCTTCCGGTGGCAGCAGCACCGGGCGCAGACGCTGATCACTGGCAGCGATCCGGTCCCGCGCCGCTTGCGCGGTCTGATCGTCGCTGTAGGGGCCCACAATAACTCGATACAGGCTGCTATCGTCTCGTTGCACGCGCTCGGTCAGCGCTTGCAGGGACATGGATTGCAGTTGCTGCTGCAGTCGCCGCACGTTGTCCGGATTGCCCAGACTGGCCACTTGCACATACCACTGGTCTGGATCCGGACCTTCTGAAGTCAGCTGCAGTGGTTGTGCTTCAGGCGTGGCGGAACTTTGTGTTACCACCGGAGCTGGTTCTGTATTCTCTGCGGCCACAGTATCTGTGGCAGCGTCACTGACCGCCTCATTGTCGTCGGCACTGTCAGCAGTGCTGCTGGCGGCAGCGTTGCTGTCGTCGGTCGCAGCCTGGGCAGCGCTGTCATCGGCATCCGGCGCTGTGGATGATGCTGCTGGTTCAGTCAATGTGTCGGCAGTGGTGTCGCCGGTATCCAGCGGCGTCGTTGCAATCGGCCATTGCGGTGCCGGCTCCGCTTGCTGCTGCGCCTGGCTGGCGTCGTCATCCATCACCGGCAGACGTTTGCTGGACAGCTTCTCGGCAGGCGCTGGCGGCACCAGAATCTGTTCATCATCAGCGCTGTCCATGGCATCCTGCGGGCCGGTGATGAAAACCGGCAGAAAAATCACTGCCAGTGCGATCAGCACCGCCGCGCCCACCAATCGTTGTTTGAGTGTCTGATCCATACTCGTCGTATCGCTGACCTTTTAGCGTTTAATAATCATCTTGATTATAAGCCATCGATAAGCTCAACATGAGTAAGCAAAGCAGCCGCGGTAACGAACGAACCCAGCACCACAATGCGATCATCCGATTGCGCCTGCTGCAGCGCGCTGTTGGTGGCAGTCAGCACATCGTCATGCCGGGCGATGGCGGCTGCAGCAACTCCCTGTTTCAGCAGCGTGTGCTGCAGGCGCCGGGCCGGCAGCGCGCGTGGCGCTGGTATTTCCGGCAACAGCCAGTGATCTGCAATCGGCCGCAGATTCTGCACCACAGCGTTGATGTCCTTGTCCGCCAGCATGGCCAGCACGATCCAGGTGCGACCGCTGCATGCTGTACTTTGCAATGTCGCCACCAGCGCCGCCACGGCCTGTTCATTGTGGGCCACATCCACCAGCAGCAGCGGCTGCTGGCGCAAAACCTGCTGACGTCCAATCAGGCTGGTGCCAGTCAGGCTGGTTACTGCCGCCGGCAAATCGTTGACTAGCAGCGGAGATTGCGGCGCCGTCAACAAGGCCAGCACGCAGGCACTGTTGTTGCGTTGATGTTGACCGGGCATGGCCAGCTGCGGCAATCCCAGATCAGCCTGTAACCAGTCCGCAGTGAATCGATACTGGTCAGCGCCACTGCTTGCATCGGTTGCCGGCTCGAGCGCAAAATCAATGTCGATCTGCAGCAGATGCGCCTCTAGCGCAGCCGCCTGCCGAGAGATCACCGGCGGCGGATCCGGCTCCCCGCAAACCAGCAGTCTGCCGGGTCTGGCGATGGCGACTTTCTCCGCCGCGATGGCTGCGCGAGAGTTGCCCAGCCACTGCATATGATCCAGACCAATGCTGGTGATAACTGCGGCATCCGCATCAATGATGTTCACTGCGTCAAGGCGACCGCCCAGGCCCACTTCCAGCAGGGCCACTTCGGGTTGCTGCTCGGTGATCAGCCATAGCGCAGCCAGCGTGGTAAATTCAAAATAGGTCAGTCTGACCGCAGCAGCAGTTTGTGCCGCAGAGATCGCGTGAAAGGCCTGCACCAGAGCCGCATCATCAACCTCTGTGCTATTGATGCGAATGCGTTCGTTGAAACGCAGCAGATGCGGTGAAGTGTAGGCAACCACGCTGTGGCCAGAGGCCAGCAGCACCTGCTCCAGCATGGCCACAACCGACCCCTTGCCATTGGTCCCAGCGACCGTGATCACCGTGCTGTCGATGTCGCGATCAAGCTGCTCCCAGACACAGCGTACACGCTCCAGACCCAACTCGACGCGATCCGGATTAAGCTGTTCCAGCCAGGCAATCCAGTCTGCCAGTTGCGCGTTTGCGGCAGCTTTCATCGACTCAGATTCAACGGGTTAAATCGATTGCAATGACATTGACGGCGGCCATTAAAGACAACAGCCGCCTACCGGTCATCAAACAGTGTCTTCGCGTGATTTTGCACTGGTTTCTGCGGCGATCGCGCTTGCCTTGACGGGATACTTGCTGGCTTTGCCTGCCATCAACAGCACCAGCAGGGCGGCCACGCGCTCACGCATCTCGCGGCGATCGACAATCATGTCGATGGCGCCCTTCTGCAACAGAAACTCACTCCGCTGGAAGCCTTCCGGCAGCGTTTCGCGCACGGTTTGCTCAATCACTCTGGGGCCGGCAAAGCCGATCAATGCGCGTGGCTCACCGATGTTGATGTCGCCGAGCATGGCCAGGCTGGCGGTCACGCCGCCGGTGGTCGGATGCGTCAGTACGCTGATGTAGGGCAAACCGGCTTCCGACATTTTTGCCAGTCCGGCGCTGGTCTTGGCCATCTGCATCAGCGAGAACAGGCCTTCCTGCATGCGTGCACCGCCACTGGCGGAAAAGCAGACCAGCGGCAACTGGTATTCAAGGCAGGCATTCACCGCACACATGAAGCGCGCACCAACCACAGAACCCATTGAGCCGCCCATAAAACCGAACTCAAAAGCACAGGCCACCACACCCTGCCCCTGCAGTGTTCCGCGCAGGACCACCAGTGCATCTTTCTCTCCGGTGGCTTTCTGTGCTGCAGAAATGCGATCCCGGTAGCGTTTGGAATCACGGAAATTAAGCTTGTCGACCGGCGTCAGATCCTGACCCAGTTCCTGTCTGTCTGCGCGATCAAGAAAACTGTCCAGTCGATCGCGGGCATTCATACGATTGTGATGACCGCACTTGGGACAAACCCCCAGATTGCGATCCAGCTCCGGCTGATACAGCATGGC
>CAZHRH010000078.1:0-10272 GCA_964534475.1 uncultured Wenzhouxiangellaceae bacterium
AGGTGCAGTGCTGTTGTTATTGAATAAAACTTCAGGCGCGACGGCGCAGGAACAATCCGGCACCCAGCATCAGCGCGAGCGCCATGCCGAGCAGACCATAGCTGTTCATAGTGGGTACTGCTGGTGGTGGGGGCAACATAATGTCATCATCGCCGACAGTTGCATTGACCGAGAATACGATGTTCATATCAGGAAATCCGATACCGCCGGTAGCGGTCGGTTCATTAATGCCACATGCTGCCGCAGCGATAAATGAAGGTGCCGTTTCGCCCAGGTTGTTGCTGCCAATGAAAAATGAGTGACCTGCAGTCTGTCCGTCGGGAGTGAAAACATCCACTACCAGATCGTCGGTGGCCGGGTCAATGGCGGTACTGCTGACAACAAAGTTCTGGATCACAGCAGCAGCGTCGGCAATGGTGGTATCCAGCCGTCCCACTTCGTTGAGATTGGCGAATGTCAGCGCGTCGGCATTGGCGATAGAATGCAGAATGATGCTGATGGGCTGCGAGCCGCCGGCACCGGTTGCTGTTTCAATACCCACATTAACGCTGTCCACAGTCAGGCTGCCAGTAATGCCGAACTCACCATCGAGATCAAAGCGGCGCATGTAGTTATTGTCAGAATGTAAGGTCCCAGCATTGCATGATACTGAATTGAGAGCAATGATCGTTGCCGGGTCAGTGCTTTGAGTCAAAACCACGTCGCCACCTTGTGGTGCTGCCAAAGAAACGGTGCCGAATGTTGCATTCGAGCTGGATAAACTCTGTGCAAACAAAGGAGCTGCCGCGAAAAAGAAGCAAACCGCTGTTATATGTTTAATGAATTTCATCGTTTAAGATCTCGTATCAGGTTTGAATGGGAACTGTATATGCTGGTTTGATAATATCAATCATTAAGTCATACTGTAGCTAAGTACAGACACGTAAGAGCGGTTGTATTATCTATGCTGGTTATGTCTCAGTCAAGTATCAAACAGAATCTATCATAAGCAAACAGAATTTCAGCTAGAAGCAATATAAAAATTCACCGCTACCTCTTGAACTACATTACTGCTCTTCGGGCGGTTGCGGTTGCGGTTCATCTGCGGCTGATAAAGTTGTGGCAGAAGCGCCGCCATTGGCGCCCCCCATGGCACCCAGCCCGATAAATCCGATGCGTTGTGACCTGTCAGTGTGCATGGTCGGCGGCAAGATAGGTGTGTGCGGCAAGCCCCAGCCGGTAATCTTCCAGCACCCGATCTGCCTGGGCCTGCGGCAGTGTCGCAGCGGCAACGCGCTGCTGCAGACTGGCCTGCAGTCGGTCGGCATCGTAGCCGACATAGTGCAGCAACTGCGCGGCACTGTCGCCACTGCGGGCGCGCTGTAGCTGTAGCTGATCGCCTGCAATCAACACATCGACGCTGTCGGTGTCACCAAACAGGTTGTGCATATCGCCCAGGGTTTCCTGGTAGGCACCACTCATGAAGATGCCGAGCAGGTAATCCTCGCCGCTGCGCAAGGCATGCACGCGCAGCGTGTCCTCTACCCCGCCGAGATCGACAAAGCGCTCGATGCGGCCATCCGAATCGCAGGTCAGATCCTCCAGCACGGCATGGCGATCAGGTCGTTCATGCAGCCGGCTCAGCGGCACCACCGGGAAGACCTGGTCCAGCGCCCAGATGTCCGGCAAAGACTGGAAAATGGACAGATTGATGAAATACTTGTCGGCCAGTTTCAGCCGCAACTGCTGTTCCAGTTCGCGATGGCGACGGATGCGTGGATCCAGCAATGCTGTCAGCTTGCGCAGCAGGTCGAAATACAATTGTTCTGCCGTGGCGCGATCGGTCAGCGTGGCCTGGCCATCCAGAAACGCCTGCTGAGCCTGCTCGAACAGGGTCGAGGCTTCCAGCCACAACTCCTCGGCCGGCATCTGCTGTGCATCCTGCAGCAGTGCGCGCATGCTGCCGATCAGTTCGTGTTCGGCTTCGGGATCAGGCTGCTCCGGGGTTGACTGTGCAACATCGACGCGACCACCCTGCTGGCCGCCAGGCATCGCCTCGCTGTCCACCACCGAGGTCACCAGCACGGCGTGATGTGCGGTCAAGGCACGACCCGATTCAGACAGCAACTGTGGCAATGGCTGTCCCGCCTGGGCGCAAATTTCGTTGAGCACGCTGACCACGGTATCGGCATATTGATCAATGCTGTAGTTCATCGAACAGGCCGAGCGCGAGCGCGAACCTTCGTAATCCACGCCGAGGCCACCGCCAATATCGAGCAATTCAATCGGCACCTGCATTTGCCGCAGCGCCACCAACAGTCTTGCGGCCTCGGTCACGCCCTTGCGAATGTCGCGCAGATTGGCGATCTGCGAGCCCATGTGAAAATGCAGCAGTTGCAGCCAGTGCATGTGCCCGGCAGATTGCAGACGCTGCACCAGCGCCATCATCTGGCTGGGGGAAAGACCAAACTTGGCGCGCTCACCGCCGGTGTTCTGCCAGTTGCCGGCACCCAGTGACGACAACCGTGCGCGCACACCAATCACCGGCTCGATGCCAAGATTTTGTGCGGTTTGTTCGATGAGCTGTATTTCGTCCGGCTGCTCGACAATAATAATGACCTGCAAACCGAGACTGCGCCCCTGCAGCGCCAGGCGGATGAAGTCGCGATCCTTGTAGCCGTTGCACACCAGCGTGCTGCCAGGTTGCGCCATGGCCAGCGCAATCAGCAGCTCCGGCTTGCTGCCGACCTCCAGCCCGCAGCCGCCCAACCCGTCCTCGGCCCTGCCGGCGAGTGTGCTCACCACCGACTGCTGCTGATTGACCTTGACCGGATACAACAGCGTGAATTTGCTCATCTGCTGCTGTTGTTGCAAGGCATGATCAAATGCCGTGTGCAGACGCCTGGCACGATCCACCAATATCTGCGGAAAGCGCAGCAACAAGGGCAGACGCAGAGCTTGCGCTTGCTTGCCATGCAAACAACCGGCAACGATCTCGGCCAATGCCATGGGTGCTTGCCCGGGCAGTTGTACCACCAGATCACCGGCCGGGTTGATAGCGAAATAACCGGCCGCCCAATGGTCGATGGCGTAGCTGTCGCGCGCCTGGTCAATGTCCCAGCTTGCGCCGGTGTTTTGTTGCTTATTGGTCATAGTGCGCATTGTACAATCATGTCTTTGCCCAATCTCAGGAGCCGAACATGCTGCCCGAAGATTACCTCTGGTTTACCGAATATCATGCTCCCGGCGGCATGGCGCAAAGCTGGCTGCTGCAGACAGAAAAAATCGATGAACGCCAATCCGAATTTCAGCACATCGAAATCTACCAGACCGCCAGCTTCGGCAAGCTGATGGCGATCGACGGCTGCGTTATGCTCACCACGCGCGACAATTTTCTGTATCACGAGATGATGACGCATCCGGCGCTGTTCAGCCACAACGATCCGCAGCAGGTGGCGATCATCGGCGGTGGCGACTGCGGCGCGCTGCTGGAAGTGCTCAAGCACGCCTCCGTGCAGCAGGTCACGCAGATCGATATTGATGAGCAGGTCACGCGGCTGGCCGAAATCCATTTTCCCGAACTCACTGCAGGCAATGCCGATCCGCGCGCTCAATTGCTGTTTGACGATGGCCTGGCCTGGATTGCCAATGCCGATCGCGACAGCCTGGATGTGATCATCATCGATTCCACCGACCCGGTCGGCCCGGCCGAGGGCCTGTTCGGTGCACAGTTTATTGCCGACTGCTACCGCGCATTGAAACCCGGCGGCGTGATCGTGCAACAAAGCGAATCACCATTGATTCATCAGCCCCTGATCAAGGGCATTCGCGATAACATGGGCGCGGCCGGTTTTGGCGATCTGCGCACGCTGGGTTTTCCGCAACCCTGCTATCCCAGCGGCTGGTGGTCGGCCACGCTGGGCAGCAAAGGCACACGATCTCTGGATGATTTTCGTTTCGACGACGCCGTCAACAAGGACTTTGCCACTTTGTACTACAACGCCAACCTGCATCGTGGTGGCTTGAGCGAACCGGCGTTTTTGCACGCGGTGCTGGAGTGATGCTGTTGAATTACTGCGTTGTTGCTTGTTCAGCCTCGGTCTGACGCAATCGCTCTGCTAGCTCAGATCAAGCTGGCAGATTGGCCCCCACCCCAGCCCTCCCCCGCACACGGGGGAGGGAGCTGATGATCATATGGTCGGGGTGAGAGGATTGGATGATGACGTTGTCATCACAATAGCCTGGATTATTCATGGGCGACGTAGCGAGAGGCCGTCAGGGTATGAAAATACAAGGCGCACGAAGGAAAATGCGCGCAGGCGTACTTGACGGTACGTTGAGCACATTTTTCGAGTGCAACGCAGCAGATTCATGCACTGACGGACTCGCAGTAGTTGATCATGAATAATCCAGGCTAGCTGCGCTCGGGCGAGCTGAAGCTCGCCCCGCTGCACCAGTGCAGCGGTGAACCTCTGTTTCGGTTCCATATTCCCTCTACCACAAATAAAAAAACCGGCTCTCATTTGTTGTGAGAGAGCCGGTTTTTACTGGAAAATCTGCGGCATGCAACGCAAGTGCGACAGTGGAATTGCGCGAGCCAATGTTACGGCTCGTGTGAGCGTAGTTTGATTAACTCAAATGAGCGATCACAGACGTGGCAGGGGCCGCGCAAGGCCCTGTCCCGAAGGGTTTCTAGGGAAACGCGCTTCGCGCTGCATGCCACAGACTTTCCACATGTGGTCGGGGTGAGAGGATTCGAACCTCCGGCCCCTGCCTCCCGAAGGCAGTGCTCTACCAAGCTGAGCTACACCCCGATATGGATTACGGGTGACCGTTGACGCAGATAATGGATCGCTCCATCAGCCTGAAAGGAAAACTGAATCCAATCGACCAAGCGCAATCAAAGAACGTATTGTATAAGAATGCCTCATCATCAGCAATGCAATAGCAGTAGAGCATCACCCATCACGCTGCTTGCAGACCATGCCTGATCCAGGCTGCGAGTATAATGCCAAATCAGGCAGTGACGACATCAGCGCAGCATTTATCCGGTCTGCTCCCATTGAACCAGCCTCATAGTGCCCAATTTTGTCTGCCATAACTTTTCGGAATTCTTACGTGAGCCCAAGCAAGCAGCAAGCAAGCGAAACCGGTCAAGCCGGCTTTATCCGACTGCGCGATGTGGTGTTCCGGCATGACACGCTGACCGTGCTCGATGGTCTGAATCTGGACATTGAACAGGGCTCGGTGGTGGCCATTCTCGGCCCCAGCGGGGTAGGCAAAAGCACCATTCTGAAATTGATCACCGGGCAACTTCAGCCAGAATCCGGCAGCGTGACCGTCAATCAGCAACGCGTCGATCAGCTCTCCGGCAGCAAGCTCAACCAGTACCGCAAAACACTCGGTGTCATGTTGCAAAACAGCGCCCTGCTTACCGACATGACCGTGTTCGAGAACGTCGCACTGCCGGTGCGCGAGCACACACGACTGCCGGAAGCGGTGATCCGCCGACTGGTGCTGAGCAAGCTGCAGGCGGTGGGGCTGCGCGGCGCCATTGACATGCTGCCGCGCGAGTTGTCCGGCGGCATGGCGCGGCGGGTGGCGCTGGCGCGGGCGCTGGTGCTGGACCCGGAACTGGTGTTATACGATGAACCCTTCACCGGCCTGGACCCGATTGCCGCTGCCGCCGTTGGCAAACTGATTCGTCACATCAACGAGGCGCTGAATGTGACCAGCTTGATCATCACCCACGATGTCGAGCGCATGCAGGGGCTGATCGACTGCGCGCACATCATCATCGATGGCAAAATAGCGGTCAGTGGCACACCTGCAGAACTGCATGAAGACACATCGCCGATGATCCGCCAATTCATGCAGGGCCTGGCCGATGGTCCGGTGCCGTTTCATTACCCGGCGCCGGATCTGGCCGAGGATCTGTTGCGATGAACAGGCATGAGGGCGACAGCGGTCTTGATCTGAACCTGTTCCGACAACTGCAGGATCTGGGCAGTTGCGGCCTGTTCCTGCCACAAATTCTGCTGCGCGTGCGGCCCAGCACGAAACAGCTTGGTAACGTCATGCGGCAATTGTATTTTGTCGGCACCCGCTCGATGATCATCATACTGACCAGCGGCTTTTTTATTGGTCTGGTCATCGCCCTGCAGGGTTACAACACGCTGGTGCAATTTGGTGCCAGTGAATCATTGGGTGCGGTGGTGGCATTGTCGCTGTTTCGGGAACTGGGTCCGGTGCTGACCGCGCTGCTGTTCACCGGCCGCGCCGGTACCTCGATTGCCGCCGAAATCGGGCTCATGAAAGCGACCGAACAACTGGATGCGCTGGAACTGATGGCGATTGACCCGATCGAACGCATCATATTGCCGCGTTTTATTGCCGCGATCATTGCCGTGCCGCTGTTGACCGGCATGTTCAATCTGCTCGCCGTGACCGGCGCCTATCTGTTTGCGGTGGAATGGGTCAACCTGGATCCCGGCCTGTTCTGGGGACGGATGATATCGGCAGTGGATCTGGGCCCGGATTATCTCAGCGGCGTGTACAAGAGTATCGTCTTCGGTATCGTTATCGCGCTGGTGTCGGTGTTTCAGGGCTACAATGCCGAACCCACCGGGCGCGGTGTGGCGGTGGCCACAACGCAAACCGTCATTGTCAGCTCCATACTGATACTGATCCTGGACTTCATACTCACAGCTTTGCTGATCTGACTCACTGGAATTTGCCTATGCGATCGCGTCACACCGTAGAACTGACCGCCGGACTGTTTATGCTGCTGGGGCTGGCAGCGCTTTTGTTCCTGGCGTTTGAAGCCACCGACGTTGGCAGCTACTCCGCAGGCAAGGCTTACCAGGTCAAGGCTCGATTCACCAATATTGGTGATCTGAAGCCACGTGCGCCGGTGGCCATGGCCGGGGTCACCATCGGTGATGTGAAATCCATCACTCTGGATCCGGACACCTACGAGGCCGAAGTGGTATTGAACATCGACGCCAAATACTCCGAGCTGCCCACCGACACTTCGGCCGGCATTTACACCAAGGGTATTCTGGGCGACAAATACATCGAACTGGAACCGGGCGGCTCGCCCGACATGCTGCAGGATGGTGATCAGTTGTTCATCACCAATTCGGCGGTGATTCTGGAAAAACTGGTGAGCAAATATCTGTTCAACAGCGAAGACGACGAGGCACAGGAATGAACATGCACGCAAATCATCATCACCGCAGCGGCTTGCTGATAAGCCTGTTGTTTGTGCTCACTGCAGGCACTGCAGGTGTCCAGGCTGCCGAGATCAATTACCAGGCCGAACCGGTCGAGCTGGTACGTCAGGTATCCGAGGAATTGTTCGATCAAATCAACAACCATCGCGAAAGCTACCAGCAGGATCAGCAGCAACTGCAACAGATGATCCGTGATGTGTTTTTGCCGCTGCTGAACGAGCGTTTCTCGGCCCGTCTGATCCTGGGCAAGCATTCGCGCGGCTTAAGCGATCAGCAAATCAACGATTTTGCCGACGCGCTGACGAATCAGTTGCTGCGCAGCTATGCCGATGGCCTGCTCGAATTTGAATCCCGCGACCAGGTGCAGGTGCTGCCACTGCGTGGCGAAAACAGCGAGCGCATGACGCGGGTACAAACGCGCATCCGGCTGGACAGTGGTGAAACAGCGCCGGTGGATTATGTGCTGCGCAAATTCGATGATCGCTGGCAGGCTTTTGATGTCATCGTCGAGGGCATTTCCTATGTCGCTACCTACCGTAACCAGTTCAACGAGGAAATCAGTGACAATGGTTTTGATCAGGTACTGCAGCGCCTGCAGCAAGGCGAACTGAAACTGGAAAAGACCAACAGCGATGACTGACTGCCAGTTGCAACTGGAAAACGGCAAACTGTACCTACGCGGGGTGCTGGACAAGAACAGTGTGCCGGCGGCCTATCAATGCAGCCAGAAACTATTGCGCCAGCAGCAGGCACCGAACAGCATTGAGCTCAGCGAAGTGGAGCATATCGACAGCGCCGGGCTGGCCCTGCTGCTGGAATGGCAGTCCTGGGCCAATCGCGGAGAGCACGCACTGCAACTTGAAAACGCGCCGCCACAACTGCTGAAGCTGGCGCGTCTGTCAGAACTTGATCGTATTCTCAATCTCGACTGATTCCTCGGAACCATTCACATGCACCTATCACGCCGGCTGAAAAAACTGCTGTTGATTGCCGCCACGGCCATGCTGCTGAGCGCCTGCGCCAGCCAGGGCGACACCCGCAGTGAACCGCACCCGGATGATCCATGGGAAGGCTTCAACCGCAGCGTCTGGGCTTTCAACCGCGGGCTGGACAAGGCCATCGTCAAGCCCATAGCACAGGGCTACCAGTACATCACGCCCGATTTCATCGAACAAGGCATAGCCAACTTCGTCGACAATCTGGCTTATACCGTGACCGTCGCCAATCTCCTGCTGCAAGGGCGGTTTGATGATTTCGGCACCGCGCTGGGAAGGCTGGTGCTGAACAGCACGTTCGGTCTGGGCGGACTGGTTGATGTCGCCACGGTCGAAGGCATTGCCCGACATGACGAAGACTTTGGCCAGACCTTCGCGGTCTGGGGCTGGAAGGAGAGTCCTTATCTGATGCTGCCTTTTCTTGGTCCGTCCACGCTGCGCGACGGCATTGGCCGGGTGCCTGAAATCTGGGTTGATGGTGAGGACATCATCGCGCGCAAAACCGGACGCTTCGAACCATTGATCGGCACCATTCTGACCACACGCGTCAGACTGCTGCCCCGGGATGAAGAGATCGACGAAGCTGTGGATCCCTACCTGTTCGTGCGCGATGCCTGGCTGCAAAACCGCCGCTTCAAGATCAGCAATGGCAACAACGAGCTGCCGGACTATGAATTTTTCCTGGATGAAGGTGAGCCGCCTGAAGCGGAGCAGCATTAAGGAACCATTGATCAATTAGCGGCGGAGCTTAACCCAGCACGTATGGCTCGCCTGTTCATCATTGCAGATGTTATCCACAGATTACACCGATTGATCAGATGGCGTTCACTCTGCACTGACCAGCCAAGTCCACATAAGCGGTAATTTATAACCATCTGTGTGATCTGTGAAATCTGTGGTTTAACCGTTCTTCTACCACCCGCTGATTTCCCTTGTTGTATTCTGACGTATACACCATAACAACCTATAATTGATTCAGAATCTTTTCACCTGCAGTCGATTGCCAGCTATGCCCACCGCCGCCAGCACACAAATCATTGAACTTGGCGTCATGCGCCGGATCTGTTCCGGCTGCTCGCTGCGTGAGTTGTGCCTGCCGGCCGGACTCGACCACGAAGCCATCTCGGCACTCGATCAGTTCGTGCAGAAAAAGCAGGACCTGCAGGCCCAGGAAATCGCCTATCGTGCCGGTGATGCGGCCGCTAATATCTATGCGGTGCGACATGGCTCATTCAAAAGCTATCGCCTGCGTGAAAATGGCGATATGCAGGTCATCGGCATCCACTTGCCCGGCGAATTGTTCGGTCTCGACGCGCTGGCGTCAGGGCAGCGTCAGATCTATACGGAAGCCCTGGAAAAGAGCAATGTCTGTGCGCTGCCGGTGGCAGATCTGGAGCGCCTGTCGCAGGAAATTCCCGCCATCGGCAGACAGATGATGCGACTGATGGCCAGAGAGCTGAACAGCAGCTATGAAGAACACGAGCTGCTGGCCAATGACACGGCACTGACGCGTGTAGCCAAGTTCATCTGGCGTTATGTACAGCGTCGCCAGCAGGTTGGCCTGCAGACGCGTCAGTTTGATATCGCCATCTCACGTCAGGATCTGGCCAACTATCTCGGGCTGCAGGTGGAGACCGTATCGCGAGCGTTTCGCGAATTGCGTAACAATAACATTATCACCGCCAGCCGCAGCAAGATTGAGATACTGGATCAGGCGGGTTTGCAAGGGCTTATCTGCGCAGAGTAATTCCAGGTGTGCAAACCCTATGCGGCCTGATATGTATTGTGACCCACCCCCGCGTGCGGGGGGAAGGAGCTCAGAGTTTAGCCTACTCGCCATGCTGATGCGCCCTGCTCCGCGTATGAAGTAATCAATTTCTGGTCCTCAGAGCAAGTTGGCTGATCGCCCCCACCCCGGCCCTCCCCCGCCCGCGGGGGAGGGAGCTCAGTGCTTGGCCTCCTCGCCGTGCTGATATGCCCTGCTCCGCGTGTGGGGAAGGAGCGCAGAGTTTGAACTCTTCGCCGTGCTGATGCGCCCTGCTCCGCATTATGTTGAAGTTGTG
>CAZHRH010000079.1:0-7803 GCA_964534475.1 uncultured Wenzhouxiangellaceae bacterium
CGGCAGTTGTACCAGGCGATTGAGAAACACCGGCATGGTATCGGTATGGATGCCGGTCAGCAGCGGGTGGGTGGTGTCGGTGGTGGCCGCAAATATGGCGCCGCCGAGCAAGCGTTCGGCGACCGCCGCATCATGCTCGGCGTAGTTCTGCGGCCCCAGTTGCTGGCGGGATTGATCCGGATTTTGGGCCAATTGCTCAAGTTTTGTCTTGATCAGGTCGGCAGGGGTCTGATCTTTTTCCAGCTCGCTGGTGTCGGTTAGAAAAACTGCAGCGGCCCATTCCGCACTGCGCTTTTGCGTGATCATGACGCCGCCTTTGCGCAGCCAGTCGGTCAGCGGCTGCTGCCAGCTTTCCGGCAGCGCATTGTAGTCGGCATCGGCCAGCAGAATGTGGCTGTAGTCGCTCAGATCGGGCAGTTCCTGGCTCACATCCAGCATCGGCAAGGCCAGGCCCAGACGGCGATCGAGCAGGTGCCAGATGTGCCCGGTTTCCATCGGATTGATGCCTTTACCGGTCAGCAGCAGCGGCTGCAGCGGTTCAATGCGCTGGATGCCGGGCGACCCCAGGTCAATCCCGGCCAGGTTCAAGCCGCTGTCCAGCGCCTGCAGCGACACCGGATGTGCACTGAGCTGGCGGTTGATCTGCTGTACGATCTCCGCGTGGTCCAGGTTGTGCCGCAGCAGGATGATGAAGTCGCCGCGCTGGATGCTGCTGTCGCTGGCCAATGCGCGCGCCGGATTGACCACCCGATACACCGGCACTTCGTTGTTGACCAGCGCCTGCGCCAGCGCACTGGCGGCCAGGCTGTCGCCGCTGAAACGCCAGCCGATGGTGGCATCGTTCGCGCTTACGTCTGCCGTCGTCGCGGTCTGCTCAGATGCCTTCACCGCGCGGCTGTCCGGCAGCCGCTGCAGCCTGCCAAAAGCCAGGTTGTAGGCCAGCGGCAGGGTCCAGGCAGAGACATCATAAAAGGTGTTGTCGGTGAACTCGGTGCGTTGCTCGAACATGGCTTCGATCAGTGCCGCCTGGCGTTGCCGCACCGGCACCACGTAGCTTTTGCCGGCAGCGTAATTGTGACCATCCAGAGTCAGGTCTTCGTTGAGGCGGAGCACGTCAATCTGGTGTGTCTGCAGCAGCTCGACCAGCCTGCGCGCGCGCTCACTTTGACCGCGGTCGGTAAACACCCAGCCACGATAATCCAGCTTTGCCGCGCGTGCCGCAGAAGCATCGAAAAATCGCTGCTGCCATGCCATCAGATCAGCACGCAGGGCATGTCCGCCGCGCAGCGTGGACAGGCTGGTGGCGTATTGATTGCGCACGGCATCGGTAAAGCTGAACGTGCCGTCTTCGGAATCCATCAGGTGGCCGCGCGCCGAGGCCTGTTCGAAGAGAATGCCGATGCTGCCCTGCACGTCGGGATAAGTCGAGCCTTTGCCGTAGTAGAAATCGTCAAACCGCTCGCGGGTAAAGTAGGGCATGCCAAGCGCGTCCAGCGCTTCGGCATGGTAGCGTCCCAGCGCCGTGGTCAGGCGCACGTTTTCATCCGGCGTCAGCGGGTTCTTGCGTTCGGGCACACCGGGCTGGAAGAAATAGCCGGAATCGCCACCCTGCTCATGGAAATCGCCGAAGATGTGCGGCCGCCAGCGCTGAAACTCGCGCACCCGCGCCTGTGATGCCGGCTGCGTCAGCGGCAGCCAGTCGCGGTTCATGTCAAACCAGTAATGATGAAAGCGGCCGCCGGGCCAGACTTCGTTGTGTTCGCGATGCAGCTTGTCGGCTACGGCCTGCTCGCCACGATGCATGTTGGCCCAGGTGGCAAAGCGCGCCAGGCCGTCGGGATTGAGCATGGGGTCGATGATGATGATGGTGTCTTGCAGCAATTCCTCGATCCAGGCGCTTTCGCCGGCGAGCAGGTGATAGGCCACCAGCATGGCGGCATTGCTGCCGCTGGCTTCGTTGCCGTGGATGCTGTAACCCAGCGAGATCACCAGCGGACCTTCACCGCGCAGGTGCTGCTGGCGCAAAGTCTCCAGCTTCTGCTGGTTCTCCGCGCTGGTGATGGTCAGGTGCAGCAATGGCCGCTGCTCATGCGTGTGGCCGATGGTTTTGATGGTGGCAAGCGGCGAGGCCTGTGCCAGTTGCTCGAAGTAGCGCGTGATCTGCTCCGGTCGTGCGTGCCATGTGCTCACCGGCCAGCCCAGCACGCTGTCCGGGGTGGGGATGGCTGCGGCAAAGCTTTCGTCGCCGGGCAGTATGCTGTCGTTGGCGCTGACTGACGGGCAGATGGCGGTACAGATCAGGCCCAGCAGGCAGAGAAGTTGGCGCTGGAAAAAAGGCATGATGATGTTTCCTTGGTCGTGTTACAGGGCGGTGGTGCAGGTCGGTTTTACAAGGCGCTTTACAGGGGCTTGTAGGGTTGATGAAGCGGATGCGTCGTATTAATGTCGATCACAATGCCAGCAGCTTTCGCGGACCCAGTGATCACTGCCGCTGCCGATGGGGCTGCCCGGCGGGGTTGTCAACTGCTCTGGTATGGCGCTGCTGGCCGGTGCCGGGCGCTGCAGTTGCCGCGCTATGCGTCGCGCCAGCCATTGCTGCTGGGCATGCAGGCGATCGCGCTTGCCGGCTTCGGCAAAGCGGGTTTGCAGTTGCTGCAGGTGCTGCTGGATGCTGGCCGCCAGGGCAGCCGACAGCGACATGCTGTCAAGCTGCAGCAGGCTGGCCACGTAGCGCTGTTGCAGCACGCCGGCGAGGGCTTGTTGCCGCGCGTTGTCGGCGCTCTTGATCTGTTGCTGCAACTGCTGTTCGATCTGATCCAGCAGCTCGCCTGTCGCGGGCAAATCATCATTGCTGAGCTGCATCTGCTGCAGGCGCTCCAGCCGCTGCTGGTTAAGCAAGGCGGCGTAGCTCAGGTCGGCGGCGGTTGCGGCCGCGGCGAGCAGGTCAAACTGCACGCCGGTGCGCTGGGCAAAGCCTTCGCCGGGGACCCGGAACCAGTAGCTGTTGTTGGCCGGCGGCAGCAACTTCAGCAGCGCTTCCGGCAGGTCCAGCAATGTGCTGTCGAGCGTGGCAATCAACGCCTCGATGGCGCGATTTTGCTGCGCCGCGCTGACCGCTGTGGCCGGCGGCGGAATCTGCGGATCTGGTGCTGATGGCTGTTCATCAGTCTGTCGCAGCCGATAATCAAACTGCACGCCGCCGATGGCCTTGGCGGCGGCGTTGAGCTGGTAGCGATGGTACAGATAGATCGGCGTCAGCACAGCGCGCAAGTCTGCCAGCGGCTGATCAGCTTGTATGCGGTCGCTGCTGAAGTTCTGCAGTGCATGCCGGCGCACAGCGAGCACATTTTCAAGCTCGCGTACGGCATCGCCGCCGTTGTCCCAGACCGAGGCTTGCGGATGGGCCGTGGCGACGCTGCGGGCGTGCTGATCGGCGATGAACAGCAGCCCCTGCGACTTCGCCTCGCTGAGGATGGCATCCAGTTGCTGTTGTTCTGTCTCTGGCGCAAACTCGCCGTACAGCCAGCGCGCGGTGACTTTGTCCCAGGCGCCGATGCCGCTGGCATAGGCCTTGCTGAAATCCAGTTGGCCCTTGTCAGTGACGCCAATCCACGGCGCCGGATAATCCATCACCGAGGCGCGATCGTTGCTGGAAGCGGCAAAATTGTGCCCAAAGCCCAGCGCATGACCGACTTCATGCGCGGCCAACTGGCGGATGCGATCCAGCGCCAGTTCGACCGGATCATCGTTGCTGCCGCTGCCGGATTTGGCCGTGCCTGCCAGGCCTTCGAAAATCATGCGATCGTGGCGGATGCGCTGCGAGCCCAGGATGACATGGCCCTTGATGAACTCGCCGCTGCGCGGATCAATGATGCCGCCGCCATAGGACCAGCCACGCGTCTGTCGATGCACCCATTGCACGACGTTGTAGCGGATGTCCAGCGGATGCGCATCAGCGGGCAGAATTTCCACCCGGTAAGCGTCGGCAAAACCGGCGGCGGCAAAGGCTTCCTGCCACCACCTGGCACCATCAAGCAGCGCCTGCTGGATGGCTGCCGGCGCACCGGCGTCAATGTAGAACACGATCGGCTCGCGCACGCCGCTGGCCGGATTGCCCGGTTCCACATGCTGCAGCCGGTGGCGCATGGCAACACCGCGCAGCAGCGGCTCATGCAGAGGTGCGGCGTAGTCGTAGAAACCCAGCGTAAAGGTGCCGCTGCGCGGGTCGGCCCGGCGCGGCTGGTAGCCGGGTGGCGGCAGGCGCACAAAGCTGTGGTGCTGGCGCAGCGTGACATGATTGGGATCGGCGGCGGTGGCGCTGACCTCGGCGCCGGGCTTGCTGGAACTGAAGGTGACAAAGGCATCGATTTCCACATTGTCGGGAAACACCAGCACGGAATTCAGCTCCGGCAGCGAGCGGTCCCTGGCCTGGCTGAAACTGTTGCCATCTTCGCTCAGGGCAGTGGCCAGACCCAGCAGGTCGCTGGTGAGCAGGTCACTGACATCGATCAGCAGTCTGCCGTCGTCATCCCGGGCGATGATCTCGGTCGACCAGATGAACGAATTGGCAAACGAGGCGGCAACCGCCTGCTGCTCCAGCGGGTTGTCGGTGACGGCGCGGTAGCGCTGGTTTTCCGCCTCCACCACGACACGCTCACCGATACGACGCAGGTGCAGCAACTGCCCGCTGTTGCCCCAGCCGCGATCCAGTCCCAGCGGGTTGGAGCCCAATCCACCCGACAGGCGCAAGGCATGAATCAGTCGCAGTATGCTGCCGTCGCTGTCGGCGGCCGGCAGCAGCATCAGCAAGCGTCCCTGATCGCGGTCCCGGTAGACATCAATAAAGCCGGTTTCCAGACTCAGTTCACCGGTGATCTCGGCAAAGTCTTCGGCGGCGTGTGTCGATGCCAGCACGGCGAGCAGGCCGCAGGCGATACAGCCGAATCGGCGTAGAAAGGGTTTTATCAGCATGAATTCGTGCTCATTAATATGTCAGCAGAGGCTACAAGCTCAGCCTGGTATCCAGCTCGCGCAGGCTGAACAAGGCCCAGCACGCAGCCAGCATCGGGATGGCGGCAAAAAACAGCAGATTGTTGAATGGATCCAGATACTGCTGCCAGGTCGACAGCGTGGAAATGCTGTGGATGACCAGCACCAGTCCGTAGCTGATGGTTTTCTTGAAGCCGGTGACAAATGCCAGCAGCAGCAGCAGTTCCAGCGCGCCGATAAGCATGAAGATTTCCGCCCCGAGACCGCCAATCTTGTAGAAATTGGCATACACCGCGGCCGAATGATCGGGGTTGATAAACTTGTCCAGTGTCCACATCAACATGACGAGAAACACGGCGAGACGCATAAACAACAGTGCGTTGGCAATTTTGTGCTGATGATTCATGGTAGTCCTGAATATGTATGGAATTTAATCTTAGCAAAAGCTGTCCTTATATGAATCACGGCAGTTGCCTGTCGTGACAGGATACATGCCGTGCGGGACGGCCTGGCCGCAGCTACTTGCAGCGCGCTGCCATGTGCAGCAACCGTATAGTTGCATAGAGTGGATGAAAAAGCTGCATAATGAAATACGCTGTGCCGCCAGCCAAAGCAGATCAGCGCCAATGAGGCCTGATTTGCAGACGCTTCGGGGAGGGGCTGATGATCCACACCGGCCTGATCCAGGCACCTGGAAGAATGCTGTCAGCAAACACATAACAACAAATCCATTCATCACAGCCGCGAACCAGACTTATGACCAGAGCCAGAAACATCGATGAATATCTCAATATCGGCCCGCAGGATCAGCGCAGTGAGCTGGAGCAGATCAAGCGGTTGATTGAAAAAAACCTGCCCGCCGCCAAGCCCGGTATCGGGCCGGGCGGATTCCCGGAATACACCATCGGCAAGCAATGGCGCGCCGGGTTTGCCTACAAGCCGACCGGTCCGGTGATTTACCTGATGGCCCCGGAACTGCTGGCCGAATATGAAGAAGATCTGCAGCCGGTGCGCGCCAGCAAGACCTGTCTGCGCTTCCAGTCTGCGCGCGGACTGCCGTTCGGCAAGCTGCAGCACATCATCATGACCATTCTGCAGCGTATTAACGAACAGGCGAGTTAAACTGACACTCTGCATGGGTTGTGTGCGCATCCTTGCCGTTATCATAGCGGCATGAGTGATTTGCGCGCCTTCAAACAACCGCAACAGGAGCAGCCGGTCATTGCTGATAACCGGGACCTGCAGCAGTGGCTGACATCGGCTGCGTTTCGGCAATGGCTGCAGCAGGCGCTGCATGATGCGACCCTGATTCTGGCCAGCGGCAATCAGGGGGTGGTGGTGCGCGGCAGTTATCAGCAGCATGAACTGGCCATCAAGTGCGCCAGCGGCCGCGGCCTGCTGCATTGGCTGCGCTGCTGGATGCTGCGGCGTGAACTGCTTGCCTATCGGCGTTTGCAAGGCATCACCGGCGTAACGCATTGTTACGGCATGCCGCTGGGCTGGGCGCTGGTGTTGCAGTATGTGCCCGGTACACCGTTCCGCGAGGCGCAACTGGACGATCGCGAGCGCTGGTTCGGACAACTGGAGCAAACCGTGCGCGCGATGCATGCGTGCGGGGTCAGCCATGGCGATCTCAAGCGCAAGGCCAATCTGCTCGCCGGAGCAGATGGCCAGCCCCGGGTGCTGGATCTGGGCACGGCAATCCGGCGCAAACCGGGCTGGCATGTGTTCAATAACTGGCTGTTCCGGCAGCACTGCCGGGCCGACATCAATGCCGTGCTGAAGCATAAATACCACGGTCACTATCAGCACATTGCCGACGCCGATCGGCACAAGCTGCAGACCACGGCAGCAGAATGGCTGTGGCGCAAGCTGCGCCACTGGCTGGGGCTGCAGCACTGATGCAGATCGACCCGCAGCCAGGCGCCAGGCGGCTGCCGCTGCGCGACCTGTCATTGCCCGCCGGGGAGCTGCATTTGTGGCACCTGGACATTAGTGCGCTGCCGGATCTGGCCAGCATCAATCAGCAAGTCGATGACCATGATGCAGGCGCCAGCCGGACGCAGTTGCCGCCACGCCAGTTGCATTTTCTGCAGCGCTTCTACCTGCGTCTGCTGCTGGCAGCGCATCTGCAGCAGCCGGCGCATGCCGTGCGCATCGGCAAGACCGCCAGCGGCAAGCCGTTCATCCAGGCACCAACGGCAAAATCCGCCAATAACACTGCCGCCGAGTCGGCCACAGCCTCATCGCGGCCGCCGCTGTATTTCAGCGTCAGCCACGTCGGCAGCGCCATGCTGGTGGCGCTGTGCCGCGATGCACCGGTGGGTGTGGACATGGAGGCTGTGCAGCGTATGGTGCGTGATCCGCTGCGCATGGCGCGACGTTATTTTCATCCGGCTGAAGTGCACTGGCTGCAATCCTTGTCGTCGGCCGAACTTGGCAGCGCCTTCATGCGCCTGTGGACGTGCAAGGAAGCGGTGGTCAAGGCCACCGGCGGCGGCATCGTCTCCGGTCTGGATCGCTTTGCCGTGGCCTTGTCTGACAACGAAGCCAGCCTCACCGCGGCCATCAACGAGCCGGAAGACGATGTGCTGCACAGCCTGCGCATCAGTCTGCCACGATTCATCGATGACCAGCATGTCGCCGTGGCGCACCATGCAGATATGCGCATGCTGCGCATGTTTCGCCTGCAGTGAGCACAAACCGCATCATTGTCTGCGGCTGAAGTGCATACCCCGGGAGCGCCGGACTCCGGCCGGCTAAAATAATATGCCGGCGAGACGCCGGCGCTCCAGATGAGTTCCAGGCTTCGGC
>CAZHRH010000079.1:7903-10214 GCA_964534475.1 uncultured Wenzhouxiangellaceae bacterium
GCATCGCCGATCCAGCGTTCGATCAGCGCCTGTTCGGCTTTGGCTGAGCTGTGCGCGACCGCATCGGCGAGTTCGATGGCCAAGTCCAGCAAATGATGATCCCTGGCCAGATCGGCGATGCGCATCTGCTGGATGCCGGTCTGGCGCGTGCCCAGCACCTCGCCGGGACCGCGCAGCTTGAGATCCTGCTCGGCGATGTAGAAGCCGTCGTTGCTCTGGCGCATGGTCTGCAGTCTGGCTTTGGCCATGTCGCCCAGCGGCGGCTGATACAGCAGCACGCAACTGGCGGCGTCGCTGCCGCGCCCGACCCGGCCGCGCAACTGATGCAGTTGCGACAGGCCCAGCCGTTCAGCGTTGTCGATGATCATCAGGCTGGCGTTGGGCACATCAACGCCGACCTCGATCACCGTGGTCGCCACCAGCAACTGAATCAGACCATCGCGGAAGCGCTGCATGACGACTTCCTTGTCGGCCGGCTTGAGCCGGCCATGCACCAGATCAATGCTCAACTCCGGCAGCGCCTTGCGCAATGCTGCGGTGGTCTGCTCGGCGGCCTGCGCCACCAGTTGCTCGGATTCCTCGATGATGGTGCACACCCAGTAGGCCTGGCGACCGGCCGTGCAGGCATCGGCCAGCCGCTGGATCACTTGCGCGCGACGCTCGCTGCTGATGACCACGGTGGTGACCGGCTTGCGCCCGGGCGGCAGTTCATCAATCACCGATACCGCAAGACCGGCATAGGCGGTCATCGCCAGCGTGCGTGGAATCGGTGTCGCGGTCATGATCAACTGGTGCGGACGCAAGTCGCTGGCGCTGCCCTTGTCGCGCAGCGCCAGACGCTGGCCGACACCAAAGCGATGCTGTTCATCGACGATGACCAGGCCAAGCTGGTGAAACTCAACGCCTTCCTGCATCAGCGCATGGGTGCCCACAACCAGGCAGTCCCCGGCGGCAATGCGCGCCAGCGTGGTCTTGCGCTTGTTGCCGGTGACCCGACCGCTGAGCCAGACCACATCGATCCCCAGCGGCACAAACCACTCGCTGAGCGTGCGCAGATGCTGTTCTGCCAGCAATTCGGTCGGCGCCACCAATGCCACCTGCTGGCCACTGGCCAGCGCCACCGCAGCGGCAGCGGCGGCCACCACGGTCTTGCCGGAGCCGACATCGCCCTGCAGCAGGCGCAGCATCGGCGTTGCCTGCGCCAGGTCAGCGCAGATTTCCGCGCTCACCCGTTGTTGCGCTGCGGTCGGTGTAAACGGCAGTTGCTGCTGCAACTGCTGCCACAACTGAAGCTGTTGCAGGCGTGGCGCGCTGAGTTTCTTTAGCTGCAGGTTGAGCCGTTTCATGGCCAGATGATGCGCCATCAACTCTTCCAGGATGACGCGCTGCTGCGCCGGGTGACGGCGCTCCAGGATGGCGGCCAGATCGGCATCCACGGCCGGGCGATGCAGTATTTGCAGAGCGTTTTTCAGCGCCGGCAACTGATATTGCCTGCGCACATCGGCGGCCAGCAATTCCCGCAGTTTCAGCTTGTCATCGCGCAGCAGAGTCAGCGCCTGGTCGGTGAGCTGCAGCCAGCGGTGCTGCTTGATGCTGCTGACGCTCGGATAGATCGGCGTCAGTGATTGCTGTTCCACCCGGCCCAGTTGCGCCTTGCTGATGCGCTGACAACTGGGATGCACCATTTCCAGGCCCTTGTAGCCGGCACGGACCTCACCGAAGCAGCGCAGATGGCCACCGGCCTTGTACGCCTGTTGCTGGGCCTGGTTGAAATAAAAAAAGCGCAGTTGCAGCAGGCCGGTGTCGTCATTGAGCACCACGATCAGCGAGCGGCGCCGGCCGAACACGACGCTGGCATATTCGATGCGGCCATTGACCAGCACGCGCATGCCGGGTGTCAGGCTGCCAATGCGGGTCAGCCTGGTGCGGTCCTCATAGCGAATCGGCAGATGCAGCAGCAGATCATGCACCTGATGAATGCCGATGGCATTGAGCTGCTGACAAAACTTGACGCCGACGCCACGCAGGCTCAGCAGATCGTCGGCATTTTTATTGTTCTGCACAATATCTATTCGCCCGTGGCTTTAACCACTAGGGAACCTCTGATCAATCATGCGCGGAGCGAGTTTTCGCCGGAAAAGCCCTAGATCGTTTAGTCTGTTAATGCGGCCTGCACATGACGCCGTCGATCTCGATGCGCGCGCCTTTCGGCAGACCGCTGACAGCAACCACGGCACGCGCTGGATAGGGTTCGGGTATATGCTCGGCCATGATCTTGTTGACGCTGGCGAAATCGCTCATGTCCAGGACA
>CAZHRH010000080.1:0-2110 GCA_964534475.1 uncultured Wenzhouxiangellaceae bacterium
TACAAGCTGGATGCAAAAACAGATCTGGTCAGAGTTCGTGAATCCGGCTTGCGCGCTGATGGCTGTTATTTCCCGCAGACGTTTCTGGGCGACGAAGGCCCGCGCTTCCTGGTCTTCCTGGCCGCCGCAGCAAATGCTGAAGACGGCATTCCGCAATACCTGCCGCATCCAATGGGCTGCAAACAATCCGTGCTGGTCAACGCAGAACACGATTACGTATTGCGCTACCCGCTGCAGGGCAATGTGCGTTTGAGTGACGAACAACGATCATGGCTGGAAAAATTTGACTTCAGCGATCCTGCAGCTTTCGCCGGTGAGCCGGATCTGACCCCGGGTCGCAAACAGAAACTGGCCGAACAGGTGGATGGTCTGGTCGATGAACGCGGGGTCAAATACACCCGCGGCATACATATTCGCCACTTCCGCGAGCTGATCGGCAAGGAAAACCTGCAGCGCCCCCGCGGTGGCGGTAAATATTAACTAGCCTGGATTATTCATGAGCGACGTAGCGAGAGGCCGTCAGGGTATGAAAATGCAAGGCGCAAGAAGGAAAATGCGCGCAGGCGTACTTGACGGTACGTTGAGCACATTTTTCGAGTGCAACGCAGCAGATTCATGCACTGACGGACTCGCAGTAGTTGATCATGAATAATCCAGGCTAGCAGTCAGCAATCTGCTGCCGTCAACTGACAATGCGATAGCAGGGTTCATATTTGCTGCCGGGCAACTTCATCCTGTGCTGGGCATTGAATGCCGAAAGCAGTTCATCCACCGCTGCCATCAGCTCGTTCTCACCACGGATCTGAAACGGACCCTCGGCACGGATCGCAGCCACACCATCGGGTTTGATGTTGCCTGAAACAATGCCGGAAAAGGCCCGGCGCAGATCGGTAATCAGCTTGTGCACGGGCTGCTCACGCGTCAGATTGAGACTGTTCATGTTGGCGTGAGTGGGCTTGAAGCGCTCCTGCAGTGCTTTAGGAATGCTCAATAACCAATTGAAATAGTAGGCATCATTATGCTGCGTGCGATAGTCCTTGACCTGCTGCATACCCTGGCTCATGAGCTGCGCCACAGCCACCGGATTGTCAATGATGATGCGGTACTTGTCCGCCACCTCAGGCCCGACCACAAAACGCAGGAATCGATCAATATGGGCAAAATACTCGCGCGCTGATTCCGGCCCGGAGAACACCACCGGCATGGGCGCGTCCTGGTTGTCAGGATGCAGCAGTATGCCGAGCAGAAACATGATTTCTTCCGCGGTTCCGGCGCCGCCGGGGAACACCAGCACAGCGTGGCCGGTGCGCACAAAAGCTTCCAGGCGCTTTTCAATATCCGGCAGAATAACCAGCTCATTGACGATCGGATTGGGCGATTCCACAGCGATGATGCCGGGTTCTGACAGTCCGATATAACGACCGGGCAAGGTGCGTTGTTTGGCATGGGCTATGGTGGCGCCTTTCATCGGTCCTTTCATGGCACCGGCACCGCAGCCGGTGCAGATGTTCATGCCGCGCAGACCCAGCTGGTAGCCGACTTCCTTGCTGTAATCGTACTCGGCACCGGAAATTGAGTGCCCACCCCAGCACACCACCACATCGGGATCGGCCTCGGGCCGAAATGCCTTTGCATTGCGCAAGATCTCGAACACCGCATTGGTGATGCCTTCACTGGCGCTCAGATCGTTGTTCGGATTGCCCTCGATTTCGGTATGAAAATATATCAGATCGCGGATTACCGCGGACATCAGTTCACGGATGCCGCGAATCATTCTGCCATCCACAAACGCAGTCGCTGGTGCATTGTGAATATCCAGCCGGATGCCGCGATTGACCGGTATGACCTCGACCTGAAAATGCTGAAACTGCTGCAGTACACGATCGGCATCATCGCTGGGATTACCACTGTTGAGCACCGCCAGCACGCAGCGTCGCATGCGTTCATTCAGCTTGCCCTGACTGGCATCAGTCAGCCGCGCGACCTCCTGCTGCGAGAGCGTGTTGAGGATGCCGGCCGGATAAATCTGCGTGGTGATCGATTGCAAGGACAACCTGCCTGTGATGACTAAAAAGCGCTATAGAATAGCAGGATTGACGCGGCAATGCGC
>CAZHRH010000080.1:2210-10181 GCA_964534475.1 uncultured Wenzhouxiangellaceae bacterium
ATAGGTACTGGAGAAGTTTACGGAGAAGTCTTTAGCGATAACAGTGTAGACCGCAATCAGCCTGCATCTGAGTTGATCACCACTTGCTCGACAGAGTAATTTTCGCGCGTGCAGATGCGGCTGCCGGTAACACAGCGCTCCGCTTGCGCAGGTTGCATAAACACAAATTGCTGCTTGATACGCAACTGCTGCAATGCTTCTGATGGTGGCGGATATTGCCACTGACGCAAGGCATTGGCAGCAGCATCGGCAAAAGCTGCACGATATTCATCGCTATCTTCAATCACCAGAATATCCGTCGGCTTGCCCGAGGCGGCGATGCTGTATACCAGGTTGACAATAATCACTTCATCTGTAGATAGCAAGCGCGATGGTATCTCTGGTGTAACCTGATAGATTGGCTCGGGCAGAGAAGTTGCTGCCGAGGAAACATCAGTGTGCAGCAGGCCGCTGGCGACCGCTTCACGTCTACCCACAAACTGCTTTAGTGCAGACAGTGAATGGGTGGCAGCGGCGGCATTCATATTATCCAATGTAGCCATGCCAACATTAAGCTGCCGCTGCAATTGCTGACGCTGCTGATGCTGACGCAGAAGGCTTTGCAGATCCGGTGACTGCCTGGTAACGGTCAGGTCACTGATGCTGACACTTTGTGCTTCGGGTTCCCGCGCTGCCGATCTGGACTCTAATGATTTTGTATCTGCTGCAGACAGCACGTGATCAGCCAGCCCGTCAGCGCTCGTGTAACGAGTATTGATCGCTTTATGGTAGAGTTCATCCAGCGTATGATGTGGCTGGATCAAGGCAGAATTTTTGCTCAACGTTTGCTGCTGTTCGGGCAGAGCACGCAGTGCAGCCGTAGTGCTTTCAACGCCCCCAAACCCGGCCAGCAAAACCGTAACACTCACCAGCATACTGATCAGACTGAGCAACGGACGTTGCCGCAGATCATCCGTTGACGCCGTCGAGGGCTGCCCGAGAATGCGTTGAATTCGACGCAAAAGAGAATGCCTGCAGCGGCTTGCTGCAGCCAGTGCCGGCAGCGGATGCGGCTGATCCTGCAGGCTGATCAAAGCCTTGGCATACTGCAGTTTGCTTTCCGAGCAGGCAATGGCCATATGATCGCAGCACAACTCTCGCTCTTCATCCAGTATTCGGCACAACCAGTGCACGGTCGGATGGTAAAACAGCAATATGCGCACCAGATTCTGCAACACGTTCACGGCGTAGTCATGACGCTGGATATGTGCCAATTCATGTGCCAGCAACAAGCGAAACTGGTCGATCTGCATGCCGGTCAGCAGATTGACCGGTAGAATAATCACCGGGCGCAGCCAACCGGCTGTCATCGGGGTCTGGATCACGCCTGATACGATAATCCTGACCCGTCGAGTGATCGACATCTGCGCCATCAGGGCATCGACCTGACGGGCAACCCACTGCGGTGTCGCATGTACCTGAGTGCGTTGCAGGTACTGCAGTGACAGCCACGCCAGCAGCATTTTAGTCGCATACCAGCTTACCCCGGCAGCCCAGCAGGCCAGTAGCCAGCGCTGCAACAATGACGGCATCTGCCAGTGCATGGCTGCATCCACACCAGCCATAACCGCAAATGGTGAAGTGACGCCACTGCTGCTAGTAATGGCCGGGTGTCCAAACCACTGCCAGATAAAGGTCAGGCAAGGTGCCAGCACCACCAGAACCAATGCCAGCATAGCGGCGGCGTAGCGAAAGCTGGATCGGCGAGCGTCATCATCACGCGGCGCCAGCAATAGCAGAACCCCGAGCAGGCAGCCGATCATCACTCCCTGCCAGAGGAAGTGCAGCAGCGTCCAGGCCAGTGTTTCTGCCAGCATACAATCGTCTCCGCTTGCGTCAGTCAGCTTCCAGGCGCTGAATCATCTGCTTGATCTCTGCCAGTTCTTCTGCGTCTATGCGACCGGACTGACCCAGCGCTTGCAAGGCAAGCTGCGTCGCAGAACCGTCAAACAGACGATTGGCGAGATCGGTAATGAACGCGCGGCGCTCGCCCTGCTGGGTGCAGTTGGCACGATAAATATGGGCCCGCTGACCGGTATCACGCTCGACCAGACCTTTCTCGGTCATGATCTGCAGCATTTTCAGCGTTGTGGTGTAACTGTTACCGCCCTGTTCAGGGTTGAGCAATTCATGGACTTCGCGCACCGTGGCTGGCTGATGCTGCCACAGGGCTCTGAGGATAGCCAGTTCAGCCGGTGTTGGCCGAGCTGATGATTTGTTTTGTTTGACTCTGGTTTTATTCATCATAGATCAGATTGTTTAATGTATTTAATGATACTGACAAATTTACTATTAAGGTCTACGTATGTCAAGCCTCGGAATTGCTCGCCCGGCAAACGTGGTAACACCATCAATGACCGCATTATCAATCTTCCACCCGCTTTGCCAGCACAATATTCGGCACGCTTTGCAGTTTGTTCAGTGCCTCGCTGAGTTGGCTGAACTCGCGGATGCGCAGCTTGAGCCGGAATCGGCGCATGTCGATGTCCAGTTCGCTAGTGTGCATTTCCGCCACCGATATGTCTTCACCGGCGATAACGCTGGAGATGTCCTTGATCAGACCTTTGCGATCATATGCATGCAGTTCCACATCCACCAGGTATTCCTGCTGCTGATCACCGCCCCAGTTGACCTGCATGATGCGTGCCGGGGACTGCTGCTGCAAGCGCAGCAGACCCGGACAGTCATGCCGATGAATGCTGACACCACGGCTTTTGGTGATATAGCCGACGATGTCATCGCCGGGCAGCGGTTGACAGCATTTGGCCAGTTGATACATCAGGTTGCCGATGCCTTCGATGGTTACTGCGCCCTGCTTTTTCTTCTGCGCCGGTGGCCTTCTGCGCACCAGCTTGGGCTGCTTTTCTGCTGCCACACCGGTGTGTCGTGCCAGCGCACTGGACACCTGCACGGCGGTGCAGTCACCGGCACCGATGGCGGCGTGCAGTGCCTCCACGGTTTTACAGTTAAACTGTTTGCAGATGTCGGGCAATTCGGCAGCATGTAGACCGGTGCGCTGCAACTCTGCTTCCAGCGCGTCCTTGCCGGCCTGGGCATTCTGCTCAAAGTCGATTTCGCGAAACCACTGCCTGAGCTTGTTGCGTGATCTGGCATTGTGCAGGTAACGCTCACTGAGCCAGTCGCGACTGGGGTTGGGCTGCTTGGCGGTCATGATCTCAACCTGCTCACCGGTACTCAAGCAATGCGTCAACGGCACAATGCGGCCATTGATCTTGGCACCGCGGCAGCGATGGCCGATGCTGGTATGCACCTGATAGGCAAAATCCAGCACGGTGGAACCTGCCGCCATATCCATGACCTCGCCTTTCGGTGTGAGCACATACACTCGTTCGTCCGAGGTCAGATTGTGAAAGCTGTCGAGCAGGCTCTGATCGTCCAGCGCTTCGTCACCTGCTTCCAGCAACTGGCGCATGATCTGCAGCTTTTGCTCAAAACCCTGGTCCGATGGCGTGCCCTCCTTGTAACGCCAGTGCGCGGCGACACCCAGTTCGGCGTGCTCGTGCATGGCGCGGGTGCGGATCTGGATTTCCACCACCCTGCCCTTGGCATCAGTGACCGCAGTGTGCAGTGACTGATAATTGTTGGCTTTGGGCAGACGAATGTAATCGTCGAATTCGCCCGGCACCGGCAGCCAGTGCATGTGCGCCAGCCCCAGTACGCTGTAGCAGTCCTTGATTTCATCCACCAGCACGCGCACTGCACGCACGTCATAGAGCTGATCAAAGCTTAAGTTCTTGCGCTGCATCTTGCGCCAGATGCTGTAGATGTGTTTGGGTCGGCCGCTGACTTCGGCGGCAATGTCATTGTCATCCAGATGCTGCTGCAACTGGCGCATGAACTGCTGGATGAAACGCTCGCGCTGTACGCGGCGCTCGTCCAGCAGCCGAGATATGCGCCGGTACTGTTCCGGCTCCAGATAGTGGAAGGCCAGATCCTCCAACTCCCACTTCAATTGCCACACGCCCAGCCGGTTGGCCAGCGGCGCGTGCACCAGCCGGGTTTCTGCTGCCAACCGACGCGCTGCATCGCTGTTGGCTGAAGGCACATGGCGCATCTGCATGAGCTGATCCACCAGCACAATCAACACCACGCGCACATCGCTCACCAGCGCCAGCAGCAAGCGCCGCAAACCTTCAGCCTGACTGGCGGTATCGGCCTCGACCGCCTGCCGGTAATGGCGCAACTGCTGCAGTTGCTGTAGCTGAAGGGCTACCGTGCGACTCAGGTACGGCTGCACATTGTCCGCTGACTGCTGTTGCTCGGGCAGCAAGGACACCAGCGCCGAGGTGATGGTATCAGGGTCGGCAGCCAAACCATCCAGCAACTGCAACCGTTCCAGCAATGTTGCGGATTTGTGCTGCCCGTCTTGCAGCAGTTGCTGCAGTGCTGCCATCATGCCGGGCAATGTCTGCTCGATCGCCAGTGTTTCCTGTTGGGCATCGCTTGGCGTGTCGGCACTGCTGTTGCCGGCAGTTCGCGCCGCCAGCGCTTGCTGATAGGCATGCAACCACTGCTGCAAGCTGTGCGGCAGCTTGTCGACACACTCGGTGCTTTTTTTGCTGTTACTGCTCATTGCTCAGCAATGGCCTGCCAGGCTTGCTGAAGGCGCTTGGCCGAAGTCTTGCCATGGGTTCCCAGCGTTTGCGCAAACAGCGACACGCGATATTCCTCCAGCAGCCAGCGATACTCATCCACGCCTTCATTGTACTCACCCCCGGTGGCAATGTAGTCCAGATAGCGTTGCCAGAAATCCCCGACTTGCGCTCGCTTGCGCTGATCCGCTGCCGGGTCCTGCAACAGCTTGTCCAGCCGCATGAGCATGGCCTGCAGATAGCGCGGGTATTGCCTCAAGTTATGCCAGTGCAGATCAGCAAGAAAACCGGCGTAAACCAGATCATCGAGCTGCGAGCGCATATCAATAATCGCCGCGGTATGCTGCTGCCAACAGGCATCATCCAGCCGCTTATTGAGCTGATGATAGCGCTGCAGAATTTCTTGCAACACCTGCACATAACGCTGGCGTTCGGCGAGAAAATGCTGCGCCGCATGTGCGCAAAGCGCAGCGAAGTGCTGTCTGCTGCGCACCGTGTCTTCCTGCTCGACAAAATCTGCCAGCAACACGTCGTTGATGCTGTCGGACATGGCCTGCCAGCCGTCCAGTTCTGCCGCCTGCAGTTGCATCGACTTGCTGAAGCCGTGCTGCTTGCGGGTGTATTTGATTTTTTCGGCCAGCGCCCGTCGCAGCAGTTCCTGCACACCCTGTTGGTGCGCAACGTGCGCCTCATCGGGATCATCGAAAAGACGCAAATGACACAGTGTCTGCTCGCCCAGGATTTCAGTCATCAGCGCTGGCCAGGCGGTCATGCCCGAGCTTGTCGTGACCGTCTCCGGTAAGTCCGCAATATCCCAACCGGTCAGTCGATCCAGTTGCCAGTCACCGCCCTGCTCGTCCATGAACTGGCGCCTGGCGCTGGTACCATGGCGTTGCTTGAGCTGGTCAATGTCACGATCACTGTCGATCTCGTTGCCGGCATCATCGAGCAACACCACGCGCAGCAGCAGATGCGCAGCCAATTTGCCCGGCTGCCAATCCAGCGCTGCCGTATTCTCACCGGTCATCTGCTGCAGGGCATGTGCCAGAAACGCAACGATATCGCGCTGTTGCCAGTCGGCCAGCTGCATGGCCGTCATCGCCTGCAGGCGCTCAGCGGCAGCACGGGCATACTGGCTGGCCGGCGTGAATCGTCTGCGCTGCGGTTTCGGCAGATGATTGATCAACGCCTGCAGCTTATCCTGCCACAAACCAGGCACCAGCCAGCTCAAGCGCGCCGCATCGAGCTGATTCAGCCAGGTTAACGGCAACGCCATGCTGACGCCATCGTCGTCCGCGCCGGGAGCAAAATGATAGCTCAGCGGCCAGGTGTGCTGACCGATCTGCAGTTGCTCCGGCCACTTATCGCCCTGATCCAGCTCGGCATTGTCCCGCAACAGCATGGCGCGATCGTAATGCAGACGATGGTCGTCTGGATGCGCTCGACACCAGTCCTGCAGCGCTTTGGTGCTGCAGATGTCGTCGGGCAAAACCTGATGAAAAAACTGCACGCGATGCTGCTCGCGTTCGATCACGTCGTGCCGACGACGCTTGTGCTCTTCAGCTTGAAGTTGTTGCAAAAGCTCTCTGTTTTGCTTGATAAATTCCGGTTCTTTTCTGGTCGTAAGCTGCAGATCATCGGCCACCAGTGCCTGCTCGATAAAGATCTGTCGGGCATGCTCGGGATCAAATTCGGCATAGCGTGCACGACGCTTTTCATACACCGGCAGACCATACAGCGTGGCCCGTCGCCAGGCCAGTACCTGACCGCTGTGGGCATCCCACCACGGATCATAGCAACTGGTCCGCAGCAGATGCGCGCCAAGCTGCTCCAGCCATTGCGGCTGGATCACGGCGCAGTTGCGCGCGAAGACACGACTGGTCTCGACCACCTCGGCGGCAATGATCCAGCGCGGCGATTTGCCGGCCAGCACCGAACCGGGGAAGATGCTGAAACTGCGCCCGCGTGCACCGGTGTAAGTGGTCATCGGCTTGCGCTTCTTGTTTGCCGTGGAGTGATCAACTTCATCGCGCAGACCTATCCGGCTGAGCATGCCTGCCAGCAGAGCCTGATGGATGGCGTCATGCTGTTTTGCAGCATCCTGTTTTGCAACATGCTTTTTTGCAGCATCCTGTTTTACAGGCGCAGCCTGATTTTGTTGCGGCGATGGCGGCTGCACCTGCCAGCCCAGCGCGCGCACCTGCTGCAACAACTGGCGGCGCAGATCCAGCCATTCGCGCATGCGCATGAAGTTGATAAAGTGCGTCTCGCACCAGCGCCGCAGGGCACTGCTGCCAAGCTGTTGCTTGTGTTCATGATAATCCAGCCAGAGCTGATAAAGCGTAATGAAATCAGAGTGTTCTACGATAAAGCCAGACTGCATCTCATCGGCTTTGGCGGCCTGCTCCAATGGCCGTTCGCGCGGATCCTGAATGCTCAGTACGGCGGCGATGGCCAACATCTCGTGCAGGCAGTCCCGTTCATGGGCGGCCTGCAACATGCGCGCCACGCGCACATCCACCGGCAAGCGTGCCAGCTCGCGACCGGATCGGGTCAGCCGCTGCTGGTCATCAATTGCCTGCAGTTCCACCAGTTCCTGCAGTCCGTCACTGATCATCGCTGGCGGCGGCGGTTCGATGAACGGGAAATCGCTGATGTCTTGCGCATCACGTCCCAACCGCATGTCCAGCATGCGCAGGATCACCGTGGCCAGCGAGGTGCGCAGTATCTCCGGCTCGGTGAACTCCGGCCGCGACAGGAAATCTTCTTCACTGTAAAGCCGGATTGCGGTACCCGGTCCCAGTCGTCCGCAGCGGCCGCTGCGCTGGTTGGCGCTGGCCTGCGCCACCGGCTCGATCGGCAGGCGCTGAATGCGGCTGCGATGGGCATAGCGGCTAATGCGCGCCAGCCCACTGTCGATGACAAAGCGGATGCGCGGCACGGTGAGCGAGGTTTCGGCGATGTTGGTGGTCAGCACCACGCGTCGCTGCGGCCCGGGCCGAAACACCTGCATCTGCGCATTGCCGGACAGGCGTGCGTACAGCGGCATGATTTCTGTGTGCCTGAACTGCGCCTTGCGCAGGTACTGACCGGCTTCGCGAATTTCGCGCTCACCGGGCAAAAACACCAGAATGTCGCCGCGCGGGTCAATCCGCTCCAGTTCATCAATGGCGTCGGCAATGCCACGGTAGAGGCCGCGATCAACTCGCTCATCGGGCAGTGGCCGGTAACGGATATCGACCGGGTAACCGCGGCCTGCGACATTGATGATCGGCGCGTCGTGATAAAACGCCGAGAAGCGTTCGGTATCAATCGTGGC
>CAZHRH010000081.1:0-10084 GCA_964534475.1 uncultured Wenzhouxiangellaceae bacterium
TCACTGCCGTTGGCATCTGCGACGGGAGCGCCGACGATCAGGTCGTCGATGCCATCGCCGTTGATATCGCCGGCGGAGCTGACCGAGAAGCCGGATTGATCACCCGCCGCCTCGCCGTCGAGCATAAAGCCGTTCGTGCCGTCGAGCTCGGCCAACTGTAGCACCGGCGGAAACGACTGCGCCTGAGCCTGCAGCGCGCCACCCAGAAGCAGCGCCGAGATGGCTGTCGCCAACGGCCGCAACGCGGGCTGGCGTGGATGAGCGGGCTTTGCCGTACAAGCGCGGCGGCGGGAATGCTTTCTTGGTCGGTAGGCAACTGGCATCGGTGTTACTCCTTCAGGTTTGCGGATTTCTATCTATAAAGCGCAAAGCGATCAGGTTTCGTATCAGCAAATTGTATTGAGGAGATGATTGGCAGCGCTAAGCCATCAACCCAACCCGGTTTTAGGAAGTTTCAAAGCCATTGGTGATCTCACCAACGGGTCGCTGGCGCTTTGGGCTTATCAGGATGGCTCGTCCGCAGAATTTGTGGGCGCACAGAGAAGACATTTCCTGTCGCCAAGCCGCCAAGAACGCCAAGGATTAAGCAGCTCTCTTCAGGAAGCCGATTGACGGTGTGGGTAATTCCATGCTTATGAACTGCACCGCCATGTCAACGATCTGCCTCCCAATCTCGTCCTCCGTCATTCTTCTCATTCCATTGGCGTTCTTGGCGTCTTCGCGTCTTGGCGAGAACAAAAAAAATTGATCCGGAAAAAAAACCAATAAAAAAATGTGCTCAGCCGCCGTTATTTTTCCATGCACATCATATGCTTGGCACCCTATCCGAGCGAAACATCTACCCACATATCTTGCGGAGCAGCCAATAGCAATAAGCAGGTATAAGGGACAACCGGGCCTGCAGCAGTGCGGCTGCAGGCGTTGATTCAGGCCGCGGTCTGCTTGCGCTGCGCTATGGGCTGTGAGCTTGCTGCAGGCGCTGGCTGTGGCAGACTGCGGCCGATGGCATAGTGCACCAGACCGGCTGCGGCCACTTCCTGCGCATCATAGATATTGCGCCCGTCGATCAGTACCGGCTGCTTGAGCAAGCTGGCCATGCGCTGAAAGTCGGGACTCCAGAAGCATTTCCATTCGGTCACCAGCGCCACCGCATCGGCATTTTCCAGCGCCTTGTACGGGTCGCGCAGTAAACGCAGTTGCCGGGTGCGGACTTCATGTTGATGGTTGCTGCGAATCGCCGCCATGGCTTTCGGGTCATAGGCCTGCACTGTGGCGCCATGCTCCCACAGCGACTGCATCAGCACGCGGCTGGGAGCATCCCTGATATCATCGGTACCGGGCTTGAAGGACAATCCCCATAAAGCGATAGTACGGCCTTGCAGGTCATTGGCAAAATGCTGCATCAGCAGCTTGAACAATTGGGTTTTCTGCTCCCGGTTGACCGCCTGGATCGCCTGCAGCATGCGCGCCTCGACATTGGCCTGTTGCGCGACGAACTGCAGCGCCGACAGATCCTTGGGAAAGCAGGAGCCACCAAAACCGGCCCCGGCGTACAAAAACGCATAGCCGATGCGTGGATCAGAACCGATACCTATGCGCACCTGCTCGATATCAGCACCGACGGCATCGGCGATGGCTGCCATTTCATTCATGTAGCTGATGCGTGCGGCGAGCATGGCATTGGCCGCATATTTGCTCAGCTCAGCCGAGGCGATGTCCATCACCAGCAGCTTCTGATGATTGCGGTTGAACGGCGCATACATGCGTCTGAGCAACTGTTCCGCGCGCTGCGTTTGCACGCCGATGATAATACGATCCGGACGCTGGAAATCGGCCACCGCAGCGCCCTCCTTGAGAAACTCCGGATTGAACGCGATATCTGCCAGCGGCGGGTTGCCAGCGCTCACGCGCAAGCTGTTGATTTGTGCCAAGACTGCCTGCGTGGTGCCTGCAGGCACCGTGGATTTGATCACCAACAGCGCGTCACTGCGCACCTGGTTGGCCAGGCTGTCAGCGACCTTATGCACGGCGTCAAGATCGGCACTGCCATCGTCGGCCACCGGCGTGCCCACGGCGATGATGACAATATCGGCGCTGGCCACGGTACAAGTCAAGGAATGGGAGAATACAATACGACCGGCAGCGAGATTGTCCTTGATCAGTTTTTTCAGACCCGGCTCATAGATCGGCAGCTTGCCGTCAAGCAGCAGACGAATGCGCTGTCCATCGGCATCCATTGCCGTGACGTCGTTGCCAACTGCGGCCAGACAGGCAGCGCTGGTCAAGCCAACATAACCACAGCCGATGATTGCGATATGCATAAGCCACTTCCATCACAATTTAGAACCAATGAGGCAAGGATATGGCATCATCGTGACAGAAATATGGCAGCAACCAATCAACTTATGAGCACTTCACCATAATGAAACATGCAACCATTATTATTGGCGCCTGTGAATGGATCGGCCTGCCCGATCTTGGCGTCAATCGTCTGCGTGCCAGAATCGATACCGGCGCCAAGACCTCGGCGCTGCACGTCAGCGACCTGGTGACCTTTCGCCGGCGCGGTCAGGACTGGCTGCGCTTCAGGGTTCCGGTAGGATCACCACGACCCAATCGTTACATCGACTGCGAGACACGCATGGCCAATATCCGCAACGTGCGCAACACGTCCGGTGAGCTGGAAGAGCGCTATTGTATCGACACCAAAATACTGCTTGGCTTTACTGAATGGAATGCCGAGATCACTCTGACCTGCCGCAAAAAAATGCGTTATCGTATGCTATTGGGACGCAACGCCATGAGCCATCATGCTTTGGTCGATCCTGGCAGTCGCTACATCCAGGGTTACCCTGCCACGCGATAAATATCACCTGATTCAAACCGCAAAAAACATGAAAATCACCATACTTTCGCGCAGCAAACGCATTTATTCCACCGCCAGACTGCTGGAAGCAGGGCTGGCGCGTGATCACGATATGCAGGTGGTTGACACGCTACGCTGCTACATGAACATCGTCAGCCATAGACCGATGATCCACTACAAGGGCGAAGTGCTGCCAAAACCAGATGCGGTGATTCCGCGCATTGGTGCCTCGGTGACGTTTTACGGTACCGCCGTGTTGCGTCAGTTCGAGATGATCGGCACCTTTCCACTGAATGAATCAGTGGCCATCAGTCGTTCACGCGACAAGCTGCGCTCGCTGCAATTGCTGTCCCGGCGCGGTATCGGGTTGCCCGTGACCGGGTTCTGTCGCTCACCGGATGATATTCATGACCTGATCAAGATGGTCGGCGGCGCACCGCTGGTCATCAAATTGCTGGAAGGCACCCAGGGCATCGGCGTGGTACTGGCGGAAACCCGGCAGGCGGCAGAAAGCGTGATCGAGGCGTTCATGGGCCTGAATGCCAACATTATGGTGCAGGAATACATCAAGGAGGCCGGCGGTGCCGACATCCGTTGTTTTGTCATCGGTGGCAAAGTGGTCGCAGCCATGCGCCGGCAGGCTCAGGCCGGCGAATTTCGCTCCAATCTGCATCGCGGCGGCAGCGCTGAAGTGATCCGGATCACGCCGGAAGAGCGCAGTACCGCCGTGCGCGCTGCCAAAGTCATGGGTTTGAACGTCGCTGGCGTGGATCTGCTGCGCGCCAACCACGGCCCGGTGGTCATGGAGGTCAATTCATCACCCGGCCTGGAAGGCATTGAAGCCGCGACCGGCAAAGACATTGCCGGCATGATCATCAAGTTTCTGGAATCCAACGCGGCAGAGAAAAAAACCCGCACCAAAGGCAAGGGTTGAAACAGGCTGGCTTGCAACAGGCCATCGGCCACCTGCAGGCAGGCGATGGCAGAGCTGCTGCCGACATCGCGCTCGCCATATTACAGCAACAACCAGACAACGTAACGGCCATGGCCATCGCCGGTGCCGCACTGGGGCAATGCGGTGCTTACCGGCAAGCACGTTACTGGCTGCAGCAACTGCTGCAGCGGCAGCCGAATAATCTGGACGCATTGATCAACCTGGCCCAGGTACATCGGCATCTGCATGCGCCACAGCTTGCCATTGAATGCCTGCAGCGGGTCTTGCCGTCGCAGCCACACAATCAACGCGCCCGTTTTCAGCTCGCCTGCGCCTACCAGCAAACCGGCTTGCCCGCTCAAGCGCGCGCGCAACTGCAGCAGTTGCTGCAAATCAATCCGCAGCATGCCGATGCCCTGGCCATGCTGGCCGATCTGAACCTGGGTAGCGGTCGCATCGAACCTGCCCGGCACGGCTATCAGCAGGTACTGCAGCAGCAGCCCGATCATATCGTTGCTCGCCTTGGCCAGGCACTATTGCACTTGCACACAAACGATGCCGCTGCCAGCCACGACAGCATGACCAGACTGCTGCAGCGGACTGATTTAAGCCTGCACAATCGCGCCATTGCCAGCCATCGTTTGGGCATGTCGGCGCAGGCACTGGGGCGCTTCCCCGAGGCCTATGCCGCGTTTGAGCAAAGCAATCAACTGCTGCGCGATCTGCACACCAAGTCGCCGGAAAAATCAACTGAAACTGGTGCTAAACAAGCCAGCAGTATTTACGCGCCGGCATTCATCCGCCGTCTGCAGCAAGAGCTGCAGACGCTTGCAGATGGCTCCAGCGGGTACAGCGAGGCCGGAGTTGAGCCGGCACATGATCTGGCGCAAGCTCAGCGTGAGCAACGCGTGCCGGTGTTTTTGCTGGGCTTTCCGCGCTCGGGCACCACCCTGCTGGAGCAGATGCTGATCGCGCATCCGCTCATCGACAGCGTGGAAGAAAACGACAACCTGGCCGATCTGCATGAGCTGCTGCTGGACTCGGATGCGCCACTACAGGCGGTGATGCAACTGTCACCACAACAGCGGGAAGACTACCGGCTTGCTTATTGGCAAAGGCTGGACAGCATGCATCAACAAAACAATGCCGGAGACCATCAGCAAAACGCCCTATTGATCGATAAGCTGCCGCTGAACAGCGTGTTGCTGCCGGTCATCAAACTATTGTTTCCAAACGCAAAGATCCTGTTTGCGCTGCGTGATCCTCGCGCCGTGGTGTTCAGTTGCTGGCAGCAGATGTTTGCCCTCAACGCAGCCATGCGGCAGTTCCTCAGCCTGGACAGCAGCGTCGCTTATTATGATCTAGTCATGCAACTGGCCGTGCTGAGCCTGAAAAAGCTGCCACCGGATTGCCTGCAGATCCGGCATGAAGCACTGTTGCAGCAGCCACGCGAGACGCTGCAAGCAGTGCTTGCGTTTCTTGATATGCCATGGCACGAAGCGGTACTGGATGATAGCCAACGCGGTGCCAATCGCTATATCGACACGCCCAGCGCACAGCAGGTACGCCAGCCCTTGCAAAGCTCCGGCATGCAGCGCTGGCGGCATTATTCCAGGCTGTTACCGGCAGACTTTAAACGGCTGGACGGCTGGGCCAGACATTGGGGCTATGCCGATTGAACGGCATGCCCTGTGACCGCCAATCTGCTTGCGCTCAATAAGCCTGCTCTTGCAGGGCCAGCGATGTGGTACCCGCTGTCGCGGCTGAGCGTCCAAGCACAAACCGATCCATCAGCGGCGAGACTTCGGCCAGTACTTCAGCGACCGGATCCGGTTCATCCGTGGTCAAACGTTCGGCCAGCGAAAACATCGCTTCATACAGTTTTTCGCCATCCACTTCGGCCGCCAGTTGCACGCGGTCACGTTCAGCCAGCAGCTCTTCCCAGTAATCACGCACGCGCTGCCACAGCACTGCTGTTTGCTGCCAGTATTGCCGTCCGGCGCTGAAATCATGATCATCGATACGCGTGTACTTGTTCACGCCGATCTCGTGGGCGATATAGGGCGTGCCGGGATTGTCCAGGTCCAGCTTGCTGTTGTCCTGCTCATGCACCCAACCATCGGGTGTAATGACGTGCCGGTTGGTGGCCTCCATAACGTGGTAATCATCGCGCTTGGTGTATTCACGTCGCGGCAGTGGCCGCCAGCTGCGGTTGGATGTCCAGGCCGAAAAGCTGCCATCATGCTGCCAACGGCCAAAACCGGAATAACGCGGGCTGTCATCGACCTGCCACACCGTCTGGCTCCAGGCACCTTCAGCATCATTTGCAGCCACCGGTAACTGCACCCAGCTTCGTTTGCCATTGAACGTCAACAGCTCAGCCGGCTGATACTGCCAGTCCTGGCGCCAATGCTTGACCACCTGCGTGTCACCGTCATCGTCAGGCATCACCAGGATATGCTGCAGCGAAATGAAATCGCCGCGGTCCTCGATGACTTCCACATACTCGGTGGCCTCGGCGTGATATGGCTCGGTCAATGCATAACCGGGACGCAGCGCGACGGTCTCGCGAAAGTCAAAATCAACATGGTATTCACCGGTCATGGCCAGAATGGCCGTGCGGTCCTTGGCCAAACTGCCGATGTCAACTGCAATGGCATTGCCTGCCAGCAGAACCAGCAGCGATGTGATCAAAAAGCGTGTATTCATAGGTAAACTCCTCAGTTGCTTGGTAGTTAGTCAGTCTTCATGGCCGGTCAGTATCAGCTTGCCGCGCCGGGTCTGCCGCAACAGATATCTTTTTTCGCCGTGACGGATCAACATGCGTTTGCGCGAACCCAGTAACATACCGCTGTCGATTTGCGGCAAGCCGGGGTTGCTGTAATCGGCATGTGCGTCCGTTGGCTTGGCTTGAGCTGAAAGTGAAAGTGTATTGTCATTGCTAATGGTCATAATCAGAATCCTGCAAAAGTTCTGGCCAGTGACAGGCGAAAGCTGCGTCCTGGCTGGTTGATCCCGTTGGGATGGATGCGAAAGTTCTTGTTCAGCAGATTGTCTACGTTAAAGCGCAGCTCGAAGTCACGCAGCATACCGCTGGCTGGCGTCCAACTGGTGAACAGATCCAGCTTGCCGTAGCCATCGGTTTCAATGGCATCATCGGGCACATTGTCGCGGTCCGAAGCCACGATCCATTCGCCGCCGATAGTTAGACTGCGATCCAGCAACCTGATCCCGGCGCGCAGGCTGGCCTGATCCGGCGGCGTGCTGGCAAGACTGAGGTCGCTATTGCGCTGCTGTGCATCCAGCAGCGACAGACTGAGTGCGGCGAATGCCATACCGCTGTCATAGCGGATTTCTGCTTCCATACCCTTGAAGCGGGCATCGATATTGCGGTTGGATGTAAGACCTGGAAACACCAGTGTTTGTGTGAACGGATCAAACTCGGGCGCACCGGAGATGAACACCACAAACTGATCGACGAAATTGTCCACATCACTGTGGAAAGCGGTCAGTTCGATGCTGAACTCATCGTTTTCGGTGAATAATCCCTGGTAACGATAGCGCCCCCCCAGTTGCACCTGATCAGCCGATTCCGGCTGCAGATCCGGCGTTGGCACAAATTCGTTGATGACCACCTGACCCGGCCCCAGCGGCACAATGAAATGCACACCATCAGCGAACAACTCGGTCAGGCTTGGCGCCCGGAATGCCTGCGAATACTCGCCCCAGAAATACCAGTTACGACTGGCCTCAAAGCCCAGCGCCACTTTTGGCGTCACCTTGTTGTCGCTGCGATTGCGGCTGAAATTGTCGGCTTTATAGTCAAAACTGTCGTAGCGCAGCCCGGGGATCAGGCTTAATTGGCGGGTTAACTGCAATTCGGCCTGCACATAGGCCGCGCTGTAATCGACCTTGGCATCGGGGAACTGCAAACGGTCATCACCATCACGGGTGCCGCTTTGCTTGTCCTGATAGAACTCCAAGCCCCAGGTCAATGCCACCGGCTCATACAGGCCGATGTCAAAGCGCGAAGTGTTGAACAGTTCCGCACCCTCGGTAACAAAGTCCGTGGTGTCGAAACGATCATCGTTGAGACGGAATTCGTTGACGTCGATCTCGTTACGGTAGGCCACTGCCTGCAGATCCAGCCAGGCAATGTCCTGCGGATCCCACTGGTAGCGTACCCGATGGTTGCGACGTTCGGTATCGCGATCAACCAGATTGGTGGCGGTCGCCACATCATTGGCGTTAGGCGGATTCAGGCCTTCATTGTCGAATAGTTCGAAGGTGTATTCCAGGCGCTGGTCTGCGCCCGGCTGCCAGCCCAGTTTGATAAAGCCGTTGCTAAGCTCGTCCTGACTGGCAAGGATCGGGTTGTCGTTACCATCTTCCAGATCCTCGCCCACGTCGCGATAGACAAAGCTGCCGATGAAATCGACCTGACCATATTGCGCAAACAGCGTGTTGAAGCTGCCGAATTCCTCGCCATTGCTCTGGTATGCCAGCTTGAAACGGGCGCCAAAACCATCCTGGCCGGCAGTGTAGTCGCGACCGCTTTTGGTCTGGATATCAAACACGCCGCCCAGCGCACCACTGCCATAGGCCGCAGATGCTGCCCCGCGCAGTACTTCGATGGATTTGAGCAGGTCCGGATCGAGCAGAAAGCGGCCGCGATGGGCCTGGTTGAAGCTTTGCCGGGTGCCATCGATGCGGATTACCACCTGCTCATCGGCAAAGCCGCGGATGGCTGGTTCCTCGGCGATACGCCTGGGTCCGCCCTGTACGGTGATGCCGGGCAGAGTTTCAAACAAATCGTTATAAGCGTAAGGCTGCACTTCATCGATGTAGGCGGCGTCCAGCCTGGAAACCGCGGCCGGTGTGGTAAACAGCTCGCGCTCGGTGCGCGTGGCAACCACGGTGATGTTGTCCAGGCGCGCCTGCTGCAGGCCATCGTTGCCCGCTGCTCGTTTGCCTTGTTTTGCATCAGCACCCGATGCCGATTGTTTGTTATTGCGGTCGACGCCAACAGACTGCGCCGCAGACGGTTTGCCGGTGCCACTGCTATCTTCCCGCACTGAAGCCTTTCCCGGCTCCGTGGCAGCGGCAATATGCAAACTGTTGACAAGTAACAAGCCGAAAATCATCCAGATCCGTAATGAGCTGTTGCCATTTACAACACAATCTTTCTCACAAACTGCCATGCCAATGCATCCTTATTCCTGTTCTCAGTCAAAAACTGCCTGGCTGGTGGTTGCGACCATTGGCTTGACAGACGTGGCTATTGTCATTCAGGTCTTTATACTAATACGAATAGGAATGATTATCAACACTAAAATTGCATCTGCTTAGGACAAAAATCTTGAGGTAAAAAAAAACGGCAGCTTGTAGCTGCCGTTCTGGGTTCTGAAAGATTGTTCAGAAATTAAAAAAACGCCTCGCGGTAAGGCCGAAGGTCCGTGCCTGGGCGACCAGAAACCCTACCCTTGCCAGACGTCCGCGTTCCTGGTCCAGCGCCAGCTTGGCGTTTTCGTCCCAGATGTTGTTGGCAAAGATGGCAAATTCCCAGGCCGGACTGCGGATACCGGCGCGTGCATTGCCAAGCTGATAGGCGGGTAACTTGGGGTCAAACACAAAGGTCGCCTGATCAACATTGCCGATATTGTTGGGCAGACCGGTGGCGATATCCACCGTGCCGAAGCCCTCGGCTTGATCGCCGATCTGGGTAAAGCGTGACCCAACATGTTGGATGCTGGTATTAACGAAGCCTTCCCAGCCATTGCCTATGTTCCAGTTGAAGTTGGCGGCGGCATTGAGTTCAAATCGAGGCGTGGTGGGCAGACGGTTGCCGCGCTCAATGGCCTCAACCACCGATTCGCTGCCGTCTTCACCCACGGAGGTGATGGTAGAACGCAGTTCGGCATCCACCACGGTACCGGCCAGACTCAGATTGATGTTGCGGGTCGGCTGCAGAGCCAGCTCGAAGTCAACACCGCGCACGCGGGAATTGGGCACATTGAAGATGATGCGCGAGGAACAAGTGCCGGCGGTCAGCGTGGCCTGCAGATCGTCAATGTCCATCCAGTAAGCGGCCACGTTAAATGTGCCGCGGCCACCCAAGAACGTGGACTTGGCACCCACTTCGTAATTCCACAGTTCTTCATCGTCGAACGAAGGCCGCCCGCCAAACGTCACCAAATCCTGGGGCGAGCACAGAGGCGCATTCAACGGGTCATTAATGCCACCCAAGCGAAAGCCCTTGGACACCTGGGCGTTCAGGTTGAGCG
>CAZHRH010000082.1:0-10004 GCA_964534475.1 uncultured Wenzhouxiangellaceae bacterium
GCACCGGCAGGCCGAGGTCGAAGCGGGTGATGTTGCTGTCGTTGCTGACCTTGAGCCGGTTGATCCAGGCCAGATCCTCATCCTTGTCCTCGGCATCAGCCAGTGCTTTCAATGAGAGTATGCCCTGGGCGATGTTGGCCAACGCAGTGGCCGCAGTGCTGTCGGCGCTGTGCGCTTCCAGGCTGATGTTGATGCTGTCCTCGGCATCGGCCACCACCAGGGCAAATTTTTCCACATTGCGAAACAATGATGATTGCCAGGCACCCTGGTCACCAAACACCTTGTGCTTCGGGTTCATGCCGCCTTGTACCAGCGTGCGATCGGCCTGGATCACGATCAGATCCTGCGGCATGGTCTGTATCACAAACGATTCCTGCTGCAGAAAAACGTCCAGCACATCATCTGCTGGCGTAATCAGGGTCTGGTTGTTGTCGCCAAAGGCCAGAAACAGCATGTCGCTGTCGATTTCATTGATGGTCAGGCCATCCAGTTTGATGTCGATGTCACCAAAGGCATAGTAATTGCGCTGGTGTTTGCTGAGCAGTTCTACCTTGTCATTTTCGGCAAAAAACTTGTCCACAATGCGATCGCGAAGTTGCTGGCTGATGGCACCATGCAGAACAATGGCTGGATGCTGCTGGGCTCCGCTGCCGAAAATGCTGATGCCGTCGAGTTGATCAATCATGTCGTTGCCGAGTTCTTCGCGCAACTCTTTGAGTGCCTCCCGCTCCAGCCACTGATAGAGCTGTGCTGAGGCAGCTCCCGTGCGCATGCGGTCGATGTTGATCTGCAGATAAAACGCCGAGTCTATCGCTGCCAGCGGCATGGCAGAGCCCGACTGGGCCAGTATTTTCGCTGGCGACGCGATCAGCATTATGGTCAGCAGAATGGTGGCGAAAGTCGGCATAGAGTGAGTTTTCATGTGATGTCTCCTGTGGTTTGCCGACTTATAGTGGCCAGTGCTGGAAAATGTTACAGTTCCTGCACAGCAGGTGCTTTAGCCATGCTTGAGAATGCGCTCCTTCTGCCGCTCCCAGTCGCGATCCTTCTGCGTATCACGCTTGTCGTGCTGCTTCTTGCCGCGCGCCAGACCGATTGCCAGCTTGACCCGCCCTTGTTTCCAGTACATGTCCAGTGGTACCAGCGCATAACCTTTACGCTCGGTGGCACCAAGCAGTCGGCTGATCTCCCGTTTGTGCAGCAACAGCTTGCGATCGCGCGTGGGGTTAGGCTGCACATGGGTGGATGCGGTTGGCAGCGGTGTAATGTGGGCACCATACAGCCAGACCTCGCCACGGCGCAGGAACACGTAGCTCTCGGCAATCTGTACCTTGCCGGCGCGGATGCTTTTTAGCTCCCAGCCAAGCAGCGCGATACCGGCTTCCAGTGTTTCTTCGATAAAGTAGTCGAAGCGCGCGCGTTTGTTGCGGGCAATGGTGCTGGCGGATTTTTTCGGTGCTTTAGTCATTGTGACAACTTGGGGGCTGGTGCGCGGAAATTGAAGCGGTTCGGGGCAGAGACTCGAACAGTCGATCATTATGCACGATAATAGGGCAATGAATTTGCCACCTCGATGCAGATTGACCAGTGTGACCGAAAGATGCCTGATGCTGGCTCGATGACAGCATGGAAATGATGCGCATTGAACACAGCGCGCTGTTGCGCTACAGCGCCGAACAGATGTATGCGCTGGTGGTGGATGTTGAGCACTATCCGCAGTTTCTTAGCTGGATTGAGGCCGCGCGCATCATTGAAAACAGCGCCGAGCAGCATCTGGCCGGTATGGATCTGCGCATTGCCGGTGTGCAGGCCAGCCTGATTACGCGCAATCATTTTCAGCCATATGAATCGGTGATACTTGACCTGCATGAAGGCCCATTTGATCAATTTCAGGGCGCCTGGCATTTCAAGGGTTTTGGTGCGGTTGGTTGCAAGGTGGTGCTGAGCATGGCATTTCAAATGGATCAACAGTTGTTCAGTCGTGCCATGCAACTGGGCTTCAAGCGCATTGCCGATCGGCTGATTCAGGATTTTTCCCGTCGCGCCGAACAGTTGTACGGCAAGCCGGTGCCGATGTCGCAGTTGTGATGGATGATGCCGAACAATCCGCGTCGGCAACTGATGATGCAGGCTGCATTCAGGTCGAGGTGATCTATGCCTTGCCGGATCAGCAGCGCTTGCTGGATGTGAGGCTGCCGACTGATGCCACCGTGGCCGATGCGGTCGAGCGCTCCGGTATTTTGCAACAATATCCGGAATTGCTGGATGCCGAGCTGCCATGGTCACAGCGGGTCGGTATATTCGGCCAGCAGTGCAGCTGCAACCACAAGCTGCAAGATGGTGATCGGGTGGAAATCTATCGCCCTCTGCGCATTGATCCCAAGCAGGCCAGACGCCAGCGCGCTGAGCTGCAGTCAGAAAAATAGTGTGCTTGTGCAGTCAGAAAAATAGTGTAGTCGGCACCGCGGCAGTGAACGTGGCATAATCTGCCGCTGTATTCTCAAGCCGCAGCAACCGCAGCATGCTGAAAAACCAGACCACCGAACAGATCAGCGGCCACGGCATGTGGTCTTCCAAGTTTGCCTTTATTCTTGCCGCCACCGGCGCCGCCGTCGGGCTCGGTAATATCTGGCGTTTTCCCTATGTCACGGCCGAGAACGGTGGCGGTGCCTTTGTGCTGATTTATCTTGCCTGCATTGCGCTGGTAGGTGTTCCGTTGCTGATGGCGGAGATCCTGCTCGGTCGCGCCGGCCGCCACAGCCCGATCAACAGCCTGTTGCATCTGGCCCGGCGCAGCAATGCCAACCGCGCCTGGAGCATCATCGGTATCATGGGCGCGGTGGTGGGCGTGATGGGGTTGTCTTTTTATGTGGTGGTCGCCGGCTGGACGCTGTCCTATGTCTGGATCTACATTGTCGAGCTGGCCGGCAATAGCGCCTTTGCTAACACACCTGAGGCGCATTTTGACGCTCTGCTGGCATCACCGGCCCAGTTGCTGCTGTGGTCAACGCTGTTTCTTGCCAGCAGTGTGGCGGTGGTGGCGCTGGGAGTGGAAAAAGGCCTGGAAGGCTCGGTGCGTTTGTTGATGCCGTTGTTGTTTGCGCTGCTGCTGATCATGGTCGGTTATGGCATGGCCAGCGGCCATTTCGTGCAGTCGGTGGTGTATTTGTTCCGACCGGACTTTTCTGCCATCACGGGTGATGCAATTCTGCAGGCGGTGGGGCAGGCGTTTTTCAGTCTCAGTCTGGGCATGACCGGCATCATGGCCTATGGTGCCTACGTGCCGCGTGACATTAACATCGGCAAAACGGCTGCAATCATCGCACTGGCCGATTCCGGCGTTGCCATTCTCGCCGGCCTGGCCATCTTCCCGATTGTATTTGCTTTTGATCTGCAGGGCAGTGGTGGTCCGGGGCTGATCTTTGTGACCCTGCCGCATGCGTTTGCGGCGATGGCATTCGGCAACCTGTATGCGCTGGCGTTCTTTGTCCTGCTGGCGGTGGCGGCCTGGACCTCGGCAATCTCTCTGCTCGAGCCGGGCACCGCTTATCTGGTCGAGCGTACGCGGTTTAATCGACCGGTTTCGGTGTTGATCATCGGTGGCAGCACCTGGCTTTTGGGCATCGGCAGCGTGCTGTCGTTCAACCACTGGTCGGAATTTTTGCTCTGGGGCAAAAACTTCCAGGAACTGATCGAATACATTTCCATCAATGTCATGCTGCCGATCGGCGGCCTGCTGGTCGCGGTATTTGCCGGTTGGGTATTGAGCCGGGTGATTGTGCGTGAACAGCTCTCGGACATCAGTGATGAACTGTATCGTGGCTGGCTCTGGCTGATGCGCTTTTTTGTGCCGCTGGCCTTGCTGGTGGTGCTGCTCAACGCGGCTGGTGTTGTATAGCCGATTCATGCCGCATATGTATCGACTTAGCACAGCAAAGTTTGTTGTTGTTCTGAGTGATGACTGAATACTACACGTCATCCGATTCAGCGCAGTACGGTTACTGTCATGCCGATTGAGCGCAGCAAAGTGTAAGTCATCCCGAGCGAGCGCAGTAAGGTTTTTGTCATCCCGAGTGAGCGCAGCGAACCGAGGGATCTCAAGCCAAGATTTGTATAACCAGCAACACCCGCAATCATCAATACCGTGCAATGCGCATCACTTTGAACTCTGGCGTCGCAGCCACTTGCTTAAAGGCCATACGTGTGTCCGCCAGCATGCGCTCATACGGCAGAAACCGATTGGCAACCAGCCAGCACTGGCCATGACGGCTTAACAGTTGCGGCAGTTGTTGCAGAAAGCTGGCAGTGATCGCGGTGGTGTGCTGAAACTGGCGATGAAACGGCGGATTGCTGATGATCAATTCATAGCTGCCGCCAATGTCACGGGCGCTGGCACTGGGCAAGATGCTCACTGCTTCAGCATCAGCGAGGGTTTTGCGTGCGGCTGCCAGCGCCCAGGCATCGGTATCCACTGCCGTGACCTTCAGATTGGGTAACAGTCGGTGCGCCACTGCCGCCAGCACACCGCAACCGCAGCCATAATCCAGCAGTGCACCACTGCGCGGCAGCCTGTTGTTTGCTGCGATCAGCGTTTGCAGCAGCAGTCTTGAGCCGGCATCCACATGACCGCTGGCAAACACGCCGGGCAGGGTGGTGATGGTCAGGTCTGGCAGCGCCTGCGTATTGCCTGCCGCATCATCGCTGGCAGAGGTGAGTTCGGCAGCATTGATTTGCCAATGTGCATACAGCGAGTCAAAATCGTGTTTAGGCTCGTCTGCCGGCTGCTGCAGTGTGCCGACGAGTGCCTGGCAATGCCTTGCGGCATCCAGCTTGCGCACCTGATGACAATGCAAAGACAGCAGTTTGCCGGCGCTTTTGATGCCAGCCTTGATTGCGCCGATCAACACGATCTGCAGGCCCGGTGCGGCGGCAGCCAGCCACAGCAACTGCGCTTGCAGCCTGGCTTTGCCCTTGGGCAGAAACAATATCACGACAGCACTTGGCGGCATCTGTGCGCACTCAAGGTGGGTCGCAAACCATACCGGCAAGACATCTGATTGCGCAGTTTCCCAGCGCTGATACTGATCAAATCGATCATGGAGTACGCCACTGAGTGGCAGCGCATTATAATCTGCCGGCGCATCGGGTGGATTGATCAACAGCAGCGAGCGTTGTGGTGACCAGCCAGTTGCCAGCCGCTGCAACAGTGCGGTTTCAGGCTGCATCAATCATTCGGCCATACAAATCGTAGTCATCGGCGGCATCGATCAGCACCTCGATGCGGTCACCGGGCTGCAAATGGGCAGCGTCGGCAACAACGATCTGGCCATCGATTTCCGGGGCGTCGGCATGGCCGCGAGCCAGAGCAACCGTGGTGCCGACTTCGTCTTCCGCCAGCGCATCCACCAGCGCCATCTGCCGGCTGCCGATTTTTGCCTGCAGCTTGCTGCGGCTGATTTCCGCCTGGGTCTGCATAAAGCGCTCCCAGCGCTGTTGCTTGACCTCATCGGGTATTGCTGGTGCAAGTTCATTGGCGGCGGCCCCATCTACCGGTGAGTACTGGAAGCAGCCGACCCGGTCCAGTTGCGCTGCCTGCAGGAATTCCAGCAGTTGTTCAAACTCGGCATCGGTCTCGCCGGGAAAACCGACAATAAACGTGCTGCGGATGGTGATTTCGGGACAGATGTCGCGCCAGCGGGTGATGCGCTCCAGGTTGTTTTCCGTGGCCGCCGGGCGGCGCATGCGTTTCAGCACCGAGCGGCTGCCGTGCTGAAACGGAATGTCCAGGTAGGGCAGGATCAGGCCATCGCGCATCAGCGGGATGATGTCATCCACATGCGGATACGGATACACATAGTGCAGCCGTACCCAGACGCCGGTCTGACGCTGCAGTTCACCCATGGCCTTGCACAGGCCGACCAGCCGCGTCTGGTACTCGCGCTGTTGCCACCAGTCTGTCTGATAACGCGTGTCAACACCATAGGCGCTGGTGTCCTGCGAAATCACCAGCAGCTCGCGCACGCCGCGCTCTGCAAGTTGTTCGGCTTCGCGCATGACCATGCCCAGCGGCCGGCTGACCAGTTTGCCGCGCATGGACGGGATGATGCAGAAGCTGCAGTGATGATTGCAGCCTTCGGAGATTTTCAGGTAGGCATAATGTGACGGCGTCAGCTTGATGCCCGCCGACTCATGTCGCTTTGCCGGGATCAGATCGACGAACGGGTTGGCTGCTGGCGGCAGATGCTGATGCACCGCATCGACAACGACATCGTATTGCTGCGGGCCGCTGACGTGCAGTACCTGCGGATGTATCGCGGTGATCTCATCCGGCGTGGCGCCAAGACAGCCAGTGACGATGACACGGCCGTTGGCATCCAGCGCTTCGCCGATGCTGGCGATCGACTCGGCTTTGGCGTCATCGATAAAGCCACAGGTGTTGACCACCACCAGATCAGCGCTGTCGTAATCCGGCGCGATCTGGTAGCCGTCATCCCGCAAGCGGGTGAGGATGCGTTCAGAATCCACCAGCGCCTTGGGGCAGCCCAGTGAAACAAAGCCGACGCGTTGCGCTGCTGATGCGGTTTCTGTGGTCATGTCCAGATTACTCACTCAGTTCTGATTGCCGGCATCGGCCACCACGTGAATGCCTGTGGCCAGCATTGCGTCGAGGCGGTGATAACAGCAGCGCTCGGTTTGGCGTCCACAATCGCTGTATTGGCACCGAGGGCATAAACAATGGTTTTCAGGGCGTTTGCGGCAGTCATATCCAGATATCTATTGAATCAGCGACATAGTATGACAGATTCAAGCTTGTCCCCATAGCGACCAACGCAACGCTATGGATTTCGTGTTTAAGTCCATGCGATGAGGACAATATGGCGCTGGAACAGGCACAGGCGGTGGTGGAAACCGCGCCTGAACGCGGCCTCAAGATGGTGGCGCATTCACATCGGCCTGATCAGAACCGCCGCGGGCTCGAAATCGTTGAAGGAGCAGCAGAATCATGTAAAATCCTAGCAACATAATTACCGGTCATATGCAATGACCAGCATTGATACTGTAGAGCTTTGTAGCGCAAACATTCGTGTTCGTCCTGCGACGCGTGAGCTGGAAATCGACGGTCAGTCGGTTGCTCTCGAGCGGCGCGCATTTGATCTGCTTGTTTATCTGATGCAAAATCCCGGAAGGGTCGTCGACAAGGACGAACTGTTGCGCGCGGTCTGGCGCTCACGCCCAGTATCAGAATCGACCGTCGCCCAGGCGGTCAGCAAAGTACGCCAGGCACTGGGTGGTGAGACCGAGGAGTGGGTCGCGACGGTCTACGGCGTTGGCTATCGCTTCGTGGCGGCGGTGGAGGTTATCGAGGAACCGGCAGCAACGACAGACAAGCCGCAGGCGGACGACGTGGGTTATCGAAAGCGCGCACGACAGATTGCTGTCCCGGTCTTTGCGATTGCCCTGGTCGCGCTGCTCATGGCCTGGTTACGCTGGGAGGAGCCACAGGATGCCGAGCTGCGCATCGCGGTGCTGCCGGTACAGAACGAAACTGGTGATGCGCGCCTCGACTGGGTCGAACTCGGGGTTCTGCCGCTGATCGACAGCGTGCTGGAAGACGGTGGCGTTCGTCGGGTCGATACACGGCAGGTGCTATCGACAATCGGTCGATACTCAGAGGCCGCAGACCCGGCGTCGCAGGCACGCGTGCTGAAGCTGAACACGAGCGTCGACCGCGTGTTGATCCCGCGTTTATTCCTCGCCGACGGCGGCTATCGACTAGAGGTCTCGTATGTCGACAGCACATCGGAAGCGCCGGATATGGTGCTTCAGGGTGCAGACATTCCGGTGCTGGCCGTGGCCGCCGGGCAGACTTTGTCTGAGTCGCTGTCGCGCTGGCAGGGTGCTGAGCGCGCGCAGCGTGGCCTGGTCACAGACGATGCGTTCATCAATCAGGCCTTCGCGCGCGGGCTGGATGCCCGGCTTCGAGGCCAGTGGGAAGAAGCCGCACGATTCTTCGATACAGTGCTGGCCGCAGCGCCGGAGCTGCTCCAGGCCAAGTATCACCTTACCATCGCGACACGCCGGATGGGCGACTGGGACTACACTGAGCAACTGTACACTGAATTGATGGAAGCGGCCAGGGCCTCGAATGATCGGCGCATGATGGCCACCGTGCAGCAATCCGCTGGCATTTTGGCATGGCGCCGCGGCGACATTGAGCGGGCCGGCGAGCTGTATGAGCAATCCCTGTCAGTCTTCCTCGAACTCGGTATTGAAAGCCACATCGCCAGTGCTTATGGCAATCTGGGCATACTGGCAGCAACGAGCGGCAACTTCGCGCTGGCTGAAGAACGGATGCTCACTGCCTTGACGCACTACATGACAACCGGCGATCGATACAACGAGGCTGTGACACTGAAAAACCTTGGTCAGTTGCTGATCGATCAAGGACGCCCGGACGCCGCCGCCGAGCACTTGCAGAAGTCGCTGGAGATTCGCAGAACGCTTGAGCTGCCTTTGGAGGTGGCAATGACCATGAATTCATTGGCAGAAATCGACATGGCGCGCGGACAATGGCCGCTGGCGCTGGTGAAATACAAGGCCGTGGTCAAAGCCGCACAGGAGTACCACAGTCCTGTCATGGAGGCGCGCGGCTATGGTGATCTTTCCAAGGTCCTGTGCAGGCTGGGGAGACTGGAACAAGCACGCCAGTTTGCCGCGGATGCTCAGCGCATTGCCAGCGAACTCGGCAGCCCGTCCAATCAGGCGTTCGCGCTGTTGCAGCAGGGACGTGCGGAGCATCATCTCAGTCACTGGCAGCGCGCCGTCGAGTTGTTCACGCAAAGCTTTGATCTGTACAACGATATCGATCAACCCCTGGGTGCCGAGTTGGCAAGAATTGCAAAGATCGAGTCCCTGATTGCGGCAGGGCGAACGGACGAAGCTGCAGAACTGCTCGATGCATCGGTTGCGCGGGTGGAGAATTCGGAACTCAAGCGCCTACATGCCCCGCTGGCCAGGGCGCGGGCTCTATTGGCCGAACAACGAGGTGATCAGGATGCCGCGCTGGCTGCGCAGCGAGAAGCTTATAGAATGGCCAGCGCTCACGAAGAGCTGATCGAGCAACTGGACTTCGGCGGGGAACTGGGTCTTATGCTTTTGCGCAGCGAACCTGACGCGGCCGAACTTGTATCACTGGTCAAGCAGCTAACCCCGCGCGCCGAGGCCAGTGCAGGCGCACTCGCATTCCTGACTCGTTACCATCGCGACCGCGATCCGGAGCGGGCGCTCGCCTGGGCCAGGAGCCGACGCAGCTTGGTCGGCGAAGGCTGGACTACGGCCGACGAACGCGAACTTCAAGATCTGATGAATCGCTTGCTGTAGGGCAGCAAAATACTTTCTACAAGGTCAAGTTCGCGACGGAAACAGATTTAGAAATACTTCAAACCGAAAACCCGTGTTTTTCGCCCATCTGACTACTGGAAACGTGAACCTTAATCCTCGAATCCATCGCGAAAGAGGATGTTGGTCTGCTCGATATTCACCGGCCAGAAGCCACCAGTGAGCGTCCAGCCGTTGCCGGCCAGATCGATCAGCTCGGTGGCATCGGGCTGGCCGATCGTGCCGGACAATTGCCAGGTCTGATCCGCGGTTTCCGCCAGTACCTCACCGCCGCCGTCGATGGTGTGCCAGTCGACCGAGAAGTCCTGAGCCAGTGCGCTCACGCCAGTGCCGACAGTGAGCATTGCCACGATCACTGTGAGCCCGATCTGCAGTCCTCGGGTTTTATTGATTGGTACGTTCATCAGTTGACCTCCTGCGCCAAGTGCGGCGCGACCAGTTCGCGGAGCAAGGCGAGTTCCTGCCGCAGCGAGGTCAATTCCTGCGCCTGTCGATCTTCAACGGCGGCCAGGCGCGTCTCGAAGCCTTCCTCGGCCGCGGCCAGACGCTCATGAAGCTGCGTATTGCGGGCCTGCAGACGGGCCAGCGCCTGGCCAAATGGCTCG